>JAJRVF010000123.1 GCA_024277395.1 Campylobacterales bacterium
ATATTCTATACTGTAATACAAGTGAAAAACGGAGTGGCATGCTATGATGCGAAGTATCGTTATATTTCATCTATTATTAGTGTTTCTTTACGGAAGCGCTAAAGAGAGTGTATTGCAAAAAGCCTACTTTGCCGGTGGTTGTTTTTGGGGTGTGGAGTACCATTTGGAGAAGTTAGACGGTGTGGTGTCTGTAGTTTCAGGTTACATGGGAGGCCATACGGCGAACCCGACTTATCGCGATGTGATAGCGAACAATACGGGGCATTATGAAAGTGTTGAAGTGACGTTTGATCCCAAGCGCGTTAGTTATGAGACAATTGCGCGGCTTTTTTTGAAATTCATGATCCGACGCAACGTAACGGGCAAGGCCCCGATATTGGTGCACAATACCGCTCAGCAGTGTTTTATGCCAATGAGCAGCAGCGCCGTGAAGTTAACAAACTTATAACACTGTTACAGGAGAGGGGTTACGATGTAGCTACGAAAGTGTTGCCGTATACTACGTTTTACAAAGCTGAAAGCTATCACCAAGATTACTACGACAAACATCACAAAGAGCCCTACTGCCATGCATACACTAAGCGTTTTTAGCTATAATGGCAAAAAATTTAACTAAGAGTGACCATGAACTTTATAGAAACACGCGGAAATGACGGAATCCACCCGCTCAAGGTGACCTTTTCTGAGGCCATTTTAAGTCCGATTGCCTCGTTCGGAGGTCTGTATGTACCCGAAACACTTCCTCAGCTGGGTTTGGAGTTTTTACAGCGCCATCGCCACTCCCACTATAAAGAGCTGGCACGCGATTTTTTACATGTATTTAATATTGATGTTGAAGGTCATGTCATTGATGATGCTTTGGCACTCTATGATGCTTTTGATGATCCCAAAAATCCCGTTCCCGTAGTGAAGGTAAAGGACGATCTTTATGTTAGCGAACTCTATCATGGACCGACCCGTGCGTTTAAAGACATGGCGCTGCAGCCTTTTGGCAAGGTTCTCTCTGCTATTGCACAAGCGCGCAACGAAAACTATCTTGTTTTAGCGGCAACCAGCGGAGATACGGGACCTGCAGCACTTGAGACTTTTAAAAATCAGACTAATGTAAAGGTGGTGTGTCTCTATCCGGCACACGGCACATCGGATGTGCAGCGGCTTCAGATGGTAACGGAAGCGGCACCGAATTTAAAAGTTATTGGAATTCAAGGAAATTTTGATGATGCGCAAAACGCCTTGAAAATGTTATTGGCGTCAACGAGTTTTAAGCAGACGCTTCAGACAAAGAACATTGCACTCTCTGCTGCAAATTCAGTTAATTTCGGACGGATTATTTTTCAGATTATCTATCATATTCACAGCTATCTTGAGTTGGTACGTCATGATGTTATTGACATGGGCGAGACGGTGTATTTAAACGTGCCAAGCGGCAATTTTGGCAATGTACTGGGGGCATTTTATGCGATGCAGATGGGATTGCCGGTTGAAAAGCTGGTGATAGCCTCCAATGAAAATAATATTTTGACCCGTTTTATTCGTACCGGCGTATATGATATGCGTGAGAGCGAACTCATTTTAACAACCTCTCCGGCCATGGATATTTTAAAATCATCCAATGTAGAGCGCGTGTTGTACGCGCTTTATGGAGCAGATCGTACCCGTGAACTGATGCATGAACTTGATACCAGCAAGGTGTACCGACTTACCGAAGAGGAGTTGTGTAAACTTCAAGCTGTTTTTGCAGCAGACTACTGTAGCGATGATGAAGGCAAAGCCTATATTAAAGAGGCATTTGAATCGGGTTACCTGATGGATCCGCATACGGCGACCTGTTTTAAGACGTATGAAACGTGCAGAGAAAAAGATTTAGTGATGATTGCGTACTCTACAGCGGAATGGACAAAATTTTCTCCCACGATTGCTAACGCCCTGACCGGTGAGGAAGATGCTCACGACAGTGTCGCATTGGCATCAATCTCCAAAGCGGCAAAGGTGCCGATACCAACGATGATAGAAACGCTTTTTACTAAAAAGGTCGTTCACACGACGGTGATTGAAAAAGAGAATATTGAAGCGGAAATACTCTCTTTTATTTAAGTTATTTATTGCGGTGCAGCGGATGCTGGTAGTCGTTGCGCTCGCAACCGCTCTGGAAAGCGGCGATCGACAATAGTGTCAGAGTGATTAAAAAAAGATGTTTCATTCCATTATTCCTCTCATCTCATTTTTTTTCAAAGACATGTTGTTTTCCATATTCTTTATCTCAATATCGCCAGAAAATAGAATATCTTTATTGGCTCTGAGATCTTTTTTGGAAATTTTGTCAGGGTAGTCAATATTGCGTAAAATATGTTTGATGCACTCGATGCGTGCTTTTTTCTTATTATCGGATTTAATGACCGTCCATGGAGCATGGGTGGTATGAGAGGCCAGGAGCATGGAGTATTTGGCAATGGTGTATTTATCCCACAGCTCTTGGGACTTTTGATCGACGGGAGAGAGTTTGTACTGTTTGAGCGGATCGGTTTTGCGTTTTTCAAAGCGACGTGCCTGCTCCTCTTTGGAGACTGAAAAATAAAACTTAAACAAGATAATATCTGAGTTGACAAGCATACGCTCAAACTCGGGTACTTCATGTAAAAACTCTTTATGTTCTTCTTGCGTACAAAATCCCATGACCGGTTCTACTCCGCCGCGGTTGTACCAGCTTCGGTCGAAGAGGACAATTTCACTGGATGATGGCAAGTGAGAAGCATAGCGTTGAAAATACCACTGAGAGCGTTCCGTGTCAGAAGGTTTGTTGAGGGCAACGACACGCGCACCCCGAGGGTTAATATGTTCAGTAATGCGCTTAATTGTCCCCCCTTTTCCTGCCGCATCGCGTCCTTCAAAGATCATAAGCAGTTTTTTTCCTTCGTCTTTGAGATGATTTTGCATTTTTAAAAGCTCGATTTGAAGGGTTCGCAGCTCTTTTTCATACTCCAAAACCTCCTCTTTAACCCAAACTGCGACGCGCTTTTTCCCTTTTTTCTTACCACGTTTGTCAGCATTTTTTTTCTTGCTTTTTTTCTTTCGACGCTCCTCGTGTACCAACTCTTCGAGTTTGGCATCGTCTTTGAATTCGTCTTCAATCATATCGCGTTTGGTTCCCACAGCTACTCCTTGTGATTGTGTATCTGATTTATTATAAACCAGAACGGTTTAAAAGCAGTTGTAGTGTGTATTTTAGTGGAATCCGTCATATTTTTTAAATGAGAGGAGGTAGAGACTTTGAAGCAGGCTGTTGGGTGACATCGCACGCAGTTCGTTCAGAACGCTGTTGTGAAGTGTCGGTTCACTTTGTTGTGCGATGACATCATGCAGAACTGCAGGTAAAATATCACACAGTTTTTTAAAAGCATTTGTATCGCCGGTTACTAATGCATAAAATTTATCAATGGAGACACGACGTATATTTTCATGATTAAATTGTTTGGAGTCAAGGCTAGTTTTCCATGGAATATTTTGAGAATC
>JAJRVF010000124.1 GCA_024277395.1 Campylobacterales bacterium
AGGTCATTGAGCGAGTGTTCAAATTCGTCAATGGAGGCATCTAGTGTCGCATATTCATCACTGCTGTGGTGTTGAAGCCAAAAGACCTCTTTGGTAATTTTTTGTGTCAGCATACGTTGTTTTCCCGCTACATTAATGACCATGGAGTCTTGTGCAGATGTATGGTTTATGTAAATGGTGATGAGCACAATAAAGACAATGATCAGCGAGAGTATGCCTCCGATGAATTTGATTTGTGATGTAATCTTGGTCATAGTCTGCTCCCTTACTCAAAAATGGCTCGAAGAGCCTCTTGATCATTAATGTAAATAGTGCCCTCACGGTTTACAATCATCTCGTTGCGCGTCAACTTTTTTAAAATACGCGAGAGGGTTTCAGGCTGAATATTGAGCATGTAGGCGATGTCGGTTTTTTTCAAACTGTTAAAACTTTTTAAATCGTTTATTAGCATAAAAGCGACTTTTGCCGTACCGTCAAAAACAATTTCTCTGTTAATAATACACTGCATCATTTTGCTTTTTTTGGCGAACTCTTTGAGCAGCTGCATCATCAATCGGGGGCTTTGTTCGTAAATGGCTTTAAAACCTTCAAAGTCAATGACCAGTACGTCACTGGAAACAACAAATTCGGCATTGGCAAAACAGCCTGCTTTTTCGAAGTCGGTAATCTCTGAAATAAGAGTATTGTTAAAAAGGTTGTACATAAAAACTTCATTATCAAAACGGTCAATTTTATAGACTTTAAGCAATCCGGTTTTAAGGTAGTATATGTCAGACTGTTTATCCTTTTCGTAATGCAGAATCTCCCCTTTGGCAAAAGATTTCTCTTTAATAATACTGCATAACTGTTCCAATTCATGTTGACTTAAGTCATGAAAAAGAGGAATACTTTGAAGATACTGCGCATCTACCGTTCGATACATAATGGTTTCTTTAACTATTGAAATGGGTGTGTTGTCTTCAGTAGTTTACCTCATTATAGGTAAAAAATATGTTTAAAATAGGGAAATAATCGGTAGGCACACTCTATTTGAACCAAAATGCTTTTTATTGTACACTACACTTTTTTAGGAGCATATGATGACACAAGAGATGATTGAAGCCATTAAAGCCGACCCTTCCTATCGGGAACTCGTAACCAAGCGGCGCGGCTTTGCCGTACGACTGAGCGTTGCTATGCTTCTGGTCTATTTTTTATTCATTTTGAGCATAGCGTTTGCCCCTTCGCTGCTGGGAACCCCTTTAGGCGAGGGCAATGTTACGACGGTAGGGATTCCTGTGGGTATTTTTGTTATAGTATTCGCTTTTGTACTGACCGGTATATATGTGCGACGCGCCAATGGCGAGTTTGATGATCTGAGCCATCAGATTAAAGAGAATATGCGACGGGATATGACATCATGAAGTATGCGTTATTTGCTGTTTCAATATTTGCAACATCGCTCATGGCTGCTGGAGCCATTGAAGGTGACGCGGAACGGCAACCACTCAATACGGCGGCTATTATTATGTTTTTACTGTTTGTCGGCGGAACGCTGCTCATCACCTACTGGGCGGCCAAAAAAACCAAAACAGCAAAAGATTTCTACACGGCAGGCGGCGGGATTACCGGATTTCAAAACGGTATGGCGATTGCGGGTGATTATATGTCGGCAGCATCTTTTTTGGGTATTTCGGGTCTGGTCTATCTGAAAGGATATGACGGGTTGATTTACTCTATTGGCTTTTTGGTAGGCTGGCCAATCATTCTTTTTTTAATTGCTGAACCGTTGAAAAACCTGGGGAAATACACCTTTGCCGATGTCGCGGCGTACCGTCTGCGACAAATACCCATTCGTATACTGGCGGCATCGGGTTCTATTGCAACGGTCATTCTCTATCTGATTGCTCAGATGGTCGGCTCAGGCAAGTTGATTGAACTGCTTTTTGGGCTTCAATATGAAGCGGCTGTTGTGCTGGTCGGGGTATTGATGATCTTGTATGTCACGTTCGGTGGGATGCTGGCAACCACATGGGTGCAGATAATTAAAGCATTTCTGCTGCTCTCGGGAGCGACTTTTATGGCGGTTGCCGTAATGGTACATTACGACTTTAGTTTTAATGCACTGTTTCAAGCTGCGGTTGATCTTAAAGGAGAGGAGATTATGAGTCCGGGTGGACTGGTGAGTGACCCCGTTTCTGCAATTTCACTGGCGGTTGCATTGATGTTTGGTACGGCAGGTCTGCCACATATTCTCATGCGATTTTTCACCGTTGGTGATGCCAAAGAGGCACGAAAATCAGTGTTTTATGCGACAGGATTTATTGGCTATTTTTATATTTTGACCTTTATTATCGGTTTTGGTGCCATCGTTATGGTCTTTACCAATCCTGAGTATTTGGACGTGGCCAAACAGGCGGTAGAGGGAGGCTCACCGATTTTAGGCGGCAGCAATATGGCCGCTATTCACCTGAGTCATGCCGTCGGAGGGGATCTTTTTTTAGGGTTCATTTCGGCGGTGGCATTTGCGACTATTTTAGCAGTTGTATCGGGGTTGACCCTTGCGGGAGCTTCGGCCATTTCGCATGATCTGTATGCGTCGGTATATAAAAAAGGCAATGCTGAGAGTATGGCAGAGATGCGGGTCTCCAAGATCGCTACAGTGAGCTTGGGAGTGATTGCCATTGCTTTGGGCATTATGTTTGAGAAACAGAATATTGCCTTTGTTGTCGGTTTGGCCTTTGCCATTGCCGCTTCGGCGAATTTCCCTATTTTGTTTCTCTCTATCTATTGGTCAAAGCTGACCACACGAGGAGCGGTCATTGGCGGCAGCCTCGGTTTGGCAACGGCGGTCATACTGGTCATACTCGGACCTATTGTCTGGGTGCAGATTTTAGGATATGCCGAACCGATCTTTCCGTACAAGTATCCCGCTCTCTTTTCCGTAAGTGTGGCGTTTGTGTCAATTTATCTCTTTTCCATTACCGATAAAAGTGACGCGGCTGAGCATGAACGTGCCGCTTTTGAGGCGCAAAATATTCGTTCACAAACGGGTATCGGTTCAGAGGGTGCGTCGGCGCACTAAAAGCCAAAGCTTAAAGCTTTTAGGCTACAAAAAGGTTGTTGCAATCATTCAAGGAAACATTGATTTACGCTTTGATACAATCGTGCCAAATTTTCAAAAAAGTTCTTGAGATATGAGGACAATGTTATCGTGCTACTGATACAATGCGGTTAAGATAACGATGCAAAAGGAAACAACATGAGTGAGA
Source organism: Campylobacterales bacterium (assembly GCA_024277395.1). Lineage (GTDB taxonomy): Bacteria > Campylobacterota > Campylobacteria > Campylobacterales > Sulfurimonadaceae > QNZR01. Next base: position 3,252 of record JAJRVF010000124.1, read on the forward strand.
TGAAGAAACCGGTTTATAAACCCAATCGTGAGTTTGCTGCGTCAGCGCGCATTAAAAATATGTGTGAATATGAAACACTTCAAGCGTGGGCGACTGAAGATTATGAAGGGTTTTGGGGACATTTTGCCAAAGAAAAAATTACATGGCAGACCCCTTTTGACACGGTAATGGATGAGAGTGATTTTCCTTTCGTAAAGTGGTTTGGAGGGGGCAGGCTGAATGTTTCGGTTCAATGTATTGACCGCCATCTGCAGACACGAAAAAACAAAGCCGCCATTATTTTTGAAGGGGATCGCGGCGATAAGCAGACCATTACCTATATGGAGCTGCATAACAGCGTTAACCGTTTTGCCAATATGCTTAAAAATGAATTTGGCGTACGCAAAGGTGACCGTGTTGTCATCTATATGCCGATGATTCCTGAAGCGGCGTACGCCATGCTGGCATGTGCGCGTTTGGGTGCCATTCACTCCATTGTGTTCGGCGGGTTTTCGGCAGAAGCATTGCGCGATAGAATTGCTGATGCGCAAGCCAAAGTGGTGATTACGGCTGATGGAGCATACCGCAAGAACAAGCCTTATATGCTCAAACCCGTTGTTGACAAAGCCCTAGAAGGCGACACGCCGGTAGAGAAGGTCTGTGTGGTTGAGCGTAACGGTGAGGAGATTGTTTGGGTTGAAGGGCGTGATGTCTCTTACAGCGATCTGATTGTAAAACAGTCCATTCACTGTGAACCTGAAATTATGGAGAGTGAAGATCCGCTCTTTTTGCTTTATACCTCCGGTTCTACGGGAAAACCCAAGGGGGTTCAGCATAATAGTGCCGGTTACATTCTTTGGGCGCAGATGACCATGGAGTGGGTTTTTGATGTAAAAGAGAGTGATATTTACTGGTGTACGGCCGACGTAGGCTGGATTACCGGACATACGTACATTGTTTACGGCCCGCTGGCCATGGGAGCAACGACGGTGATGTTTGAGGGAGTACCGACCTATCCCGATGCCGGTCGTCCGTGGAAGATGGTAGAGGAGTACCGGATTAACCAGTTTTATACGGCGCCGACAGCAATTCGTGTACTGCATAAAATGGGCAATGATGAACCGAAAAAGTATGATTTAAGTTCTTTAAAAGTACTTGGAACCGTGGGCGAGCCTATTGATCCTCCTGCATGGAAGTGGTACTATGAGGATGTCGGCAATTCTAAATGTGCTATTGTCGATACCTATTGGCAGACCGAGACGGGTGGCCATATTGTCTCACCGCTTCCGGGTGCAACACCTATTAAACCCGGATGTGCCACGTTCCCGCTTCCGGGTATTATGGCAGAGATCTTAGACCCCAAAACGGGCGAGAAAGTTGAAGCAGGCGAAGGCGGTTATATGTGTGTCACCCGTCCATGGCCGGCGATGATACGCGGTGTTTGGGGTGATGAAGAGCGTTTTAAAAAGTCCTATTTCGGTGATGTCAAAAAAGAGGGTAGAGCCGTTTACTTTACCGGTGACGGTGCTGTGTATGATGAGGATGGCTACATTACTATTACCGGACGTACCGATGATGTAATTAATGTTTCCGGGCATCGTATGGGAACTGCAGAAGTGGAAGCGGCCATTAATAAACATGAGGGTGTTGCCGAAGTGGCTGTTGTCGGCAAGCCGCATGATCTCAAAGGGGAGGGTATTTTTTCCTATGTTATTATGAAGAATGATACTGTCACGGGTAGAAACATGGAACTGACGAAAGAGATTAACAATATTATTAAGCAAGAGATCGGAAATATTGCACTGTGTGATGATATTGTTTTTGTTCCGGGACTGCCAAAGACACGTTCGGGTAAAATCATGCGCCGTATTTTACGCGCCATTGCCAAAGGCGAAGCAATTACGCAAGATATCTCAACACTTGAAGATCCGTCGGTTGTTGAGAAGATTCAAAACGCGGTCAATACGTAAATTGCCGCACTGTTGCCATTTACATGTAAATCCTTTTTTACATGTAAATTTTCTTTTTTCTAATAAACATTTTATTATACTGTCAGGAACAGATGAAAAGGGGTATTATGGAGCTGTGTGTAGCTTTGGATCTTCCCACGCAAGAAGAGAATTTGGAGTTGGCAACAACCTTAACATCACATGATGTTTGGTTGAAAATCGGATTGCGATCGTATATTCGTGACGGTAACGCTTTTATTCATGCCATTCAGGCCATTAATCCCAATTTTAAAATTTTTTTAGACTTGAAACTTTATGACATTCCCAATACCATGGCCGATGCGGCAGAGTCGATTATGGATTTACATGTAGATATGTTTAACATTCATGCCTCAGCGGGCAAGAGAGCTATGCAGACGGTGATGGAGCGTTTGAGCACCTACCCTAAACGTCCGCTTGTGTTAGCCGTTACTGCATTGACATCGTTTGACGAGGCAGGCTTTCAAGCCGTGTATGGAAGCGATATTGCAAGTAAGGCCGACCGGTTTGCTACGGATGCGTATGAGAGCGGACTCGACGGTGTGGTCTGCAGCGTGTTTGAGAGCGCTTCCATCAAAGCACTGACGCATCAGAATTTTGTCACGTTAACACCGGGCATTCGCCCTTTTGGTGAAGCTGCTGACGATCAGAAACGGGTTGCAACCGTTGCCATGGCCAAGCAGGAGAGCGTGAACTTTATTGTCGTGGGGCGACCTGTTTACCAAGCAGATGACCCTGCTGCAGTAGTTGAGAAAATTTTAAGGAAATTGTAAGCTCTTTGGGGGTTTTAAGCTCACTATTATGTTATATGAGTAAAATTACAACCTCTTTTTACAACGATTGGACAGGTGGGTGAGCTGGCTGAAACCACATCCCTGCTAAGGATGCGTACTGGTAACGGTACCGAGGGTTCGAAT
>JAJRVF010000125.1 GCA_024277395.1 Campylobacterales bacterium
AAAATGTCCCGTCTGGTGTTGACAGATCAGTTGAGTATGTAGCCTAAAACTTTGACAAACATATCTTCTAAAAAGCCGTATGAAAAGTGTTACATGTATATACAGAGAGTAATGCCAAAAAGGAGGTTCTACGGCTGCGGAGCGCAGCCGTAGCGTGTAGTCATAAATGAAGTTTTACGCCATTTGCGCCGCTACTTCAGCAGCAAAATCATCGGCTTTCTTCTCAATACCTTCACCGACTTCAAGGCGAACAAATGCCACAACCTCTGCCGTACCGCCGACTGCTTTTGCAGCAGCAGCTACGGCTTGGGCAACTGTCATCTTATCGTCTAAAACATAATCTTGGTCAAGCAGTGCCTGCTCTTTATCGAGCGTGGTATTATCGGTAATGAAACGTGCTAACTGACCCGGAACAATTTTATCCCAAATCTTTTCCGGTTTGCCCTGCTCTTTCAGCGCTGCTTTAATATTGGCTTCGGCTTCTGCCAATACCGCATCGCTCAATTGGCATCGTGAAATGTATTGGGGAACATTGATCAACGGCTTTTTCAAGCGGGCACGCTCTTCATTTTCTGTTTTAATCGCTTCAATGCGCCCTTTGGTCTCTTCTTCGACGTAATCCGCATCAAAATCTTTATAGCTTAGTGTTGTCGGTTTCATTGCCGAGGCATGCATGGCCACTTGCTTGGCAACCGGAATCATCGCTTCTGCCGTTTTGGCCGAATCGCACTCAATAGCCACAATGACGCCAATGCGCGTGTTGGAGTGGACATAACCGTTGACAATAACATTGTCCTTGCCGCTAAGTGCTGCAATACGGCGCACTTCAATTTTCTCACCGATCTTTGCTACCGTCTCATCAAAATACGCGCTAAATGCTCTGCCTTCAAGTTCAGTCTCACGCAATGCCTCTGTGGTTTCGGCTTGAGTCTCAAACGCTTGAGTCACTGTTTTGGCAACCAGATCTTTAAAACCGTCATTTTGTGCTACAAAATCCGTCTCAGAGTTTACCTCTACCAGTACGGCTCTGCGGTTGTCGGCTGAGATTTTCAAACCAATTGACCCTTCTGCCGCTACGCGGTCGGCCTTTTTTGCCGACTTGGCAACGCCACGCTCACGCAGCCACTCTACGGCTTTGTCAAAATCGTTTTCACATTCGGTTAGCGCTTTTTTGCAATCCATCATTGGTGCATCGGTCGCCTGACGCAATTTTTTTACATCTGCTGCTGTTACTGCCATAATTACGCTTCCTCTGTCGTTACTTTTTCTACTGTGGATTCTACTGCTTCCGTCGGTGCCTCTGCCGCCGCCTCTTCTACTGCGGGTTCTGTTGTTTCAGCGGCTGCCTCGCTTTCACTTTCCTCATCGTCCGAACCACCGTCACGAAGGGCTTTTCCTTCGTTAATGGCTTCGGCCATTTCACGACAAAAAAGTTGAATAGAACGAATCGCATCGTCATTCCCCGGAATAGGATAGGTAATAAGGTCAGGGTCACAGTTGGTATCAAGCGGTGCCACAACGGGAATACCGAGACAACGGGCCTCATTAACAGCAATGTGCTCTTTAACCGCATCAATAACAAAGAGCATGTCAGGCAGTTTTTTCATATTGCGAATTCCGCCAAAGTAAGAATTCAGCTTCTCTTTTTGACGGCTCATCATGAGTGCCTCTTTCTTTGTCAAGAGGTCAATCTGTCCGCTCTCTTGCATGCTTTCAATAATCTCTAATTTACGCATAGATTTTTGAATGGTCGGAAAGTTGGTTAGCATCCCTCCTAGCCAACGGTTGTCAATGTAAGGCATACCACAGCTAACAGCAGCATCTTTAACCGATGCCCGTGCCTGTTTTTTCGTACCGACAAACAGAATGGTTTGTCCTTCAGCCGCAGCATCAAGTACAATCTGGTAAGTGTTACGGAAGTAGCGTAAGGTCTTTTGCAGATCAATAATGTAAATGTTTTTACGAACACCGAAAATATATTTTTTCATTTTTGGGTTCCAGCGACGCGTTTGGTGTCCGAAGTGTACACCACACTCCAATAGGTCTTTCATAGTTACCATAAATAGGTCCTTTAAAGGCATATTTTGCCAGAGATATTGTCGGTTCTCGTCAGTACTGCCGCATAATCTTCTCTATTTTTTCAAAGAGATCACACCGACGTTTGGCAGATACCTGTTTAGTTTTAACCGGTTTACACCAGATAAAAGCTCGCAATTGTACTAAAAATTTCCTTGGATTTTGCTTTTGTTTACAAAGAGAAAACGCTGCCCTATTGCATAATAGTGCCAAAAATTTTAAATTTACATGTATATTAACACTATCGTCAACGACGTTATGTAAGCAAATTATCTGGGGATTTGAAACAGAAAACTATTTGAGCAGATTGCAGCAATCTGCTCATGGCAGTTAAATCTTAAATTTATAAACAAGACTCACATACGTTGTCACCATATTGTCAATATCGTATGTGTAAGGAGTTTTGGTACCGGTACCGTCATCGACATAATGGGTATTTTCGGCGTTCAGGTTCATGTAACGCACACCGACTTCAATATCAAAGTTATGATTTAGTGAGAAGTTCGCCCCAAGATCACCACCGAAATAGCCTTGCGAGATTTCACGGACATTTCCAAAGGCATCATCAAATTCCATATTCATAATACCTGCATTGATGCCTGCAAAAATATTAAAGTGTGACGAAAAACGAAACAGATACTGCAATTCGGCTCCAAATGAGTTAGCATAGTCGAACTGATCATTAACACTGTAGGTACGTCCGCCTAAAAAAATACGGTAGGTTTGCGCCTCAGCACCAATTTTCAAACCAATAGACGCCGGACTCTGAGAGTCACTTGGCGCACCCGTGTTGTTGTTTAAATCAAAAGAGCTCACGCCTCCTTCAATCCCTACCAATGATTGGGTTTTCCAATCACCCGCATGTAGCGACAATACCAATAACGGCGCCACTATAAATGGTACTAATTTTTTCACTCGTTCTCCTTAATTTAATTCTGCACTAAATCGGCTTGGCACTTCAACCGTCACCGTTCCCTCTTCACCAGGCTTGGCACTAATAAATACTTCATACTCTA
>JAJRVF010000126.1 GCA_024277395.1 Campylobacterales bacterium
GCACGACTACCTTTTCAGTGCGCGCGCCCTGCTGTGGGCACCTGAGATTGACGGAGAGATCTATGTCAATGAACATGAGTCTGACGAGGCACTGGAGTTTGGCGTGATCTATCGCGCTCGTATCACCGATATTGCCGGGGAAAAACTGCTTGCTTGTGTCCTTAAATCCTGAAGCGCACCGTGCCCTTCGCCACAAAAAAAATCTTTTGGCATTTTCCGGCGGCAGCGATTCAAGTGCCCTGTTTCATCTGCTCGTCACCCACAACACAACCTTTGATATTATTCATGTCAACTACGGCAGACGACTCCAAAGTGATGTTGAAGAGCAACATGCCAAAACCCTTGCTGCGCAGCATCAAAAAAAATGTTATACCCGGCGCATTTCCCTAGATTCGGCAAACTTTGAACACCGCGCCCGTACGGCCCGTTATGCATTTTTTCATGAAATCATGCTGCAATACCGCTATGACAATCTCATCACCGCCCATCAACTTAATGACCGTTTCGAGTGGCTGTTAATGCAGCTGTGCAAAGGCTCGGGACTCTATGAGCTTGTAGGAATGCGCACGATTGAGCCGCGCGACGACTACACCCTGATTCGTCCTCTTTTACATGTAAATTCAGATGCTATACAACACTATTTAAAGCAGCATGCAATTGAGTATTTTATTGATGAGAGCAATACCGACACCCGCTTTCAACGGAACGCTTTTCGAAAACACCATGCAACACCTCTGCTACAGCAATACGCCGGCGGCATTGCCAAAAGTTTTCAATACCTAGACGAAGATCGTGCCGTAATTACAGAAAAGACCAAAATTGTAGAGGTCAATCAGCTTAGCTACTTTGCACTTCCCTCACATCGACGTGCTGCACTCATTGCTGTCGACGCCGTTCTCAAACAACACGGCTGCGTTGTTTCGCAATATGAGCGCACAATTTTAAAGTCTGCTGATACCTTGGTTGTTGCCCGCACCTACGTGGTTGCAATGACCCGAAACTACTGCTTTATTGCCCCGTATTTGCGCATTCCAATGAGTAAAGCATTTAAAGAGCAGTGCCGCCGGCTCAAGATTGAACCCAAGCTGCGTCCCTACCTCTACAGTGACCCTGAGAGTTTTGAGTGCGTTCGCTCACTTCTCTTGTAAATTAGCAAATATTTTCAGTGTAAATGTTGATGTAATAACATTCCCCTCACGCTCAAAACGAATAGGAAAGTTGGCATTAATAATCCAGTCACTCTTATTAATCCCCTCTATAAATGCATAAAAACTACCGGGTGAATCAATTTTTGAGGTGGCATTTACTTCATATACACTAAAGCCATCTTCATCCTCTTTGGAGGTGATTTTTTGCAGCTGCAGACTCTCGAAATAGATACTATTCATTTTGACAAAGCGCTCTGCATTAAATGTATTGTCATATGCGGCAATAAGATGTTTGTTATGCGATTGCAAGGTTCGCAGCTCTTCTAAGATCTCATCATGCCACTGATTGTATTGCGCCTCGTTTGCCTCATACTTTTTCATCTCAAGTCGTTCCATACGATAATGCTTTCCTTCGGGAATAAGCGCAAAAAAAGCAAATAGCAATACAAACACCAGCAATACCACCGAGAGGACAAGCAAGTAGATATTTTGTCGTGATATCGTCAGTTTCATAATGCCTCCTCATCGAGATAATTGGTTGATACAAAACGGTACCAGCCGTTTTCTAGCGGATAAAAGTCACTATAGGTTTTGTGAAATATGGAGCGCAATGGCGCCTGAAGCAAAAACTCATACACCTCTTTATTGGGGGTAATACCGTAAAGAATCAATGCATTTTGCTCTAATACCGCTTTAGACAGAGTGATACGTTCAGGAACCAGATCAAAAAGATTTTTGATACTGTCTTTTAACACGGTATTAGAGGTAGCAACTTTTTGAAAGTGTGCTGCACTCTTTTTAATAATTGCGATCTCTTTTTGCATCATAACAATACTTTTGTTAGTATCGGAAATACGCTTATTGACGGCAATAACTTCCTGAGAAAACTGATGACTTTTATAGAGCAGGAAGCCATATGTTACAAACAAAATAAAAAGTGTCATAGCAAAAAAGAACAAAACCAGTTTTAATTCAGGTGTTACTATTTTTTTAGAGCGTGGTGTAATAAAACTATAACGCATGTTGCACCTCTTCCATACTCAGGGTCAACAACTCATCGTCTATGTTTACTTTACGGATCACAACATTTAAAAAAAGCTCCTCTTCCAGATAACGCTTTAAGTCATCGCTTGAATCGTTGGCATCGGCAATATAAACATTCTCTATAAATTCACTGCAGTAGGTTTCATCATTATAATAGAACTCAAGACGTTTTTGAATCCGAAGAAACTGTTCATAACTCATACCAAAATCTTCCATAGCGGGGGCAATGACCTGCATGGCATCAGTCTGTGTATCGTGGCTTGAAGAGAAATCCGGTGTCTCATCGGTAAACTCATCCAATTCATGAATAGCATCAAGGTCTTCAAGATCGGAAAGATCATCCAAAGCATCCAGATCATCAATACTAATACCCTCTTCTTTGTGCTCCTCCTCAAGATCAAAAACTACCTCTTCCTCCTCTTCCTTGTCATCAAATTCCGTATCGGTTACACCGCTGTCAACATGCTCAAAAGAGGCAAAAAGCAAGGTGTTCCGCTGAAAAATCGCCATTGCCAGATACTCGTCATATATTAAAATATAGAGCTGTGCTTTGGCATCTATTTTATCTTTATACAGCCGTTCAAGCAGCGTGAAAGGGGAAAAAATAAAATCCACACCAAAACTTTGAAACATCTTTTCAATTGAATCCAGCTCATACTTTGAACTGTAGAGCATGTAACTACCGCGAATACATAAGGTTTTGGAGAGCGAGATATCTGCATATTTTAATGCTTCATGACGATGACATGTCGGAATGGCTCCTTGGTTAATTCCGTTATTCAAGACGCCAATATAATAAAAGGGTGTCTCTACAACAGCCTCTTGTATATAATCATACAATTCTGATGCTATCTGTGATAACTCAAACTCTACCCGATTTACCTTTGAGCTCTCACCATGAACGGTCATCGTAGTGACATTGACCTTCTTTTTTAGAACAACAATAACGACATACACTTTGGCATATAAGCGTTCAAACACTCTAGCGAGTCCCATCGATCTCCTTACAAAGCGGATGCGCTTTGATGTATTGTTCTAACTTGGTCGCATTGGCAAGCTTGGTATAAATCTGCGTACTTACCATCGAAGCGTGCCCTAAAAGCTCACTAACATCAGCTATGCGCGCACTGTTATTGAGCAGTATGGTAGCATAAGAGTGGCGCAGTTGATGCGGCGTTGCTTTAATACCAATCGTTTTAAACGATTTTGTTACGATATATCTTAAACTACTTATCCTTAATTTTTCACCATCTTTCTCAAAAAGATACACAGAAGGTGTCTCCATTTTTTGATAATGCTCCAACAAAACCTTGAGCGATGGCGGTAGTGGTACTTCCCGCTCTCTTTTTCCTTTCCCCTCAATACGTACTGTTGTCTGAGCTATGTTTTCAAGTCGTAAAGAAGCCAGCTCCGAAATACGCAGCCCCAATAAGTACAGGGTAAGAATGACGCATTTGTCAAACAGTTTGCAATGGCCTACCGCTTGCATAATATGCTCATGGGCAATAGGTTTTGGCAGAGTTTGCGCCACTTTAATACTCTCATCGCCTTGGAGCAATACCGGCTCAGCCGCCACATCGTTTAAATACTCACAAAAGGAGCGTAACGCACTGATTTTTTTGGCAATGGTGCGGGATTGCTGTGATGCTATTTTCATACGATATGCCATAATATTTAAAACAGTCTCGTTTTCATGCGTCTCTTGTTCTATCATATTAAAAGCTTCTTTAAAGACATCGTTATACGTCTTAACAGTTAATTCCGAATATCCTCGAAACTGCTTAAGATAGTCAAAAAAATCGACTTTATACTCTTCAAGTGACTTTTTCATAAAGGGCGACGAACTTCTCGTAATAATGCTTGGATGTTTCAACCAGTGTCGTATCAATAATGACCGAAGGTGAAATTTTAACATATTCATCTATCATGATAATACACATCGTACGAATTTTAGCACGGTCAGACTCACTGACAGCATCACCTTTGGCAAGCTTTGAAATACGCTGCATATACGCTTTGGCCTGCTTGTTGTAATTAACAAATTTCATGGCAACCTGACTCTGCGTCATAATAGTAGCTGCCATGCGATTGTATGAGTTAAGTTCAAAAGCTTCTGTTGCCAGAGTCTGCGCCTTGTTGTAATCTCCCATAGCAAAATAGAATCTTGCTTCAAGAGAACGCTCGTATGACGGATTCAACATAAAGTAAAGCACCATAGAGGCAATTAAAAAAGCACTGATTCCAAGCCAAAGAACACTAAATCGCATGTTGCATAAGCCCTTTTTCAATCTGCCGTGATGCTTCTTCAAAACTCAACGCATCAATATGAATAGGTTCAGAAACAAAGAACTCCAGTGTTCCAAACATTTTGGGAATGACAAATTTATCCCAGCTCTTCAGTTGCCGGTACTTGCTTGGAACACAATGAAAAAACACAATGGGTGCTTTCATTTTTTGTGCCAGCAGTACAATACCGTCTGAGGCCTTGTATCGTGGACCGCGCGGTCCATCAGGCGTAATACCGACATCATACCCCTCTTTTATGGAACGCAGTGCACGAAACAGGAGCTTCGTTGGGTTTTTACGCTCCGAAAAAATGGGTTCAAAACCAAAAAAATGGACGGTTTTTGCTAAAAGCTGTCCGTCAAAATGGTTGCTGATCATCACTTTGCCGCGAGGATTATTGCGTACTTTGGGATAGAGCAACGGCTGCATCAGCAAATCACCATGCCAAAATGCAAAAATAATAGGCTCTTCGGGAATCTGTTTGGGCAGATGAAAAATTTTTGTATTGCTTGCGTAGATAAGCCGCATATACCAGCTCGCTAAAAGAGGAAGCACTGCCATGGCAACGCCGCGAAGTAGCTTTTTTTTAAGCGACAACAATCTCTCCTATCTGTGAGAGTCGGGCACTCTGCGTAATCTCTACTTCGGCAAATGTACCTAAAAGCTCGTCACTTCCTTTAACACGAATAGCCAGATTATTATCGCTTCGTCCGGCAACATAGCCGTCTTGCCGCAGCTCTTCAAAATAGACACGGTAACGCTGTCCGACATAGCGGCGGCTCTTTTCATCCAAAATAGCATCTTGAACCTTTTGCAGATGCGTTAAACGCTCCGACGCTATGCCACTGTCTACCACATCGGTGTAATGCTCAGCTTCGGTATGAGGACGTGCAGAGTACTTAAAACTAAAAATCTGGTCAAACCTGACCTGCTCTACCACCTCCATCGTCTCTCGAAAGTCGGCATCGCTCTCACCCGGAAACGCGA
>JAJRVF010000008.1 GCA_024277395.1 Campylobacterales bacterium
ATAATGATATTAACAGGTTGATGGGATGAATGAAATAGCATATAAATTACATGTAGATAAAGTTATTGAGACGATTGAGCGGGCACGGCTGAGTATCAGCGGTCATCATATTGTTAAAATAGTAGCGGTAAGCAAATACAGTGATACTGCTGCTATTGAAGCGCTCTACAATATTGGCCAGCGTGCCTTCGGCGAGAACAGAGTACAAGATCTAAAAAGCAAGAGCGATACACTTGATGCGCTGCCGCTGGAGTGGCATTTTATCGGTACACTACAAAAAAACAAGATCAATCAGCTTTTAGAGATTGATCCGACACTGTTTCAATCGCTTGACTCCATAGAGCTGGCGAAGGCCTTGCAGCAACGTCTCAATGAACGTGAGATGCAGCTTGATACACTGCTGCAGATTAACAGCGCCAATGAAGCAAGCAAACACGGTGTCCATTGCGATGCAGCAGTCGAGGTGTACCGTCAAATTTCTGAAGAGTGTCCGAACATCAACCTGCGCGGTGTCATGAGCATCGGAGCCCACAGTAATGACCGCCAAACCGTTCAACGCTCGTTCGAAGCAACACGCAGCGTTTATGAACAGATTGAAGGCGATATCTGCTCCATGGGGATGAGCGGCGATTACGAACTTGCCATAGAGTGCGGCTCCAACATGGTACGTTTGGGTTCCGCTTTATTTCCCAAATAACAGTACAATAGAAGAGGAGAGAATCATGTTACATACCAACAAAAAAGCCCAGGAGTTAAGCGCCTCAGCTAAAGAGCTTCTTATTACTGCCGAAAATGAACTTGAGCAAAGCAGTTGCGAACTCAATGAAAATCTGCAGAAATACTTTTCGCTGCGCACCTCAGTTACCAACAAAACCCTCAAAGATTTTGATGATACCTATTTTGAAATCAAAAACGTCGATTTTGACGATGCCGGTCTCAACATCGGTCATGGAGAATTGGAAAATATTGACCATATGTTCCGCAGTACCCTTGACCCCATTCCCGAAGTTGAAGTAGAAGCAGTCAAAAGCGGTGGTCTGAGTGCAACATTGAAAGCATTTTTATTGGCAATATTAACCTTTTTTGCCATGTTGCTAGCAGGTATCTTCTCCAGCGGTGCCAATGTCTATTTAGACACAATACCCAACACTCCCGAACTCAATACGCTTTTAACATGGTTTGGAAACTTTTTAGCGCCTGATCGCGGTGACCCGACTAAAGGCGCTATTGTACTCATCGGTGTGCCCCTGCTGGTCTTTACGCTGGTACTGCTGGTCAATCTTGCCATTAAAGCCCAACGTAACCTCAAAACAGCCAAAACAGTTCTTGAAAAAGCCAATGAGGTTCATGAACAGAAAAACATTCAAGCCAAAAAAACCGTAACGCTCTCCGAATATGCGCAGACATTAAACGATACATTAAGAACACTTCAGGTCTATATGCACGAGTACAATGCTATTATGCAGCGTATTTTACATGTAGAAGGCGATAACTACGAGGAGTACTCCCGTGATTCAAAAAAAGCAGTGCGCACTGCTGTGACTATATTTAAACGTATTAATGCCATTATCCGCACCAATATCATTGCCAAAAACGGCGAAATTTCTCCCGAAGCACGCCAGGCACTGGCAAAGTGCCAAGAGTGCCTCGAAGAGCATACCAAAGCAGGAAAATCCGCTTAGCTATTTGCGTTGAAACACAATCTTCACATCGCCATGCTCCAGCGGTGTGACCTCCCATGTGAAATAGTCTTGCAGTTTTACATACAATCCCGTCGGCTCTTGCATATTTATCATCACCATACGCTTAAATTCATCATCAACCAACTCCAGTACCCGTAAGGCATTCATCATCGGCACAGGCGGCTCACACGCTCGCGAATCAAACTCATAATAGGTAATGTTTTCATCACTGTACATGTAAATGGGAATATTGCATCCTGCAATGTCTATAGTCTCTTTCATTTGTGTAACCTCACTTCAAATATTTTTTGTTCCCCATCCAATAAGACAACATCTCCGCCATGCGCCTGTGCTATACGCCTGGAGAGTTGCAGTCCCAAACCGTTGCCTCTCTCTTTGGTACTGTGAAACGCCTCAAACAGCAGATGGGCATTTTCTATAGCAATACCGCTGTCATAGATATAAAAGATATGGTACGCATCATCATCTTTATATGTCATGCGTACATGACCATCTTCGTTTTCATCAAGTTCAATGGCATCAATAGCATTAAATACAAGATTGGTAAAAAGCATGGAAAGCAGCTCCATGTCTCCTTTTAGTGTAAAATTTTCTTCCGGAAAGTCAAAATGGATCTCTTTTGCAAAACTGTAATACCCAATAGCAGCATGAAGACTCTCTAAAAGCTCTTTGAAGGAGAGCCCTTCCATATGCACCTTAACGCCTTTTGAAAAAAGCAGTGTCGCTTTAATAATACGCTCAATACGGTAAGTGGATTTTTGAATCTCACTGACAATAGAGCGGTTTTCAGGAAGAACCCGCTTCATCAAGGTTGAGCTTAAGAGCGAAATCGAACCGATAGGATTGCGGATTTCATGACTCAAATGGGCTGCCATCTGCCCCATCGTTGCCAAATTCTCTTTACGTTTTTGCTCGGTAATATCTGTAGCACTTAAGAGATATTTGTCTTTATAGTGTACGGTTTTGATAAGATAGGAAAATCCTTGATGTAGTACTTCATAATCATCACTATCAAGTGACAGTGTCGGCAACAGATCTGTCAACTCCTTGGCCTTGGAGTTTTGCAAAAAAACGGTGCCGTCTTGCTCTAAAATCCAGATGGCATTGGGTAAAAACTCAACCACCTGCTCAATGGTATCTTGCAGATGCGTATACGATCGGCGCAATGCGACATACTCCTCCTCCACCTTGTAGGTCTGCTCAATCAGTGCTTTTAACTCATCGGCGGTAATGTCGGACATTAGTGCTCAAGCTCCATTAAAATCTTATAGAGTGCAAAAGCATCCGCTGTACCGGCAAGCTCTCTGATGGAATGCATGGCAAAAGTCGGCAGACCAATATCAAGTGTCTCCACTCCCAAACGTGTCGCCGTAATGGGACCGATGGTCGAACCGCACCCCAGATCACTACGGGTCACAAACTCTTGTGTCGGTGCATTTATACGCTGTGCGGCATGCACAAATTTGGAGATACCTCGGGACGATGAGGCATAGCGTTGGTTGGCATTGACCTTGACCACCACCCCTTTGTTAATCTGCGGTGCATGGTTGGCATCGTGCTTATCGGAAAAATTCGGATGCACGGCGTGGGCATTGTCACAGGAAACAAGAAGGGAGTCTGCTATCAATCGAGAATAAGACTCAAAATCACCACTGAGACGCTTGAGCACACTCTCCAAAAAAGAACCTGCCGCACCCGAACGTGACTCACTTCCGACCTCTTCATGATCGGAACAGACCAGCAAATACGCCTTCTGTGCTTCAGTACTGCATAGCACCCGCATGGCCACATAGCAACTCAACAGGTTATCGAGCCGAGCTGATGCAATAAACTCCGCTTCAAGTCCAATAAATGCCGCTTTTTGTGTATCGTAAAAACTCAACTCGTGAGAGAGCAGCTTTTTAGGGTTCTTCTTGCGAACCTGCGATAACAGCAGCGCCTCCAGCGAGATTCCTTTACGGCATGTAAGAATCGGAACCAGGTCGGTTTGGGCATTGACACTACGGTTTTTGTTGGCCTCTTTGTCCAAGTGAATCGCCAATGAAGCAATGGTAGCAATGGGTTTTTTAAAATCAATATACTCTTCGCAAATCGCACCTGATGCGTTGGTAAAACTGAGTCGTCCGGCAAGACTCAAGTCGCGGTCAAACCACGGATTCATCAGCAATCCGCCATAGGGCGCAACACTCAGCTGAGTCATTCCGTTTTTCTCCACGATTGCATTGGGCTTAAGCTTGAGGCACGGTGAATCGGTATGTACCCCCATCATCACATAGCCCTGACGTTTTTTCGGGTAGGTAAACGCTATAACCGAAGCATCATTACGTGTGACAAAATACTTACTTCCCTCTTGCAAATTCCATTGGTCACGCTCATAAAGCTCTGTAAATCCGGCAGAACGGAGTGCTTTGGTTATATTTGCGGTGGCATGAAACGGGGTGACACCTTCATTTAAAAAATGAAGAAGCTCTTTGTTAAACGATTGTAGTTGCATCGGTCTTTTTCCATCAGTCAAAATTTACATGTATACTACCACAAAGTCATGTTACCTTTGACACGTTATGTGATGTTCCTGCAGGAGTTACAAACTGATCGTTAAGTTTTTGAATGGCTTCACGTCCTTGCGCCACAAGACGCTCGAGCTGGGTTACTGCTCCACTGTTCCATCCTGATCCAAAACCCAAAAGAAGCCGCCACCACGAAATGTTATGCATAATGGCCCGCGCCATTTCGGGTTGAGCGTCTCGCCACTGCGCCGCCTCTCTAGCCGCAAAAAAACGCCCCGCCTTTACATGGAGCATAAAAAACACTACCGCACCGATCCCCCCGGCAACCGCCGCCGGCACGGTAGAAGTGAACAGATCAAACTGCCACTGCAACAGACCTGCAATGAGAAACAATAGCAGCAGAACCACCCCGTTACTCCACCAGACATAACGCCGAATCTGCTGTAAGCGCTCCCGCAGAAGCGGTATCTGCTTTTCTTGCATCTCTTTGGCGCGATCAACCAAAGCTTTAATAATACGATACGCACGCTCAATACCGACATTATCCATACGTTCCAAAATACGTGCATGATCGCTGTCACGCTTGCCTTTTAGCCGTTTTAGAAGTGCATCATCCTCTACCGAAATGGCAGCATCTTCATTATATATTCCAAAAAAATTCCCTGAGACAAGACCCTCCTGCGCCAAGGCCCGTTGCCATGAACCGATCACATCTTCAAGATTGTCCTCTTTAGCCGTTGTATCAATCTGATTGAGAATATAGAGCACTTTGTTGGCATCTTTGTGGGCAATGGTGCTTGCCACCAGATGCTCCAACGTATCCCGCATAGCACCGGGCTCAGGGTGACGGGCATCAAAAAAGATCAAGACCAGATCCGACATTTCAACAATATGGCTTGTAATGCGCAGTATCGCATCGCGCTGACTGTCAGCATCAAATCCCGGAGAATCGATGAGAATTTTTCCTTTAAGCTTTTCGGAATTTACTGTTTTAAGCTGTAAATAGAGGTTAACCCGACTCCCCTCACCCGGGTCAACTTTATTGACCTCATCACTGATATTGTAAAAAGGGAAGCGCGGATCGGCATCGAGTGCCAATCCCGGCAAGGTTACCGGCTCATGATTGTGACCGTAGCACATCACCGTAAATTTATCGTCAATGGCCTGATTGCCCGTCTGCTGAATCACTTTGCCCACGTAGTCGTTGACAAAAGTCGATTTTCCTGCCGAAAATGTACCCAAAACAGAGATCATCGGCCACCACGATATTGCGCTGGTATAGGTCTCTTCGGGGGAGAGCAACCCCAGACGGTACGCTACTTTATCAAGCGTTTGGTACTTCTCTATCACCTCTAAAAAAACGGGGTTCTCTTCAGAAAGGTACTGTTTGAGTTTTATATATCGCTCTTTTGGCATCATGGTTCAGACCTTTTACGCTTATTTAACGGCTTATTTTACACTGTTTTTTCTCAAATCGGCGTAACACTTTACAAGCGACGCTCCAACTCAACCACAACCTGACGCATTTTTAGAACCGAATCGGGATTAAGCGAAATGGAATCAATCCCCTGTTCCACCAAAAATTCGGTAATTTCAGGGTAATCTGAGGGAGCTTGACCGCAAATACCGACATATTTTTTTGCCCTTTTACACGCCGCTATCGCCATAGCAAGCATCTGTTTGACGGCATCGTTGCGTTCATCGAAAATATGTGCCACAAATCGGCTGTCACGATCCACACCCAGTGTTAGTTGCGTCAGATCATTCGAACCGATACTGTAGCCGTCAAAGATCTCCAAAAATGCTTCGGCAAGCAACACATTGCTGGGCAGTTCACACATGGCATAAACCTCCAGGTTGTTTACTCCTTGAACCAGTCCCATCTCGTTCATAATTGCAATGACCTTGCGTCCCTCTTCGGGTGTTCTGACAAACGGCAGCATGAGCTTGACATTATTTAAACCCATCTCCTCACGTACCTTTTTCAGCGCTTCACACTCCCATTTAAACGCCTCTTTATAGTGAGACGAGTAGTAGCGGCTCGCTCCGCGAAAACCGATCATGGGATTCTCTTCATCTTTCTCATAGGCTTCGCCGCCAAGCATGTGCTTGTACTCATTGGATTTAAAATCACTTGTGCGGACAATAACGGGCTTGGGGTAGAATGCCGCCGCAATCGTTCCAACCCCTTCAGAGAGTTTTTCAATAAAAAAATGCTTGGCATCGCCAAAGCCCTGCATCAGCTCGTGCATACGCTCACTTCCCGCCACAGCTTTACCGTGATACAGATCATACAGTGCCATCGGATGCGCTTTAATGTGATTGTTAATGATAAACTCCATACGTGCCAGACCCACTCCGTCATTGGGAATGGCGGCGAAACTAAAAGCCCGCTCAGGATTACCGACATTCATATAGAGTTTGGTTTTAGGTTGCTGTATCGGTGCGACATCGATTGTCTCAATTTCATAAGCGATACGTCCCGCATAGACATACCCTTCATCACCTTCGGCACAACTGACACTCACCTCCATGCCGTCATGTAACACCTCTGTCGCATTCCCGGTACCGACAATGGCACTCACTCCGATCTCACGTGCCACAATAGCCGCATGACAGGTACGACCCCCTTTGTTGGTAATCACTGCAGCCGCCTTTTTCATGAGCGGTTCCCAGTCAGGATCGGTAATATCGGTCACCAGAACCTCTCCGGCATGAAACCCGGACGCTTGGCTTAAATCGTGAATTATCTTCACACTGCCAATACCGATCTTCTCTCCGATAGCACGACCCTGCAGCAGTATGTGTCGCTTGGACGTATCTTCTCTTACAAGATATTTCTCAATGGTGCCGCCATGCACTTTTTTTGAATGCACCGTCTCCGGACGCGCCTGTACAATATAGAGCTTGCCGTCTTGCGCATCTTTGGCCCATTCAATATCCATCGCTCTGCCGTAATGCTCTTCAATCGTGAGTGCATTATGCGCCAATGTGACAATCTCCGAATCTTGCAAGGAGAACTGCTTGCGTTTTGTCGGCGGGGTCGGAATATTAAGAGTTCGCAACTTCTTGCTGTAGATCATTGTCATCTCTTTAGAGCCGAGCTCCCGCTTAATAATGGCATGTTTCCCCTCTTTGAGCGTCGGTTTAAAAACATAAAACTCATCGGGATTGACCCGCCCGCCGACAATATTTTCACCCAAACCGAAAATGGAGTTGATGGTAACAATATTCTCATTACCGCTTTGCGTATCAATGGTAAAAATAACCCCGCTGCTGGCTTCGTCACTACGAACCATTTTCTGGACTGCCACACACAACGCAATTGCTTTATGGTCAAAACCGCGGCTGTGGCGGTAGCTAATGGCACGATCGGTAAAGAGGGAAGCAAAACATTTTTTTACATGTAACACAAGCATCTGCGCCCCGTGAATGTTCAAATAGCTCTCCTGCTGACCGGCAAACGAGGCATCGGGCAGGTCTTCCGCCGTTGCCGATGAGCGAACGGCAACATCGATATTGTTGCCGCCGTACTGTACCGACAAGGTGACATACGCCTCTAAAATCTCTGCCTCAAGCGCTTTGGGGAGCGTCTCGTTAAGTATCAGCTCCCGCACCTCTTTGGCAGCATGCTGTAATGCCGAAATATTCTCAACCTGCAACCCGCTCAAGAGTGTTTCAATACGCCCTGAGAGGTCGTTTTGAGAGAGAAAAAGCAAATAGGCATCACGTGTCGTAGCAAAGCCGTTGGGCACATTGACACCCTGTTGCGTGAGATGCCGATACATCTCTCCCAAACTGGCATTTTTACCGCCGACAAGATCTACATCGTCCATCCCTATGGTTTCAAAGAATTTTATATATTTCATGACGCACCCTTTCTCTAAAAGCCTTTAAGGTTTTCCACCCTTACGGCCAATGTTGTGACTCCGCAGATGTA
>JAJRVF010000009.1 GCA_024277395.1 Campylobacterales bacterium
GTAACTGAGGTCAGAGAAAATGAGCTGTTAATCGGCTATAAAAACGTGACCATCGGCGATCAGATATTTCAAGGACACTTCCCCGGTCACCCGATTTACCCCGGTGTAATGATCTTGGAGGGTATGGCGCAAGCCGGCGGTATTTTGGCATTTAAAAGCATGAGCGATTTAAGTGAAGAGGAGGTGGCCAATAAAGTGGTCTATTTTATGAGTATCGACAAAGCAAAGTTCCGTAACCCCGTCACGCCGGGTGATCGTCTGGAGTACCGTATCAATGTCATCAAACACCGCGGCAATATCTGGGTTTTAAAAGGCGAAGCTTATGTAGATGACACACTCGTCTCTGAAGCTGAACTCAAAGCCATGATTGTCGACAAGTAACCATGGCCTCACATATTTCACCCCAAGCCGTCATTGAAGAGGGAGCGCACATTGGAGACAATGTAACCGTTGCGCCGTTTTGTTTTATCTCAAA
Organism: Campylobacterales bacterium; assembly: GCA_024277395.1. Taxonomy (GTDB): domain Bacteria; phylum Campylobacterota; class Campylobacteria; order Campylobacterales; family Sulfurimonadaceae; genus QNZR01. The sequence goes on from JAJRVF010000009.1 coordinate 476, forward strand.
AGAGAGTCGTATCGGTGACGGAACAACCATAGCGCACCATACATGCATTTACGGCAAAACAGTCATCGGGCGCAACAACCGAATCTTCTCACATGCCGTTTTAGGTTCCATTCCTCAAGATCTGAAATACAACGGGGAAGAGGTGGAGCTCATCATCGGCGATCACAACACCATTCGCGAGTTTACACTTTTTAACCCCGGAACCAAGGGCGGCGGCGGCAAAACCATCATTGGTTCACACAACCTCTTTATGGGTTATGTGCACCTGGGTCATGATGTCATCATTGGCAACCACTGTATTTTAGCCAATGCCGCCACACTCGCCGGTCATGTCGAAATGGGTGACTTTGCCGTCATTGGTGGCATGACTCCCGTACATCAGTTCGTCCATATCGGCGATTATGCCATGATCGGCGGCGCCTCGGCTCTGGCACAAGACATTCCGCCCTACTGCATGGCAGAAGGCAATCGTGCCGCACTGCGCGGACTCAACCTGACCGGCCTGCGCCGTGGACTTGAACGCAGTGATATTGACGCACTCAAGAGTACCTACAAAGAGCTGTTCGAGTCAGGAAAACCCCTCAAAGAGTCTGCGCTCGAAATTTTAGAATCAACTACCAATTTACATGTAAAAAATCTTTGCAACTTTGTACTTAAAACCAAACGCGGCATTCCGTATGAAAGGAAAAATTAATGATGCATCGACACTGTAGCTTCTGTGAAGCCAAAGAGAGTGATGAGAATCCGCTCATTGCCGGAAACGGCGTCTATATCTGTAAAAACTGTGTCTTCTCAGCTTACAAAATCATGTTCGGCGATGAGGTTCAAACCCCTGAAGAGAGCGCTAAGGCCAATGCCGTAGCCGAACTGTTAACACCCAAAGAGCTCAATGATTTTCTAGGACAATACGTCATTGGTCAGGAGAAAGCGCGCAAACTGCTCTCGGTTGCAGTCTATAACCATTACAAACGTATTTTTAAAGCATCTGACATTGAAGATGACGACACTGAGATCGCCAAATCCAATGTACTGCTCATCGGTCCGACAGGGAGTGGAAAAACACTTATGGCACAGACTATTGCCCGTGTTCTTAATGTTCCTATCGCCATTGCCGATGCTACAAGCCTGACCGAAGCGGGCTACGTCGGTGAAGATGTCGAAAATATCTTGACCAAACTGCTCCAAGCAGCCGATGGCGATGTCGAACGCGCCCAACAGGGCATTCTCTTTATTGATGAAATCGACAAAATTTCTCGCATGAGCGAAAACCGCTCCATTACGCGCGACGTCTCCGGTGAAGGCGTACAGCAGGCACTGCTGAAAATCATTGAGGGCTCCGTTGTCAATATTCCGCCAAAAGGCGGACGCAAGCATCCCAATCAGGATTTCATTCAAATTGACACAACCGGCATTCTCTTTATTTGCGGCGGTGCTTTTGACGGTCTCAAAGAGATTGTGCAAAAGAAACAGGGCAATAACATTTTAGGTTTTGGACACGACAAAAAAACCAAAAATGAGCAGGAAGCGACTTATGACATGGTCGAGCCTGACGATTTGGTACACTACGGCGTCATTCCCGAACTCATCGGGCGACTCCCTATTATTGCGTCACTGAGTGACATTAGCGAGGAAGATATGGTACGCATTTTAAAAGAGCCCAAAAACTCACTTATCAAGCAGTACACAAAACTCTTTGCTATTGATAACGTTGCTCTCTCTTTCGAAGATGACGCACTCAGAGCAATTGCGAGCAAATCCATTGAGCGTAAAACCGGTGCACGGGGGCTGCGTTCCATTCTAGAAGAGATTATGATTGATATTATGTATGAGCTTCCGGAATTCAGCGGCTATGAGGTTGTCATTACCAAAGAAGTGGTTACCGAAGGCGATAAACCGCTTTTTATCAAAAACAGTAAACAAAAAACAGCGTAGGGAAATCGATGATACTTAACAAACTCATTGGAATGTTTTCCAATGATCTCTCCATTGACTTAGGAACGGCCAATACTCTTGTCATTGCCAAAGGGCAAGGTATTGTCATTAATGAACCCTCTGTGGTTGCCGTTAAAACAGAAAAATACGGTGTACAAAAAGTACTGGCTGTCGGACGCGAAGCCAAAGAAATGGTGGGCAAAACCCCGGGAAATATTAAAGCAATTCGTCCCATGAAAGACGGTGTCATTGCCGACTTTGATATGACTGAGCAGATGATTCGCAAGTTTATTGAAAAGGCACACGGACGCAGCTCGTTCATTAGCCCGCGTATTATCATCTGTGTACCCTACGGACTGACACAGGTAGAACGCAAGGCCGTACGTGAAGCCGCTATTAGCGCCGGTGCTCGTGAAGTTTTTCTTATTGAAGAACCAATGGCTGCCGCCATCGGTGCGGGTGTGAATATACGCGAACCCCAGGGCAATCTTGTTTTAGATATCGGCGGCGGGACAACCGAAATCGGTGTAGTCTCACTAGGAGGCCTGGTACTCTCAAAATCCATCCGCATTGCCGGAGACAGTCTGGACAAAGCCATTGTCGATTTTGTTAAACGCAAGTACAATCTACTCATTGGCGACCGCAGCGCCGAAGAGATCAAAATTGAAATTGCCACGGCACTGCCACTGGAGAAAGAGCTTAGAAAAACTGTGACGGGACGCGATCAGATTGAAGGATTGCTGAGCTCCATAGAACTTACTTCGGATGATGCCAGAGAAGCCATTAAAGAGCCGCTAAAAGAAATTGGCGAAGCCCTTAAAGAAGTATTGGAAAAAATGCCGCCGGATCTAGCAGGTGATATTGTTAATAACGGTATTATCCTCACCGGAGGCGGTGCGCTGATTCGAGGACTGGACAAATACCTCTCTGACTTAATAAAAATCCCCGTATATGTTGCCGAAGAACCGCTTTTGGCCGTAGCGCTTGGAACAGGAAAGGCTCTTGAAGAGATAGACCTCCTTCAAGAACTTTTTGAAGATGAATAGAAAGCTTTTAGGCTTTTTACTCATCTTCGCCCTACTGGTTGCTTTTGCACTTAACAACAGTACGCTTGTTCAAAACTCCATTATCAGTCCACTAAATAGCATTAAACAGTTTTATCATGCCTCTTTTACACAGATACGTAATGCCGTAAACCAACATTTCAATCAGCAAGAACATGTGGCACAACTCCAGGAAAAGCTCAAAATGTACGAAAAAAATCATCTTATTTCGCATCAAATAGCCAGTGAACTCAACCGACTCTATCAAGAGAACAATGCCACGTTTGCATCACATCCCGATCTCACACTTGTGCAAGGACTTTCCTATGTCACCTTGGGTGATATGAACAAAATTTGGCTCCATATGGACGATTTTAACAGTTCAAAAATTTACGGACTGGTTTACAAAGAACGTGTTGCCGGAATTGTCATTGCCAGAAACAATCAGCCTATGGCACTGTTAAACAATGATCCGAAATGCTCCTACGCCGTCTCCATCGGTGAGAAGAGAGTCCCGGGGATTATTCATGGGCGCAGTCAAAAAGAGATGCTGGTTGAATTCATTCCTTCCTGGATGCCGATTTTCGTCGGCGACGAGGTTGTCACCTCCGGTTTGGACAATCTTTTTTTTAGTAATGTCCTCGTTGGCGTTGTTACGGAAGTAAGCCAATCGCAAGGGTATCAAAATGCCGTTGTATTGCCCTACTACCAAGAGAGCGATATTGGTTTTTTTCATGTCATCACGCAAGTACGGTAACACGCCGTAAACCGCTTTTAAGTGCTTTTTACCTATAATAGCCAAATTTTAAACAGCAAGGGTGAGCATGCCAAAACGTGACGATATCAAAACGATATTACTCATAGGTTCCGGACCGATTGTCATTGGTCAAGCCTGTGAATTTGACTATTCGGGAACTCAGGCCGTAAAAACGCTTAAAGAGTTGGGCTATCGGGTCATACTCATAAACTCCAATCCTGCCACCATTATGACTGACCCGGAGTTTGCCGACAGAACCTATATCGAACCCATCAAAGAAGAGATTATTGATCAAATCATTAAACAAGAGAATGTTGATGCTGTTCTTCCGACCATGGGAGGTCAAACAGCGCTAAACGTTGCCATGAGCATGCACGAAAAAGGGATGTTAAAAAATATCGAATTCTTAGGAGCCAATCCAGAAGCCATTAAAAAAGGAGAAGATCGCCAAGCATTCAAAGAGGCCATGATGACTCTTGGTATGGATCTGCCGCACTCCTGTTATGCTTACAATATGGACGAGGCGCTTGCAGCAGCGGAAGAGATCGGCTTTCCTTTGATTATTCGTGCATCATTTACACTCGCCGGGGGAGGCAGCGGTGTTGCTTATAATATTGACGAGTTCAAACAATTGGCACAACGCGGACTTGACGAAAGTCCCGTCACCGAAATTCTCATTGAAGAGTCACTGCTTGGATGGAAAGAGTACGAGATGGAGGTCATTCGTGATCGTGCCGACAACTGCATCATTGTCTGTTCTATTGAGAATTTTGACCCCATGGGCGTACACACAGGAGACTCCATTACCGTTGCTCCGGCACTCACGCTGACAGATAAAGAGTATCAACGTATGCGTGATGCCTCGTTTGAGATTTTACGGGAGATCGGGGTAGATACCGGTGGCTCGAATGTACAGTTTTCTGTTGACCCGCGTACCGGACGCATGATTGTCATTGAGATGAACCCGCGTGTTTCACGTTCTTCAGCTCTGGCATCCAAAGCAACAGGCTACCCTATTGCCAAAGTTGCCACGCTCTTGGCTGTCGGTTTTACACTTGATGAAATCACCAATGATATTACCGGTACAGCAGCAAGCTTTGAGCCGGTTATTGACTACATTGTCACCAAAATACCGCGCTTTACATTCGAGAAATTTCCTGAAGCCGAAAGCACCCTTTCCACCAGCATGAAGTCTGTTGGTGAAGTAATGGCGATCGGACGCACTTTTAAAGAATCCATGCAAAAAGCACTCTGCTCATTAGAGACAGGACTATGTGGTTTTGACCCCATCGATGCCGATCTGGAGTTTGTTAAACATGAGATCCGCCGCTCCAACGCCGAACGGATGCTCTATGTTGCCGAGGGGTTTCGGCGCGGGTTACGCGTGGAAGACATCTTTGAACTGTGTGCCATCGATCCATGGTTTCTCTACCAGATTGAAGAACTTGTCGCGGTTGAGCAGCGTATCGATATTGATCTACTGAACAATGAAGAACAGTTGCGCAGCATCAAGGTTGACGGATTTTCCGACAGGAATATTGCTCGTCTCATTAATAAAAACTCTAATGTGACACTCAGCGAGAATGATGTCTATATTGCCCGTAAACGTCTGGATATTTCGCTCGAATATAATGAAGTCGATACTTGTGCCGCCGAATTTGAAGCACTGACACCTTACCTCTACTCCAGCACTAATATTACTAAACTTCCTACACAAAAAAATCGTATAAACCATAGCAAAAAGGTTCTTATTCTTGGTGGAGGCCCCAACCGTATCGGACAAGGAATTGAATTTGACTACTGCTGTGTTCATGCGGCCTTTGCACTCAGAGACATGGGCATTGAAACTATCATGTACAACTGCAACCCCGAAACGGTTTCCACCGACTATGATACGTCTGATGTACTCTACTTTGAACCCATTGACTTTGAACATGTCCGCGAAGTAATTGACCGCGAACAACCCGATGGGATTATTGTCCATTTTGGGGGACAGACACCACTAAAACTTGCCAATGCACTCACCGCCATAGGTGCTAATATTTCAGGGACTTCAGCAAAAGTCATTGATTTGGCAGAAGATCGGGAAAAGTTTTCCGCTTTTGTTGAAGAGCATCAGCTAAAGCAACCAAAAAATGGGCTGGCAACCACAAAAGAACAGGCTGTTTCCGTTGCCAACACACTAGGTTACCCGGTTCTCGTTCGCCCATCTTTTGTTCTGGGCGGTCGTGCCATGCGCATTGTCTATAACGAAAGTGAACTCAATAAATATATGGATGAAGCCGTCTCAGTCAGCAATGATGCTCCGGTACTCGTCGATAAATTTTTGGATCAAGCCATAGAGCTCGATGTCGACGCCATCTCGGACGGGACTAACGTCTATATCGGATCCGTGATGCAGCACATTGAAGAGGCAGGAATTCACTCAGGAGACAGTGCATGTTCGCTACCTCCAATCAGTCTCTCCGATGCCCTCATTCAAGAAGTGGAACAGCAGACCAAAAACATTGCACTCGGTTTAGGCGTGGTCGGATTAATGAATGTACAATATGCAATTTTTCAGGAGGAAATCTATCTTATTGAAGTAAATCCACGAGCCTCACGTACTGTTCCGTTTGTCTCAAAAGCTACCGGTGTACCCTTGGCTAAAGTTGCTACAAGAGTCATGATGGGCGAGACTGTTGAAGATGCACTCTCTTTTTATGATCACTACCGTGTTGTTATTAAATGCAACGGTATATTAAAACCACGCCTTAAAAAGCATATTGCCATTAAAGAAGCCGTTTTTCCGTTTAATAAGCTCTACGGTGCCGATCTCGTCCTCTCGCCTGAGATGAAATCGACCGGTGAGGTCATGGGCATCAGCTCTCACTTCGGTGTCAGTTTTGCCAAATCACAAATGGCTGCAGGCAATATCATCCCCACAAGCGGTACTTGCTTTTTGTCGTTTATTGATATGGACAAAGAGCATGCTCCTGAAATTGCACAGGGTCTGCACGAAAACGGTTTTACATTGGTTGCAACCGGTGGTACTCAAAAAGTTATTGAGGCCGCAGGCATTCCGTGTGAACGTGTCCTTAAAATTTCTGAAGGTCGTCCCAATATTGAGGATATTATGAAAAATGGTGACATCCATATGGCTATTAATACATCCGATAACAACACCTCCAAAAAAGACGCCACCGTCATTCGCCAGATTGTTCTGAGTCGTAAAATTCCTTACTTCACAACCCTCTCGGCAGCGCGAGCAACCATTGCCGCACTCTCACATATTGGCAACGATTCCTGGAATCGTCCACAAGCACTGCAAGATTATTTAAGCTGATATGAAACATCTCGTGCTCCTTGCACAGACTGACACAACCGTCGGTTTTTTGTCTCAGGATGCCTCCAAATTGCATGCTATCAAGCAGCGTCAATCCAATAAACCGTTTCTCAAGGTTTATGCATCGCTCAACGCTTTCAAGGCACATCACGCACATATTTCTCCTCATTTCAAATCGATGCTGCGTCGTGCCAAAAAAACTACCTTTGTCTCCAAAAATCAGGCCTTTCGTATTGTCCGTGATACAGCACACAATCAGCTGCTCAAACGCTTTAGCTTTATGTACTCAACCTCGGCTAACTTAAGCGGCCACCGTTACCATAAAGAATTTTGTAGCCGCAATAGTGATATAATAGTTCAAGATTGCAGAGGTCTCTTTGAAGGAGAGCCCTCGCGTATTATCATCTTAGGAAAGAGAAAGCAAAGGAGACTACGATGAGCAAGCTGGTTTTAGCACTACTCTCCGGACTGTTTTTCACCTTTATTTTGGACTTTTTTCTCTTTTTAAGTTTTAAACTGCACTATGTCGATAGGTATGAAATCGACCTTTATTACAATATTCTCTTTGCCGATAACCAAAATATGGTTATTTATCTTGTTTTTACTATTTTTTTAGGTTATTTCACTATCTATTTTAAAAATATGAAAATCACGGCAATTATTTTGGGTATACTTTTTTTTGCTGTCATTGCACTCAACATCATCCCCTCACTAGGCGAATATGCGGCTAAAACGGTACTCATGAAACCCGATCAACGCCTTTTTGACGGTCGCCATATTTACCATGGTGATATATACTACGAAGGTAGAAACAAAATTTACATGTATGACAACGACCTTCGGCGCATCATTACTATTGACAAAAAGGATATACAATCGTGAAACCTATCTCAACTATCGGCTCCAATATTCTCCTAGGCTCCGTCGGTATTGCAGTCATGAGCATCTTAAGCGGCTGTGAGGCTCCCCAAGAAGAAGCACAAAACAAATTTTTAGTTATTGAACAGCAACCCAACGGCAAATATATTGTCATTGAAGAGCTTCCTACCGAAGGGGAGAGCCGGGCCATTATTCGAGAACGTGATGAAAACGGCAATATTACCGAACGGTTTATGAGTGAATCGGAAATGCAGGCTCTTGCGCAACAGGAGTATGCAAAGATGCAACAAGGCAATTCCGAACTCAATGCGGCTCCTTCAGGAGCTGACGCAGGAATGGGACTTGCCGGAACCATTCTGGCTGTAGCCGCCGGCTCACTTTTAGGTAATATGATCGGTAACGCACTCATGAACAACAAAAATTTCAAACAGCACTCCAATCGTGTCAATAAATCGGCCTACAGCCGTTCCGCCACCGGAGGAAAATCGGCAACAAAAAGTAGCGGCAAAAAGAGTTTCTTCGGCACTTCGCGATCCGGAGCATCAAAATCACGAGGGGGCTTCTTTGGCGGTTAAACTAAAAAAGGTTGAGCCTCTTAACGATGCATCGCTCAATGAACTCGGCTTTACTTGGCATACTGATAGTGACGGCAGCAAATATGTCGCCGACACCCTCGTATGTGTCAGTGATGCTGAGGCTGAGGCTTACTATAAGGCGGCCAATGACATTTACGATATGTATGTCGAAGCAGCGGAATATGTTATTGAAAATGATCTTTTTTTTGATCTAGGGATTCCGTTCAATCTTATTGAAATGATTAAAAAAAGTTGGGAAAACGATGTTCACTGGCATATTTACGGGCGCTTTGATTTTGCCGGCGGCATTGATGGTCAGCCCATTAAGCTCATTGAGTTCAATGCCGACACCCCGACAGGTCTTTATGAAAGTGCCGTACTGCAGTGGGCACTGTTAAAACACAACAGTATGGATGAAGCACGCCAGTTCAATACTATCTATGAAGCAATTCAACAAAACTTCAAACGACTCATTACCCTTTTTGATGACACAGAACTCTTTGAAGAGCGTTATGACGGCTGGAAAATTCTCTTCTCTTCTGTTGAAGGCAATGATGAAGAGGAGATGACCACCAAGCTGCTGCGACAAATTGCAACCGATGCCGGTTTTAATACTGCCTTTGAATTCCTGCAGCATGTTCATTTTAATGATGAGGGTATTTTTGATGCGCAAGAGCACGCTTGTGAATACTGGTTTAAACTCTATCCTTGGGAAGACATCGGAACCGATGAACCGGAATTGGCTGTCACACTGACCGCAATTATGAACAATCAAAAAGCAATTATTTTAAACCCGGCTTATACCCTGCTCTTCCAATCCAAAGGAATGATGGCCATATTATGTCAACTTTTCCCTGACTCTCCCTACCTGCTTTCAACATCGTTTGATCCACTTGAAGGAGTCAAGCAGGTTGAAAAACGGGTCTTTGGACGTGAAGGAGCCAATACGAAAATCATTGAAGCCGACGGCACCATCAGCTATGCTTCTGAAGGACCGTACGAAAATTATAAAGCAATCTACCAAGAATACGTCACCTTTGCCAAAGATGCCCAGAACAACAACTATCAAGCCGGTGTTTTCTTTGCTTATGAAGCCTGTGGACTAGGTTTTCGCCGTGGTGGAGAAGTGCTGGATAATATGAGTAAATTCGTCGGTCATGTACTCACATGATCTCCCTTAAGGAGAATATATGCAATATATAATGTCATTAGCACTGACACTGCTCTTATTTAGCGGTTGTGAACCCATTGAAGAAGAGAGTGACACTACGGTGGATACTGCCTATAAACCCAATGCGGTCAATACATGTAATTTAAGTGAAGAGACGACCTTGGGCTGTTTTGGCTTCGGTTTGGAATTTGGAGACAACGAAAAACTTGATGAAGGATACTGGAGTCTCTATGCCAAACGAGACAAGAATCTTCAGTATTACGATACGTATCTCTTTAGTTACCAGTTTTCAGGAAATGGTTATACCCGAACACTCAATAAACCACAAGAATATTATGTTGTCTCCTGGGGAATTGATCGTGACGGCACTAAAATTACCACAGATCTTGAAGGTACCATTACCTATACCGGTATTTTTGGCAGCGATACGTCATGCTACAAAGTCAAACACAGTGCGTTTGGTAGCGAAGAGCTAAAAATGTGCCACGATTCCAAAGTCGGTAAAACCGAAAATACTTTAGGGTACTATGGCAACGATATTAAATTTGGCAACTATACCTATGGCAATTACGCCGTTGTGGGCACATGGGAGGTACGTGATTACGGTGATAGCGGCACGGTGACCGCCTATACCCTGGATGCCAACGGTACCGTAGAAGGCGGTGGCAATTGGGGCGTCAGCGAAGACGGAAAAGTATTACATGTAAAAGAGGCATCATATCTGGTCAACCAATACCTCGATAACAACTGCCTTGTCTGTTTCAATACCAAAGGCAGTCGAACCACACCGCTACAACTTTGCAAGGTAATGCCATAAACCGGCACCCTTGACACAACATATAAAAAAGTTGTAAAATGCCTCTTATAAATTCATTCTTTCAGATGAGTCTACAAATTAATTTCTGCAATGCATACTTTCACATATTAAGGTAATCACAATATGAGCGAACCCAAACGCAACCATAAAAACTCCAAGTCTCGTACCCATGTTCCTGTTGAGGGACTAACCATTGAAGAACTTCGCACCAAATCTCTTGAAGTACTCATTAATCTTGCACTTGAACTCAAAATTGAACACCCTCAGGAGCTGAAACGCCAGGATCTGATTTTTGAAATCTTGAAATCACAAGTGGCCAAAGGCGGTTTTATTCTTTTTACCGGTATTTTAGAGGTGATGCAAGACGGTTATGGTTTTCTACGATCCATTGATAAAAGTTTTAGTGACTCCCTTAATGATGCTTATGTGTCAGGAACACAGATCAAGCGGTTTGCTCTTCGCAACGGTGATGTTGTGACCGGTCAGGTTCGTCCTCCTAAAGAGCAGGAGCGTTATTATGCCCTGCTTAAAATTGAAGCCATTAACTATATGCCGCCCGAAGAGAGTAAAAAACGCCCGCTCTTTGAAAACCTCACGCCACTTTATGCACTGGAGCAGCTCAAACTTGAATATGGTGAAAGCAGACTAACCGGACGTATGATGGACCTCTTTTCACCTATTGGCAAAGGACAGCGCGGCCTTGTAGTTGCCCCGCCGCGTTCAGGAAAAACAGAACTGTTAAAAGAAATAGCCCATGGTATTTCTGCCAACCATCCCGATGCCGATCTAATGGTGCTGCTTGTGGATGAGCGTCCTGAAGAAGTTACCGATATGGAACGCTCCGTTAAAGGAGAGGTCTACAGCTCTACTTTCGATATGCCTGCGAAAAATCATGTTAAAGTAGCCGAAATGGTTATTGAACGTGCCAAACGTCATGTTGAACTGGGTAAAGACGTCATTATTTTGCTTGACTCTATTACCCGATTGGCCCGTGCCTACAATACGGTCACACCCTCAAGCGGCAAAGTTCTCAGCGGCGGAGTAGATGCCAATGCACTGCATAAACCCAAACGTTTTTTCGGTGCTGCACGAAATATTGAAGAAGGCGGCAGCCTTACTATTGTTGCTACCGCACTGGTTGAGACGGGAAGCCGTATGGATGAGGTTATTTTTGAAGAGTTTAAAGGCACCGGAAACTCTGAGGTAGTGTTAAGTCGCAAAATTGCCGATCGTCGTATCTATCCGGCTATTGATATTTTAAAATCGGGTACGCGTAAAGAGGAGTTCCTGATCAGTCCGGAGATTTTGCAAAAAGTCTTTATTTTACGCTCAATGCTCCACAAACAAGATGATGAAGTCGAAGCACTGAAATTTCTCTACAACACCATGAAAAAAACAAAAACCAATACCGAGTTTTTAGAAAGCATGAACGCCCAATAAGATGAGAATCGGTGTTTTTGACAGTGGTGTCGGCGGTCTCAGTGTTGTCAAATCCCTTTTGCAACATCAACTCTTTGAAGAGATTGTCTACTTTGGCGATACCGCTCGGGTTCCCTACGGCGTTAAGGACAAAAACACCATTATACGTTACGCTTTAGAGGCCGTTGAATTTTTCAAAAACTTTGACATTGACCTGCTCATTACCGCCTGCAATACTGTCAGTGCCTATGCTCTTGATGAGATGCGCGAATATTCAAACTTTGATGTTGTCGGTGTCGTCAAACCCGGGATTATCGCAACAGAAAATGTCCTCCGCTCATTAGAGTCTGAAATACTCATCATTGGTACACAAGCCACCATTGCTTCACAAGCATATGAACAGCCTTTGCGAGCTTACGGCTTTACCAACATTACCTCTAAAGCTACTGGGCTGTTTGTTCCAATGGTCGAAGAAGGTCTCTATGATGGTCCGGTATTGCAAGCAGCCATGAAACACTATTTCCGAGATATTAAAATACCTGATGCTATTATTTTAGGCTGCACCCATTTCCCTCTTATCTCTGATGCTATCAAACACTATTTCAATCATCACAGCACGATGATCCATTCTGGTGAAGCTATTGTTGAGTATCTGGAGCAACACTACGCTTTACAGCATAAATTTGACGCCACCGAGTCGAAATTTTTCGCTTCTGAAAATCCGGAAGGACTGAAAAATGTTGCAAAAAAATGGCTCGCTTTATAGTGCAATATGCTACAATTTTGTATTTACTCTGAGGCACGCCCATCATGAATGTAACATCTGAAGTATTAGCAAGGAAATACCGTCCTAATACATTTCAAGAGCTCATTGGACAAGAAAGTATTACACAAACACTCTCTTTAGCTCTTGACTCTAACCGTCTTTCTCATGCCTATTTACTCTCGGGACTTCGCGGCTCAGGCAAAACCTCTACCGCACGTATCTTTGCCAAAGCACTCATCTGTGACAGTGGGCCAACATCCAAGCCGTGTGGAGCGTGCACCCACTGCAAGATGGCTGAGGAAAGCCGTCATATTGATATTATTGAGATGGATGCGGCCTCAAGTCGAAAAATAGACGATATTCGTGATTTAATCGAAAACACTAAATACAAGCCCTCTGCCGCACGTTTTAAAATCTTCATTATTGACGAAGTGCATATGTTAACCAAAGAGGCATTCAACGCCCTGTTAAAAACACTTGAAGAGCCGCCTTCTTATGTCAAATTTATTTTGGCCACAACCGATCCGCTCAAACTGCCGGCCACCATTTTAAGCCGTACACAACACTTTCGTTTTAAAAAAATATCCAACCAAAACATTGTGCAACACCTTGCCCACATTCTCAATTTAGAACAGATTGAATACGAACATGAGGCACTGGAAATTTTGGCACGAAGCGGTTCAGGAAGTTTACGAGACACGCTAACGCTACTCGATCAAGCCATTATCTACTCTAAAAACTATGTCGATATCAAAACGGTTACAACCATGCTTGGTCTGGTTGATCCTGAATTTATTACTTCAATTTTCCGTGCTATTTTTGCCCAAGACCATGCCACAGTTATTGAATACTTAAAAAAACTGGAAGATTATGAAGTAGAAATGGTTGTTGATGAACTCATTGCCTTTTTAAAAGAACGGCTCTATGAACGGGCACCGAACTATTCAACACTGATTCTTGATCGCTGGTTCCGAATTTTAAGTGACTCCAAATCTCTCTTTGCTATCAACGCCGAAAACTCTTTTGTATTGAGCCTGCTCTTCTTTAAAATGATGGAAGCTCTGCGTATTAAAGAAATTGACCAGATGATTGAATCCCTTGAATCTGAAATCAAACGTCCTGCTTCTGTTCCTATCATACAGAACCGTTCTGCAGAAGAGCAATCAACGACACCCCATACCGAACTAACCGCTACAGCAAAAACTACCGATACGGCTGGCGACCATCTTAAAAAATTTGAGACTCTGTGCAATCTCATTATGGATCGCAGTACTGATTTGGGGGAATGTTTTCAACAGCAAATACACTTTGTCTCTTTTGAAAACAACCTCTTAACGTGGGAAAGCTGTGCCAATGATACATGTAAAGCACAACTGCGTCATGGCTACAGTGTCATTAAACATTTTGTGCA
>JAJRVF010000127.1 GCA_024277395.1 Campylobacterales bacterium
GTAATGTGGTTTGGACATCCGCGCATTGCCATTATTACCTGGGTATTGAGTCATCTGGTCTTTTTTGTCATACTGTTTGGTTTGGCGATTCTCTCTAAAAAATTTTTCTATCTGTGGTATCTTGTGTTGGGACTCTCTTTGTTGAATCTCATTGACAAGCTGACATGGGGAGTGCACCCTTTTGGAGAGGGGTTTTGGTACAAAGTGTTTAGTCCGCACAATTTAGAGTTTGCCTATGGCGCGGCAGCATATTTTTTGTGGCGTTCAGGCTTTAGAGTAGCACACTGCAGGCTCTTTGTTGTTGTCGCACTGCTTCTCTTTTTTACCATTGGAACGCTGCAGTCGCAACAGGTATTCAATTTTTACGAATCACGGGTGGTTTTTTACGGTATTGCGGCCTTTGTATTGACGCTCTCTGTTATAAATTATGCGCAATTTCTACAGGAAGTACCGACAAATATTTTTGTAAAACTCGGTGAAGCCGAATATATTATGCTGCTGATCCACGGACCTATTCTCTCCATTGTTAATGCGCACATTGCCGTGAAATACAGTTTCGGATGGCTTATTACCTTGGCCACTATTTTTATGATTCTGACCATCAGCTATCTGATACGACGCAAAATAGAAGCGCCGGCACTTGCTTATGTGCATAAGCCGTTTGAAAAATAGTGTTTACAACGAAGCGACCATCAATTTATTAACAATGACAGCAATCTCCTGAAGAGAGGGGTTTTCTTTGCCTATAAAGCCATGCACCTCCTCTTTGATGGTATACAGATTGGCGTGCTCTTTGGTAATGTAGGTTTCAAAAGCACTTTGCGCTATCTCGTCATGACGCTGAAACGCCAAAATGTTTTTAGTGTAGTGGGTTACAATAAATTCAACGAAAGAGAGAATCTGATGACGCAGTTCGCTCTCGCTTTGCGTATTGACATGGACATCATCAAGCGCATTGAGCAGTTCTAAAATTTTAAACTCATTAATGATGAGGTAAAACAGCACCATGACATTTTCAAAGCTGTGACTTGTCTGTTCTTTAATGCTAATGGCAGCTACTTCAAAGCGCAAATAGTTAATGATTTTGAAAAAGTTATTGAACTTCTCATTACCCTCTATGATATTTTGGTATTTGGTAGTACTGATATTTAAAAGCAAGGCAAAGGCTTCTTTTTTGTTTTCGAGAATATGGCTGGCGTCAATTTGATCGTCCCGTAAATATTTCACCATCCATCGGGTGCTGAAATTAAGAGTATGTTCAATCTTTCCTAAGAGCTGATACTGTTGGTGACGGGCAGCAGGTAGTCGTTTCTAAAAATCTCATGACGGATGTCGTTCGTGCTGAACAGCTCGTTGCCAATAAGATACGATTTGATTTTTAAAATAAACTTTTCATGCGATGATGGTACATAGCTGCCAATAAACATGACCCCCTGCAGATTAATGAGTTTATCGGCAATGACGGTTGCAATAATCTCGCGCTTGACCGGATGCGCATTGATCTCATGCTCATAGACACTGACAAAGGCTTTGGGAAAATATTTATACAGATACTGCAGTGCATAGGGTTCGTCAATAAACGTGCTCTCAAGCAAAATGTTTTTAATGAATATTTTGGCATAAGAGAGCAAGGAGCTTAGGACGGGACGGACAATAGCTCCTTTTTTGTCGATGATTTCATGAATATTTTCATCTTTTGGAATAAGAAAGTCACGCCGGTTAAAATTTGAAACATTGCATTCAAGCACGTTAATGACCGCAATGAACTCCTTGCGATACTTTTGACTCAACAGCGCATCGCGTGAAATTGCCAATGCCTGGTAGTAGTTGTTCCACAACACCAAATTGACTACCTGATCGGTAAGAGAGTGGAGCAGTGTGGCGGCCTCATCATCGTCAAGGAGGTGCTTCTCTTTTAATATATTGAGTAGAATTTTAAGATTGACCTCGTGGTCAGATGTGTTGACGCCGGCGGCGTTATCAATGCTGTCAAGATTGATGCTTCCTCCGTTAAGTGCATACTCGATGCGGGCGCGCTGGGTCAATCCAAGATTGCCTCCCTCACAAATAACCTCGGCTTTCAGATCGCAGGCATCATTGCGTACCGCTTCGTTCTGCTTGTCGCCGATATCCAGGTTGCTCTCATCGGAACTTTTGACATAGGTACCTACGCCACCGTTAAATAGCAGCTGTACCTTCATACACAGGAGTTTGCGTGCCAGCTCCTCACCGCTCATCACTTTCTTGCCGGAGCCTATCATTTTTTTGATTTCATCAGAGAGTACAATCTCTTTTTCAGAACGCAAAAAGATGCCGCCGCCTTGAGAAATGAGCGCTCTGTCATACTTGCTCCAGCTACCGTTTTTAGCATGAAACAAGCGCGCTCTCTCCTTATAGGAGCGTGCAAGATCGGGATTGGGATCAATAAAAATCTCCTTGTGTGAGACGGCACCTAAGAGGGCGAACATCTCAGAGGCAAGCAGCCCGTTGCCGAAGACATCACCGTTCATTGAGCCGATACCGACAACGGTAATGCGCTCTTTGTAGAAATCAATCCCTTTTTCAATAAAAAAACGCTGCGTGGACATTAATGCACCTCTTGCCGTAATGCCCAATGCCTTATGGCTGTAGCCGTTGGATCCTCCACTAGCAAAAGCATCGCCCAGCCAAAAGCCGCGCTCCAGGGCAATGGCGTTGGCAACATCACTCATAGCGGCAGTGCCTTTGTCGGCAGCGACCACAAAATAGGTATCATCATCGTCATAAATAACTATTTTGTCGTGGTGTACGACAGCACCTCCGTCAAGATTATCTACGAGATCAAGAAGATTGTGAATAAACAGGCTGTAAATTTTTGTGAAATACTCTTGCGTGATCTCTCTGCGTTCTTTGTGAATGACAAAGCCGCCTTTGGCGCCGTCGGGAATAATGATGGCATTTTTTCCTTGTTGTGTAATCATCAGTGATTTGATCTCCTGACGGTAGTCGTCGTGCCGATCACTCCAGCGCAGACCGCCTCGGCTAATAGCGCTCATGCGCAGGTGCACTCCGTTAAATTCCCGGTGGTAAACAAAGGTCTCAATTTTAGGCTGAATCCCTTTAAGATTTTGTGCGAAGTAGTCACAATTAATCTTAAAAGCAATGCTCTCACGTTCTAAAAAATAGTTGGTCCGAGTCAGTGCGTGCAGCAAAGAGAGGGTGAGTTTGAGAATTTTGTCTTCCATAATATCGGGAATCTTTTTAATTGCATGGTCAATAGCAGCTTCAATTTTTTTCAATTCGCTTTCGCGTTTTTTCATAGCCGGATCAAATTTACATGTAAAATAGCGAAGAAAGAGTGCCGAGAGCTGATGATGTGTAATGAGTGTATGCAAGATGGTGTTATGATTGATGGAGAGTATGCTCTGGTTAAGATACTCAATAATAGCGCGCAGTAACGAGACCTCACGAATGGAGAAGTTCTCCTCATAGACCATGGCAAAAAGTTTACAGCGCTTTAAACCTCTGCCTAAAATTGCATTGGTGATGATGGACTCAATATTATGTTTGGCACGTTCTATTTTTGCAGTGTCTTCAAGAGCAATATTGAACTTGGTAACATAGATGGACGTCTTGGCATCTTCAAGAGCATAAGAGACTTCATCAACAATGATAAAACCGAAGTCATGTAAAATGGGCATGATATCTGAGAGATACAGTATTTTAAGAGAAAAAATACGAATAACCGTGGCGTGTTCGAGCCGTTCAATACGAACGATGGTATGTTCTTTTTTTAGTTTGCGTATCAGTGTCGGATCGACATTGACATCATCATGGGTAAGCAGCTGGGCGCAGACGGCTTCAAGATGTAGTTGTGTTGTCATCATAACTCCTGGCGGTGCCTCTGTGTGAGGAGATTGGTATGTTGACAGTTTACACAATATTGATTACAATGCAACTAAGAGAATATAATTACATGCAGTTTTAGATGCAGCGTGTGGAGTAAGCGATGAGACGAGGAGACCGACGGGCGTATTCAAAGCGTAAGAGTTATGCCTTTTTTGGACTTGAAATACTACTCTATATCATTGTTGCCTATATTGTCTCTTTTGGCGGAACGTTTGTTTATATTGGAGTTCTGGTCTTTATTCTTCTGATTGCCGTCTCTTTTGGACGTCTCAACAAAATCATTCAGCGCACCAATCGCCATAAACGTATTTTTGACGATGAATCATAGTATTTTTAGGTTAGTGAGAGAAATTTTTTAAGACCGCGTTGCGCGCGGGTATCTAGCTTGTAGGAGATGTAGCTGAGATAGTGTAAAATTTCGTGAGGCGCGATGTCGGTGCGTTGTGCAGCGGCTTGCAAAAGATAGTACGGAATTTTAACCGGACGTTTTAAAAATGCGGTGCTCATACGTTGCATATAGCGGTGATGAGAGTGATAGCACAGCAGAGCAAACACAAAAGGGAGGCGGTAGCGCTCATGCCACAATGCTGCCAGATCGAGGGATTCTCTGCCGTTTAGGTAGTGTTTTAAGGCGCGATCTCCGATGAGCACTTTACCGTTTACATGTAAAATATGTGCCAAAATATTAGAGGTTGCCGAGGCGCTGTCACACGTCGAGGTATCTGAAGGAATCAGCAGTACGCTTAAGACCTCTTTTTTGGCAATAATGCCCAAAGGAGCGTAACGGTGCCGTTTGGCCTTAATGCTGGAGATAAACGCCGCATCGACGCGACGGTGCAAAAACGCATTGTTGATTTTAGAGGGAACTCCGGTGTGGTAGTTGCTGATTTGCAAGTAGTGTTGTGAAGCGCCGTAGCGTTTCATAAAGACATGAAACGGCAGAAGATTGAGGTACTCAATTTTTCCGAAAATCAATAAGCTGCTCCTCTTTTTTGAATGCATTGTATCTACGTAAAACTAAAAACTTGATATAATCGGTTAATTTATTACAAGGTGGCTGTTATGGTACGTATAGAATTTCTAGGACCGATTGCTAAAGAGAGTGTGGAGATGGAAGCGACAAACCTTAAAGAGGTTGCGAATCGGCTAAGTGATGAGAGTGAGATTAAGGAGTGGTTGCAAATATGTGCCGTCGCCGTAAATGATACTTTGGTCTCTTCGCTCGATACTCCGTTGAAGTCGGGTGATAGAGTCTCTTTGCTCCCACCGGTATGTGGAGGTTAGGGTGCTGGAATTGTATGAGAATGCTCTTGATGTTCCCGAGATTCTTAGCCGGTGGTATCGTGATGAAGCGCAGAATAACTACGGTGCCTATCTTCCGTTTGTAGGAACCGTGCGAGATGAAGGAGGCATTGAAGGGCTGAGTTTTGATATTTACGAACCAATGCTGGAGCGTTGGTTTCAGAGGTGGCAGGCGCAGGCCAAAAGAGAGGGTGCTGTTGTAAAAATGGCACACAGCAAAGGAGATGTGATGGTGCACGAGTCGTCTTATATTGCTGCAGTATTTTCCCCGAAGCGGCGCGTGGCACTAACGCTGATCAATGCTTTTGTGGAAGAGTTTAAAGCGAGTGCACCGATTTGGAAATATGATCTTAAAAATGGAGCACGCATCTACGCGAAAGAACGTTCTACTCCCATTGCGGGCAGCGGTATTTTGGGAGAGACGCCATGAGTTTTATCTCGTATGAGGCATCACAAAACCTGCTAGAGCTTTTAGATGTGGGTACGATACGAACAGAAAAGCTTTTTTTAAGCGATGCGTTGGGGCGGGTGCTGTACGAAGATATTATTGCCGATGAGAATGCACCGAAATACCCCACATCGGCGATGGACGGATACGCTTTGCGTTATGCCGATCTCAAGCTGGGGTGTCTGAAGATATTGGGAGACAACCCTGCCGGCAGCGAAAACACACTGCAGGTCAGCGAGGGGGCATGCGTCAAAACCTTTACGGGTTCCGTGATGCCTGAAGGAGCCGATACGCTCGTTCCCATTGAGAAAGTCAGTGTCGAGGGCAATACCATCACCATTGACGAGAGTGTTGCATTGGGGGAGAATGTGCGCCCTGTAGCAGAGAGTTACCGGGCGGGCGAGATCCTTATTCGACGCGGAACAAAGCTGGGATTTGCCGAAATCGGTGTACTTGCCGGTCTCAATAAAGTGATGCTCACCGTAGTGCAGCGGCCTCGTGTTGCCATTGTTGCCACCGGCAGTGAGATATTAGATCTTGGAGAACATGCACGTACGGCATCGCAGATCCGCAGCAGCAATAACTATACTATTGAAGCGCTGGTTCGCTCAGCAGGGGCTGAGGTCGTACAGCTCGGTACCATCAGCGACAATAAAGACTCCATTATCAGGGGGTTTCATAATGCGCTGGCTTCGGCGGATATTATTATTAGTACCGGTGGAGTCAGTGTGGGTGATTATGACTTTGTTAAAGACATTGTTCCGCACTTGGGTGCTAAAACAGTGGTAAAAGGGGTCAAGATAAAGCCCGGACAACATATTATGATTGCACAGAAAGAGAGCAAGTTCATTCTGGCTTTGCCGGGGTTTGCCTACTCCTCTACGGTGACAGCGATTTTATATGCCGTGCCGCTTATAAGACGCTTTTTAGGACTTCCGAGTCATTTGCATGTTGTGGAAGCCATCTTGAAAAAACCATTTCACAAACGCTCCAAAAAGAGCGAATTCACCGCTTGCAATCTTAGTGTTGAAGAGGGACAATACTGGGTCGATTTTGATGACAAAAAGTCAGGCAGCAGTGCTATATTGAACAATATGCTTCATAACGCCGCACTGATGATCACCGGTGAAGAGGATGGTGATCTTGATCAGGGGATGCGCGTACATGTCATGATGCTGAATCAATTCTGAAAAAACATAACACTAAGCACCTTGCATTGTAATGTCGCTTATTAACCGCATTTAATTTGACAATTTATAGTACGATAGCATGAAATTGTTCTATACTTCTTTTATGAATTTTGATGCATTGAAAAACAGTTCGGTGTTACTGCTGGGAAAACCGCGTGCATTTAGCATAAGTGAGTTTGAAAAGCAGCTTCGCTATCATCACATTGCGCTTGTTTTTGCAAGCGAGGCGGCCGAGTATTCACATAATATCGGTGCCGTTATTGAAGGGGGATTGCTTAATCCTTTGGAGCACGATCTTCTAGAACAGCTCTATTTTGAGAACAAGATACCTATTTTCCGCATGGATACTGTAGAACAGGAGCTCTCGGATCGTTTGAATGCCACTACATTACTAATGAGTCTCAAACTTACCAAAGACAAAGAGCGACTGCACGGTTTTTTGACCAATTCGCGCATTGACGATAACGTATTTATTAAACTGCTTAAACTCTATGATTTTAACGCATAAGGATTTTTCGATACCGATGCCAACCGTGATGTGACGACGGCGCTAATTGAACGTTTTTACGATAATTTAGAGCTAAACCATAATATTCAGTACATTAGCATGGGTGTGATTGAAATGATTAACAAAAGCAGCAATGCCGAACTTGTTAACACAATGGCATCGCTCTCTGTGGTAACACAATCCCTTCGCAACGGTGGTGATGCACTGATGGAAGGGGTACTGTTTGCATTAGCACAGCACCCCTCTTTGGCGCGTAAGCATCAGAGACGCTTTGCTCAAAGCGATCATGAAAGCCTGTGTGTCGTATTGGCATCGCGAGAGGACCTGCATGTTGACGTAGAGTCCGTACTCTTGCAGTCACAATACACGGAAGTCGCAACGGCGCTGGCCTCAAATTCAAAACTTTCCACAGAGGGAATGGAACGACTGCTAGAGGGGCATGAAGCGCAGATTATTGCGCATGTTGCCATGAATACTGCATACTTTGAAATGTTTTTTAAGCGAAACCCCAAAAAGCTTGGATCCAACCCGACGTTAAATACGGCAATGTTTGAGCAGTTGCTTGCTCTCAATGACGCGGATATCGATCTGGCGTTAGCCGCCAATGTTAGTCTGCCGCAGAATATAGCCGATCGGCTTTACAATCGCGGCAATGCGGAAGTCCTAACACGACTGGCACGGAACGCTGCTACACAGAAGTGCCTTCTGGAACGTCTTTTTGAGAAAGCGTTTTTGCATGAGAGTCTTGCAAAAAATCCTCTGTTGGACGAGCAGATGATTTACCGGCTCCGCCGCAGTACTAACACCGGTGTTTTAGAAGCGTTAGCTGCAAATGAGGCAACTCCTTTAGATCTGCTGTACGAATTTCTGCTTGACATGCACCTCGAACCCATTGTGCGCCAAAACAGTGCATTGAACACCAAATACCAAAGGTAATAGATGAAAGCAAGTGAACTGACGCGCACGCTTCGTGCGCTTATCGAAGAAAAAATCCCAACTTTTGTGTGGGGTGCTCCGGGTATTGGAAAGTCCTCAATTGTCAAACAGATTGCCAGGGAGCGCAATATAGAGTTTATTGATCTGAGACTCTCGCTGATGGATCCTACCGACCTCAAGGGAATTCCTTTTTATGATGAGGGTGAACATCGCGCGCTCTGGGCACCGCCGGCATTTTTGCCGCGTGAGGGCAGCGGGATTCTCTTTTTGGATGAGCTCAACTCTGCGCCGCCTTCGGTTCAGGCATCGGCCTATCAGCTCATTTTAGACCGACGCGTCGGAGAGTACGAACTCCCCTTGGGGTGGGCGATTGTTGCGGCGGGAAACCGTGAAGGGGATCGCGGTATTGTCTATAAGATGAGCGCTCCTTTGGCAAACCGCTTTGTGCATCTTGAAATGGATGTTCATGTCAACGATTGGCGAAACTGGGCATTTGGAAGCGGTATTGACGAGCGTATTATTGCCTATATCAGTTACAAACATGAAGCACTTTTTGGTTTTGATCCGCTGGTCAATGAAAAAAGTTTTGCAACACCGCGAAGTTGGGAGTTTGTCCATAAAGTACTGCGCTCCAACGTTCATGAGACACTGCTGTTAGAGACGATCGCCGGCGCCATTGGACGGGAGCGTGCGGTAGATTTTTTGAGTTTTCTCAGCGTTGCAACGCAACTGCCTGATCTGCAAGCCGTGTTAGCAGGAACGGAGACGGAACAAGTTGACGATATTGAAGTACTTTATGTGCTGACCTCCGGACTGGTAAGTGCATACATGCGTCAACCCGATACGCAGCAGCTGGAGAACATTTTGTCCTATTCGCTTGAAATGAAGAGTGAGTTTGCCGTACTGCTGGTACAAGACCTGCAGCGATGCGGGGTCGACATGGAACACTCAAAGAGTTTTGAACAATGGGTGCACCAGTTTGCCTATCTTTTGGAATAGCGGAATATGAGTGTATCGCGAATCTCTCAGATCAAGGCAAAACTGCTTGTAGAATATCCCTATTTCGGTACACTTGCTTCGCGTCTTGAGTTGCAGGAGTCTGACAATATTCAGGCTTTTTTAAGTGATGGTGTTGTGTTCCAGTATAACAGTGACTATCTTGAGAGACTCAGTGATGCAGAGCTCGGTTGTGCGCTGTCTAACGGAGCACTGCATGCGGCACTTTCCCATGAAAACCGTCGCAACGATCGCATGAGTTGGCTGTGGCAGTTGGCAACGGACTATGCTATTAATGCCATGTTGGTTGAAAACGGCATGACACCGCCGCCTCATATCCACTTTCACACCCGTTTTGAAGGCATGTATGCCGAAGAGATCTATGCGGTGCTCAAAAGCGAAATTCAAAATGAAGAGTATGACGACGACGAAGCAAACGATACCGGCTTCAATGAAGAGAATCGTCGCCGTCAGCAGCAGATGCACAGTCCCGACCAGCAAGAGGCCAAGGCGAAAAACCGACCAGAGATGGAGGTCGATACTGTGACCAAAGAGCAGCAGTGGCACCAACAGATGCATAAAGCACTCAAGCAGGCACTCGAAGGTAATGATGTGCCGCAGGGTATTGAACGCTTTGTCAATCTGGATGCCCTGGCGACCCTCAATTGGCGTGAGCTGTTGCATCACGCTGTTGAACGGCATTTTCGCAGTGACTATGCGCAGATTCCTCCGTCGAAAAAACTGCTTTACCGAGGCATTTACCTTCCGTCGCTGCATTCAGAACTCTTGCGCCTGGTTGTAGCCATTGACAGTTCGGGCTCGGTAGATGAGAGGCTGCTCTCACTCTTTATTGCCGAAGTGGAATCGCTGATGATACTCTACCCGCAACATGAGATTGAGCTGGTGGTGTGTGACAGTAAAATTCGTTCACACGAAACGTTTTACAGCGGAGAGATGCTTGATGTCTCTTTATCAGGTGGCGGCGCAACTGATTTTCGACCTGTTTTTGAGTGGATTGAGAAGACGCTGTTTACATGTAATTTACTGCTCTATTTTACGGACACTCATGGTACTTTTCCCCTCAGAGCACCCGATTTTGAAACGGTGTGGATTGCACCTGAAAAGGCTGACGTTCCTTTTGGAGAGGTGATTGTTTTAGCGTAAAAAACTGCAGCAGCGTTCTCATGCCAAAATGTTATAATACAGTAAATTTACATGTAAAAAGAGAGAATTATGGCAAGCGGTTTTTTTGCAGTTTTTGATGATATTGCGACCTTGTTGGACGATGCCGCGGCAATGAGCAAGATTGCCACGAAAAAGACGGCGGGAATTTTAGGGGACGACCTGGCGGTCAATGCCCAAAAAGCTTCGGGATTTGCCGCTTCGCGCGAGCTTCCTGTTTTGTGGAAAATTTCAAAAGGTTCACTGATCAATAAGGCAATCATTCTGCCCTTTGCTTTTATTTTAAGTGCTGTAGCACCGTGGAGTATCGTGCCTATTTTAATGCTTGGCGGTATCTATTTGGCATTCGAGGGTGCTCAGAAGATTTACGATTATTTCGTACCGCATGCTACAGCAGCGCGACAAGCCGAGCGCGCCGCCTTGAGTGAGGCAGCGTTGCTGGCCTATGAGGCCAAAAAAGTTACATCGGCAATCCGAACCGATTTCATTCTCTCTATTGAGATTATTATTATTGCGCTTGGAACGGTGATAGCGCAGCCGCTCTCTATTCAGATCATTGCCGTCTCCGTCGTGGCGCTGTTGGCTACTGTGGGTGTGTACGGTATTGTGGCGCTGATTATTCGTATGGACGATGTGGGTTTTAAACTCATAGAAAAAGCCGGCGATGCGCACAGTGTGATGAAGCGCATCGGCGAGATGTTGGTGCAGGCATTGCCTGGAGTGATTAAGCTGCTGACGGTTGTGGGGACGCTTGCCATGCTCTTGGTTGCCGGCGGTATTTTTGTGCATAATGTGCATCAGATACACAATCTTGTTTCAGGCTTGCCGAGTATTGCAGCAGAGTTATTCGTCGGCACAGTTGTCGGGGTGTTGGCGTTGGCGGCAGAAAGGACGGCAATGAAATTGAAGGCACAATTCATGTCTGTCTAGCAGCGCTTTCCCATGTAAAACAAGAAGGCGAAAGAGGCGGCTTAAGCCTCTTTGATAATTTTAGCTTTGAGCGTCTCTTCCTCAATCGCGTCGTTGCGGTACTTGACAATAGCAAGCTGCTCGCTTTCGTTGATGTACCACTCTGCAATGGCATCATGCTCGAGTGCATGAAGCTTCTGCTGATCGACCTCCTCAAGCGGAAGGTAGAGAATGGCATGCTGTATCGGCTTTTGCAGGCGCAGCGTCCAGATGAACCATAAAACACCCATCACGGCAATGGTAGCACCCAGCGCTTCACGGTTGAGAAAATCAAGAAAAATTCCCGCTAAGGTACCGCCAAGAAAGGTGGCAAAATAGGCAACAGAATTGCCGATGCCCAGCGCTGCTCCTTTTTGGTGCACTTTGGCATATTTGGAGATCATAGACTGTACCAGCGGCTCCATCATGTTAAAGGCAATAAAAAAGCCAATGACACCGGCAACAAAAAAAGCATCTGAGGTGGCATAGCCCATAGCAATAAAAGCAAAAACAAAGAGCACAATAGAGAGCAGGAAAATCTCTTTGGCCTTGTTGTGTTTTTCACCAAAAACCGCCGCCGGCCCCATGGCAATCAGTCCGGCAACCATGGCAGGCATGTAGACTTTCCACAGCTCCGACTTCTCCCAGCCAAAGCCGTATTGCGGATCGACCAAGATAAGGGGAATAAGAACGAAAGCGATGGTCATCATCCCTTTTTGCATGCCGCTAATAATAATCATACTCAGCAGATTGGGGTCTTTTAAAATATCTTTGGTGCTGGTCGTGTTGTGATAAATATGACGAATTTTCGGCGGTGTCGGTACTTTGGTGAAGAGTAAAATCATGGCAATAACAGCAAAAAGTGCCGTGAGCCAGAAGAGAAAATCGACACCGTAAGCCGCACCCAAAACCGGGCCGAGCCCCATAGCCAAAGCAAAACTCAGTGCAATAGTCGCACCCATAATGGCCATGGCCTTACCGCGTGTCTCTTCAGGAACCAAGTCGCTGATCATGGCGGTAATGACCGAACCGATGGCACCGGCTCCTTGCAAAAAGCGTCCGAGCATTAAGAGGTAGATATTGTCGCTCAGTGCACAGATGATGGAGCCAAGCAGAAAAATACTCAGACCGATCATCAACGTCATACGCCGACCGATGCGATCGCTCATGGTACCAAAAGGTACTTGAAAAATGGCCTGTGTCAGAGCGTACCCGCCGACAATAACACCGACTAAAAGCGGTGTTGCTCCCTCCATGCCCATAGCGTAAATAGAGAGTACCGGAAGTACTAAAAAGAGACCTAGAAATCGTAATGATAAAATGGCCGAAAGCGGCATGACTTTTTGAAACATTATCAGTCCTCAGAAGAAATAAGATGGAATTATATTATAATTTTGACACAAAATGCGTAAATGAAATTTACATGTAATTTCGTAAAGTTATCTATAAGGAAAATGACGGTGAAACTGGTACTAGCAACCTCAAACATGGGGAAAGTCAAAGAGATCAAAGCGATGTACAGCGATTTTGAGGTATATGCCTACAGCGAACTGATAGCACCGTTTGAAATTGTCGAAGACGGTGCCGACTTTAAAGCCAATGCGCTCATTAAGGCACGTGCTGTTTATGAGGCGTTGCACGATGCCAATGCCGTTGTTATTTCCGATGACAGCGGCATCAGCGTTGATGTGCTTGAGGGTGCGCCGGGTATTTACAGTGCCCGTTATGCCGGAGCAGAAGCGAGTGACCGAGACAATCGTGAGTATCTTATTGACAACATAAAGGCACAGGGGGTCTCTCAATCACCCGCACACTATACGGCGGCAATAGCCATTGTCAGCGCCAAAGGTGAGGAGACGGTACACGGCTGGATGTACGGTACGGCTATAACGCAAGCTCGCGGTGATGGCGGTTTTGGGTATGACCCTCTGTTCATTCCTTTGGGGTACGAGCAGACCCTTGGCGAATTGAGTCCCGAGATAAAAGTGACCCTCTCCCACCGTTCCAAAGCGTTGGCTCTGGCTAAAATACTGTTGCAGCAGCGGTAGCACTACACCATAAGAGCCGCTTTCTCACCTGCTTCAATGTGACCGATGAGATAGCCGTCACTTTGAGCCAATACGGCAGCAGCATCGTCGGGTTTGACAACCAGCACCATGCCTACACCCATATTGAAAGCACGGAACATTTCAGCGCGTTCGACATGCTCGCCGATAAGCTCAAAAATCGGTAATGTGCGAATCTTGTTCTCATAGATGACGGCGCGCATATCCTCAGGAAGAACACGCGGCAGATTTTCAACAATACCGCCGCCGGTAATGTGAGCAAGCGCTTGGATGTGAGGTTTGAGCGCTTTAAAGGTTTTCACATAGATACGGGTCGGTGTTAAGAGCGTCTCAATCAGCGGAGCGCCGTTGAATGCATCATCAAAATGCATCTGAAGTTTTTCAAAGAGTACTTTGCGTGCCAAAGAGAAGCCGTTGGAGTGAATCCCTGAACTCGGCAACGCAATCAAAGTATCACCAACCGATACCCGCGCGGTGCGATCGAGCTCCGATTTTTCGGCAATGCCGACGGCAAATCCGGCCAGGTCGTAATCATCATGCGCATACATACCGGGCATTTCAGCGGTTTCACCGCCGATAAGGGCGCACTCGCTTTGGCGGCATCCTTCGGCAATACCGCTGACAACGGCAGTCGCCACATCGGCATGAAGTTTGCCTGTAGCGTAGTAGTCTAAAAAAAACGCAGGGGTACCGAAGTTGCAGATGAGATCATTGACGCACATGGCAACCAGATCAACACCGACGGTGTCGTGAATGCCCGAATCAATAGCAAGTTTGAGTTTGGTGCCTACGCCGTCGGTAGCGGCAAGCATTACGGGCTCGGTGTAGCCGCTTGGCAGTTCAAACGCACCCGCAAACGATCCGATACCGCCCAATACTCCGGGAACGGCGGTTGATGCAACCAACGGTTTGATATTGTCAACAAAACGGTTACCCGCGTCAATATCGACACCGGCATCTTTGTAGCTGATGGAACTCATGCTCTCTCCACAATAATTAAATATGATGCGGATTATAGCAGAGTCGAGTTGAGGAGAGCGTTAAGCTGAGGGAAGGTCGCACTTTTTGGTAATGATGCAAAGCGGGCAAAAATTGGCAATACCGGCAATAAGCGGAATCAGACCCAGGTAAAACCACGGATTTCCTGAATACAGAGCATACCCTATTAATGAGAGCCCCAATACAATGCGAAAGCTTCTGCAAAATGACCGAATTTTGTTGTAGTTCATAATAATAACTCCTTATAAAGATGTGAAATATATCTTAGCATTATACTAAGTTATTTTAAAGATAAGTATAATTGATTATCATAGCGCGCTTAAGCTAATTTTCGTTTCAGCTGTTTCAATACTTTTTAATGCAAATATGATAAAATCGCTTCAAATTAAGAGATGAAGGCACGAACAAATGAGTAATTTTAGTCATGATGAGATGATGGTTCATGTACCGTTATGTACCCATAAAAACCCTAAAAAAATATTGGTAATCAGTGATACGTTTGAAAGCTTAATGCGTGAGCTGGAGCGCTATAACAACATTGATGTAAAAGCGGTGCAGGCATTGAGGGCGCTTGAGGCGTTACGCTTGGAGGCAGACGCCGTGTACGATATTGTTATTTTTGAAGCGCAGAGTGATGCGGCTATGTTGGCACATATGAGTCGGGTATTGAAAGAGGACGGATTGGTCACCCTGTGCCATCCCGACCTTGAAGATGTCGAAGCCAATACAAGCGTGATGCGGGTGTTAGCCAACTATTTCAAGATTATTATGCCTTACAATGCGGCGCAAGGTACGGTGCTTTTGGCATCAAAAGAGTATCACCCGACGGCCGATATTATCTTGCAGCGCAGTGATCTTCTCGAAGGACAGCAGTACTATAACTGTGATATGCACGTTGCAGCCTTTGCCATGCCCAACCATGTACGCCAAAACTATTTGGGAGTCATTCGCAACTGATGGCATTTGAGTATGCCATTGCCCTAACCGGAGGGATTGCCACAGGAAAGAGTACGGTAGCGTCTTTGATGCTTTTAAACGGGATTCGCGTGATTGATGCCGACACGATTGCGCATAAACTGCTTGAGCAGCATCACGAATGGGTGGCGCAGACATTTGGAGATGCGTATGTGTCACGAGACGGTGTTGATCGTGATGCTTTGGGCAAGCTGATCTTTAGCAATCCGGAACAAAAAGCAGTATTGGAGCAGTTTTTGCATCCTAAGATCCGTGCTGAAATTGAAAAACAAAGTAGCGCACAAGACCGTTTTAGATTTCCCTACCTCATTGACATTCCGCTTTTTTTTGAAAAAAAAGGGTATGATATTGAAGAGTCGGTCGTGGTTTATGCGCCCAAAGAGATTCAGCTGGAGCGTTTTATGAAACGTAACGGATTTTCAAAAGAGGAGTCGTTGCAGCGCATGGCGTCTCAGATGGATATTGACGAGAAGCGCGATCGTGCAACCTATGTTATTGACAACAGCGGCAACCTGAAGCATCTTCAGCAGGAGTGTGAGGATTTTGTCGCCACGATTAAAGCAAAATACGGCAGTTAGGAGTGAGCAGATGATGATGGCAAAATACAGTGCAAGCGGCAATGACTTTGTAATCTACCACAGCTTTGTAAAACAAGATCGCTCGGCATTGGCACGGCGGGTATGCGACCGCCAAAACGGCATTGGTGCGGACGGGCTTATTGTACTGCTGCCGCATGAGAAGTATGATTTTGAGTGGGAGTTTTACAATAGTGACGGTTCTAGTGCGCAGATGTGCGGTAACGGTTCGCGTGCTGCTGCGCATTATGCATACATCAATGCTTTGGCGTCTTCGACAATGACATTTATGACGCAAGCCGGTGCAATACGTGCCGAAGTGCAAGGGACAATGGTCAGCAGTGATCTAACCCCGCCGCATATCCGAGAAAAAAAAATACATGTAAACGGCAAAGAGTGGTGGCTTATTGATACGGGCGTACCGCATCTGGTCACCTTTGATGCGCCCATTGAACATTTTGA
>JAJRVF010000128.1 GCA_024277395.1 Campylobacterales bacterium
CTCGCGACCCCCTGCGTGACAGGCAGGTATTCTAACCAACTGAACTACCACCGCACAAAATTTCATGGTGGGCACTACTGGACTCGAACCAGTGACATCTACCTTGTAAGGGTAGCGCTCTACCAACTGAGCTAAGCGCCCGAAATTTAGTGTTTATAAACTTAAAAAATAAAATAACATTCACAAATATGGCGACCCCTAAAGGATTCGAACCTATGTTCCTACCATGAAGTGATAGTGTCCTTGGCCACTAGACGAAAGGGTCAAGTAACTGGTGTCCTGTGAAGGATTCGAACCTTCGGCCACATCATTAAAAGTGACGTGCTCTACCAGCTGAGCTAACAAGACGCACACATCCTATTTGTGAGGCAGAATTATAGATGAAAGTCGCCGCTTTGTCAAGAGAGAGATCAGCTCTTGGGGAAAAAGAGTGTTCTGTCTAACAAAAGCAGCATCTTAATAGCGTGTAAAACGCTCTGCTCTTGTATGTAGTTTCGGTCGCCGCTGAGGTGCAGTTCTTGTGTTTGCGACTTCTCTTTTGAACGCACTCCAATGAACACCGTGCCGACCGGTTTTTCGGCGCTGCCGCCCTCGGGTCCGGCAATGCCGCTGACAGAAACGGCATAGTCGGCGTAGCTGACATTGAGGGCACCCTCGCTCATCTCGTTGACGACCTCGGCACTGACGGCACCGTGACGCTCTAGCATAGCATCGTCTACGGCAAGCCAGTTCGATTTAAGGGCATTGGAGTAGGTGATAAGCGAGCCGTCGTAGGCGGTAGAAGCACCGCTGTGTCTGGTTAAAAAAGCGGCTAAAAGCCCTCCGGTGCAGCTTTCGGCAAAGGTGAGCTTTTTTTGGTGGGAGGCGAGGGTGTCAATAAGGTAAGCGGCAATATTGGATGCGGCAATAACATGGTTGCTCAGCAGTGTTTTCGTCGAGCCGATAAATTTGGAAATATTTCCAAACTTTCGGCTCACAATGGTTAAGAAGATCCACCCCTCAATGAGCGGAGTAAAGGTTAGGGTAACTTCGTAGGTCTGCGCCAAAGGTGCCAAAAGCAGCTGCGCACTCTCTAACTCTTCGTCAAAAATGTGGATGTGCGCACTTTTGCTCTCGTGTTCAATTAAAACAGGAGGCAGTTGTCTCCCTTCTTCAGCGGCAATGACGTTAATATGCGATCCTTCATAATGAAGCAGATAACTATTGTTTTCGTAAATCACACATTGTGAAGGGATGAGCATCTCATCTTGCAAAACCTGATTGTCCGAGGTGACGGTAGAGAGAAATTTTCCAACGGTAGAGAAGTTGTTTTTGGTCGTAACAATGAACAGGTTGTTCTCTACTGTCAAGGTATTTTCAAGATGCAGCAAAATGCGGTTGTCCAGCTCCCGAAAGTACGATATGGAGTCAATAACACCCGCTTTTTGTTCTATTTCGCGAATAATGTACGAACGTAAACTCTTGTTGTAGTTGAATTTACTGCCGACAAAAACAATATTGTTGTGCATCGTTTCTCTCCCGAGTTTAGGTGAGGTAGTATAGCATAGAGTTGGTTTATCAGATGATTTTAATGCCGTAGAAGGTATAATGCAAAAATTTTAACAGAATGATGCACTAAGGTTTTGAATGGATTATAAACAGACGCTACTGCTACCGACAACTCAGTTTCCCATGCGCGGAAACTTAATGCAAAATGAACCAAAACGGTATGCCGCGTGGTATGAGAACGGGGTCTATGAGGCAATGAAAATCAACCGCAAAGGGTGTGAGAGTTTTACATTGCATGACGGTCCTCCCTACGCCAACGGCAATACGCATATTGGACACGCACTCAATAAAATTCTAAAAGACATTATTCTCAAGCATCACTATTTTAGTGGAAAATCGGTGCGTTTTACGCCGGGTTGGGATTGTCACGGGCTTCCTATTGAGCAGCAGGTCGAGAAAAAACTCGGCGGTAAACAGAAAAAAGAGCGCTTGAGTACGGGTGAGGTACGCAGGCTCTGCCGTGAGCATGCCGCCAAATTTGTCGATATACAGCGTGACGAGTTTCAAAAGCTGGGTATTCTTGCCGACTGGGAGCATCCGTACTTGACTATGGACTACAAGTTTGAAGCTGCCATCTACCGTACCTTGTGTGATGTGGCCAAAAAAGGCTTGTTGGTAGAGCGTTCCAAGCCTGTTTTTTGGAGCTGGGCGGAGCGAACGGCACTGGCCGAAGCTGAAGTGGAGTACGAAGACAAAGAGTCGTATTCCATCTATGTCGCTTTTGAGTTAAGTGACGAGTCAAAGATTCGCGCTTCTATTGAGGGCAGTGCGGCACTGGTAATTTGGACCACGACACCGTGGACCCTGCCTGCTAATGTCGGTATTGCGCTTAATCCTCATGAAACCTATGTACGCAGCAGTGAGGGTTACATTGTTGCCAAAGCACTCTATGAGACGCTTTTGGAACAAAAGATTATTAACGGTGCCGTTGTGCAGGAGTTTGATGCAGCGGTGTTTGAAAATCTACACTGCATCAATCCGCTCAACGGTAGACGCTCTCACATTGTTCTGGGTGAGCATGTCTTGACAGATAACGGTACAGGCTGTGTGCATACTGCGCCGGGTCACGGTGAAGATGACTACCGTGTCGGGTTGCAATACAACCTCGATGTTATTATGCCCGTTGATGAGACCGGCTGTTTCGATGAGACGGTAGTGCGAGAGAAACTGCTGCCAGATCCTGAGGAATTTGTTGGAAAACATATTTTTAAATGCAATGATGCCATTATGGAGTATTTGGGAGCAGCACTTTTACATGTAAATTCATTTGTACACTCCTACCCGCATTGCTGGCGTTCACATACACCGCTTATTTTTCGTGCGACCAAGCAGTGGTTTATTGCGGTAGATGAGATGCCCCAAGGCGAGAGCCGTACGCTGCGCGCCATTGCTATGGAAGAGATCGACAAAACTGCTTTTTACCCTGAGAGCGGATGCAATCGCCTCAGCTCCATGGTAGAAAACCGTCCCGACTGGTGTATTTCGCGTCAGCGTGATTGGGGGGTTCCTATTGCCTTCTTTCGGATTAAGGCGACCGGTGAAGTAGTGTTAGACGAAAAGGTCTTGAATTTTATTGCTATGGTCTTTGAGATGCAAGGCAGTGACGCATGGTACAATCTGCCCATTGAGTCTCTGCTCTATCCTGGAAGCGGCTATAAAGCCGATGAGCTTGAGAAGGTAAGCGATATTTTAGATGTCTGGTTTGACAGCGGCTCAACATGGAATGCCGTACTCAAATCACGCAACTACGATGCAGGAAGCTTTCCTGCCGACTTGTACCTTGAAGGTTCGGATCAACATCGCGGATGGTTTCAGTCTTCACTCTTTTTAAGTGCGGCAGTCGCCCATACGGCACCGTACAAAGCAGTTTTGACGCATGGTTTTACCGTTGATGCCAAAGGCGAGAAAATGTCCAAGTCCAAAGGTAACGTCATAGCACCCGAGAAGGTCATTAAGCAGTACGGCTCTGAAATACTGCGCCTCTGGGTCGCCATGAGTGATTATCAGGGTGATCTGAAAATTTCCGATGATATCTTAAAGCAGACAGCCGAAAGTTACCGAAAACTGCGCAATACATTCCGTTTTTTAATGGCCAATATTGATGATCTTGAAACGGTGGTACCGTTTGAGGAGATGGGCATACTGGATCAGTGGATTCTCAGCAAAGCCGATGATGTGTTTCGCACAGTACACAGTGCGTTTGGCGAGTACAATTTTGTTAACGGCATGGGGCTGCTCAACCACTTTGTCGTCAACGAGTTAAGCGGCATCTATATGGATTTAACCAAAGATCGGCTCTATTGTGATGCCAAAGAGGCACTGCACCGACGCTCGTCTCAAAGTGCAATGGCGCTTATTGCTAAAAATATGTTGTTGCTTATTGCGCCCGTATTAACCTATACTGCCGATGAAATTGTTGCCTGTGCACCTGCTGTTATCAAAGAAGAGCATGCGAGTATTTTTGATTTTACCTATGCCCATCTTAATACCTTTTCGGTCATATTTGACGAAGCTTATATGATGCAGGCGCGCGATGCTTTTTTTGAGATTGTGGACGGACTGAAAAAAGAGAAAAAAATTAAAGCGACGCTGGAGCTGGTCATGAGAACCGATTCGGCTGCGGTAAGCGCTCTTGATACCACAGAAGCCGAAGATTGGTTTGTTGTCTCCGGTGTCAATACACAAGATATTACAGAGCAGCTCGGCAGCTTCGAGGTTGAAGGTGACCGTTTTGTCATTGGTTATGCGACGCAATCAAAGTGTCCTCGGTGCTGGAAGTTTCAAAGCAGTGACGAAACAACGTTGTGCCGACGGTGCAGTAAGGTATTGGCGTAGATGATAGACTTTTCACAACCGGTTGAAACCGTACATGTTGCTGTGACGATTGTGGTGATATTTGCTGTGGTGGCAGTCGGTATTGCTTTTGTCAAACGAGAACAAAAAAGAAGGGATAGAACGTGATAACACTTAAAGAGGCACTCGGGCTTTCACCTGAAGCATTGGCAGAGTTCAAAGTACAGTTGCGAGCAGATATTGAAGCCAATTCTGAGCTTAATGCCTATGTGGCACTTGAGAGCGTGGGTGAGGGCGTACCCATTGCCGTTAAAGATAACATCCAAGTCAAAAACTGGAGTGTCACCGGCGGTTCCAAGATTTTACAGGGCTACATTGCGCCGTACAATGCGACGGTGATTGAGAAGATGCATACAGCGGGTCTCTCGCCGTTTGGACGCACCAATATGGACGAATTTGCCATGGGATCGACTACGGAGTCAAGCTATTACGGCAAGACGCTCAATCCGCATAACCCTGCCTGTGTTCCCGGCGGCAGTTCCGGCGGTTCGGCGGCAGCGGTAGCGGCGGGATTGGCAATAGCGGCGCTGGGAAGCGACACGGGCGGCTCCATTCGACAGCCTGCGGCATTTTGCGGTATTGTCGGGATGAAACCGACTTATGGACGGGTAAGTCGTTACGGACTGGGTGCGTATGCGAGTTCGCTTGATCAGATTGGACCGATGACGCAAAATGTCGAAGATGCGGCAATTTTGTATGATATTATCAGCGGTTATGATGAGCATGATTCCACCAGTGTCAACCGTAACGACAAAGTGAGTGATACACTTGATGCATCACGAAAGTTGACTATTGCTATTATTCCCAATTACATTAAAGACGCTTCTGAGGAGGTGAAACATGCTTTTGCCAAGGCCGTAGCGGTACTGCGCAATGCCGGCCATACGATTGTCGAACGTGAGCTGATGGATGCCAAGTATGATATTTCAGCCTACTATGTTACGGCAACGGCAGAGGCAACGACCAATCTGGCTCGTTATGACGGGATTCGCTACGGCAACCGTGTGGAGGGAAGCAATCTGAAGGAGACCTACGTTAAGAGTCGTTCCGAAGGCTTCGGCGATGAAGTCAAACGACGTATTTTACTGGGGAACTTTGTTCTTTCCAGCGGCTATTATGATGCTTACTACGTCAAAGCACAAAAAGTTCGCCACCTCATCAAAGAGGAGTATGAACGGATTTTTAACGAGGTTGATCTCATTTTAAGTCCGGTGGCACCGCGTACGGCATATGAGTTTGGTGCGCTTTCTGACCCCTTAGAGATGTACCTGAGTGATATCTACACCATTTCGGTGAACTTGGCGGGACTGCCTGCGATCTCACTGCCGATCGAGACAAGCGAGACGGGAATGCCGGTAGGGCTGCAGCTTATTGCTGCCCCCTTTGATGAACAGACACTGTTTGATGGAGCATTGAGTCTTGAGCAGTCACTGCAATCACAACAAAAGCGGAGAGATGTATGAATATTAAAACACGAGCATTGACATTTGAAGATGTGTTGTTGGTTCCTCAATATTCCGAGGTATTACCCAAAGAGGTCTCTTTAGAGAGCCGTTTTTCCAAAAATATTCCGTTACGTATTCCTATGGTGTCGGCTGCAATGGATACCGTTACAGAGTATCGCGCTGCCATAGCCATGGCACGCTTGGGCGGCATTGGCGTGATTCACAAAAATATGGATATTGTGACACAGTCCAAGATGGTCAAAAAGGTTAAAAAGAGCGAGAGCGGGATTATTATAGACCCGATCTTTATGCATCCGGGTGCGACGCTGGGGCAGGCTGAGGAGATTATGAGCGAATTTAAAATTTCAGGTGTTCCCATTGTTGATGAACACAACAGATTGCTGGGAATTCTGACCAATCGCGACACCCATTTTGAGAAAGATTTAAACAAGCCTGTCGAAGAGATTATGACGAAAGTGCCGCTGATTACCGCAAAAAAAGGAATCTCTTTAGATGAAGCAGCGGAAATTATGCATCAAAACAAAATTGAAAAATTGCCGCTTATTGATGA
Organism: Campylobacterales bacterium; assembly: GCA_024277395.1. GTDB lineage: Bacteria > Campylobacterota > Campylobacteria > Campylobacterales > Sulfurimonadaceae > QNZR01. Next base: position 6,418 of record JAJRVF010000128.1, read on the forward strand.
GGGCGGCTACCTGCAGGGGCTGGTGACCATTAAAGATATTAAAAAGCGCATTGAGTATCCCAATGCCAATAAAGATGATTTCGGCAGATTGCGTGTTGCCGCGGCAATTGGTGTGGGGCAGATGGATCGCGCCAAGGCCTTGGTTGAAGCGGGTGTTGATGTATTGGTTTTGGATTCGGCACACGGACACTCCAAGGGGATTATTGATACGGTGAAAATGATTAAGGCAGAGCTTGAAGTCGATGTTGTTGCCGGCAATGTTGCCACTGCAGAAGCAGTAGAAGCACTGGCGGCAGCAGGAGCTGACGGGGTGAAAGTGGGGATTGGCCCGGGATCAATCTGTACTACGCGGATTGTTGCGGGAGTCGGGGTGCCGCAAATTTCGGCGATTGACGAGTGTGCCCAGGCGGGTCGCAAAGTCGGGGTGCCCATTATTGCTGACGGCGGCATTAAATATTCCGGCGAGATTGCCAAAGCCTTAGCCGTCGGTGCTTCGTGTATTATGGCCGGATCATTACTTGCAGGGACTGAAGAGTCTCCGGGTGATCTCATTAATTTTCAAGGGCGTCAGTACAAGGCGTATCGCGGTATGGGCTCTATTGGTGCCATGGGTAAAGGCTCGACCGATCGTTATTTTCAAGAAGGGACCGCAGCAGACAAGCTGGTTCCCGAAGGCATTGAAGGACGGGTGCCGTATCGTGGCAGTATTGCGGGTATTGTACACCAGATGATGGGCGGACTGCGCGCCTCTATGTGCTATTGCGGATCCAAAGATATTGAGACGTTTCAGCACAAAGCACAGTTTGTCGAGATTACGAGTGCAGGCTTAAAAGAGTCCCATGTGCATGACGTTCAGATTACGGCAGAAGCACCGAACTATCACGTATAAGAGGCAGGATTATCGAAACGTTACCGTTGCAGACCCATACCGAGCATTTTGAGAGTCCGCTCTATTTGGAGAGCGGACGTATTTTGCAACCGTACGATATTGTCTACGAAACCTACGGCAGACTTAATGAAGCCCGTGACAATATTGTCATTGTCTGTCATGCGCTCACCGGTTCGCATCATGCGGCGGGTATGTACGAGGGTGATGCCAAGCCGGGTTGGTGGGACGGACTCATCGGCAGCGGCAAGGCGATTGACACGGATCGGTTTTATGTAATCTGTACCAATGTCATCGGAAGCTGTTTTGGCTCTACGGGGCCGATGTCACAAAATAAGTATGGTGAGGCCTATCGTTATAAATTTCCGGTTGTGACCATTAAAGATATGGTCAAAGCACAGCGTATTTTATTTGACCGGCTTGATATTCATCGGGTTCATGCCATAGTCGGCGGATCCATGGGCGGTATGCAGGCGCTGCAGTTTGCTATTCACTACCCCAGTTTTGCCAACAAGATTATTGCCATGGCAACCACATTTGCAACCCAGCCGTGGGCGATTGCGTTTAACAAAGTGGCGCAAGAGGCGATTTTAACCGATCCGGCGTTTAAAAACGGCTATTATGACCCTGAAGATATTCGTGAAAACGGGCTCTCGGGGATGGCGGTAGGGCGTATGGCAGGGCACATCAGTTTTCTGTCGCACTACTCAATGATAGAGAAGTTCGGACGGGAGTATAAGCGTAATGACGGTCTGTATGAGTTGTTTGGAAAGTTTCAGGTCGAGTCCTATTTGGAATATAACGGCTATAATTTCACCAAATGGTTTGACCCGCTGACCTATCTGTATATCACCAAAGCCATTAACATCTTTGATCTGGCACGGGGGTTTGATTCGCTTTTTCATGCATTGGTGCAGATTCAAGCCGATCTGCATCTTATCAGTTTTCGTGAAGATATGCTTTTTTTACCCGATGAGATGCGTAAAATTGATGAGATTTTAAAGAGTCAGCACTACCGCCACTGCCACCATTTTGAGGTGGAGAGCCACTACGGGCATGATGCCTTCTTGGTGGAGATTGACAAATTTGATTCATACGTAAGAGAGGTACTAAATGGCTGAAAATTTTGAAGCAAAACTTGAAGATGCCAAAGCAATTTTGCAGAAACTTTTAGAGCATGATATGACGATGAGTGATAGCATGAAAGCATACGAAGAGGGGATGCAAGCACTCCAAGAAGCACAAAAACTTCTGGACGAAGCTGTTTTACATGTAGAAACCATTAAGCAGAACAACAGCAGTGAGACACGGGAGTGATTATAGCGGCCTTACAGCTCCCTTCCATGGGTATGAGCAGTACGCGACTTTATAAATATGTGCGCAGCGCCCATCGTCAAGGGACACGATTACTCCTTCTTGGAGAGTACCTGTTAAACCCTTTTTTTAAAGAATTGGAGCAGTGTACAACGGCAATGATCAAAGAGCAGAGTTTACATCAGCTTGAGATTTTGAAAGAGCTGGCACGTCAGTATCATATGACGATTGTGGCTCCCATTATAGTCGTGCGCAAAAAAAAGCTCTTCAAAAGCATTGTCAAGGTTGCACCGAGTTCTACAGCCTACTACGACCAGCAAATTCTCATCAATTATCCGCATTGGAACGAAGAGAAATTTTTTTCTAATGCCGTTTCTGCGCTGCACTCACCTCTGGTCTTTACGATTGACAATGTCAAGTTTGCTGTGATGGGCGGTTTTGAGCTCCATTTCGATGAGTTGTGGCACTATGTGAGCGAGAAAAATGTTGATGTGGTGCTGTTGCCGAGTATTGC
>JAJRVF010000129.1 GCA_024277395.1 Campylobacterales bacterium
GCATGTTCCCACGAAAAAGAGGGTTTGACTTTGAGGTGGAAATATTCCAACTGTTGGCGCAGTACACGTGCGGCGAGGACATTGTTGTCTACAATGAGAGCAGAATATTTCATGATTTCTTTATAGGGAAGACGGTATTTTCGCTGCTCAATCTTTTCAGGAAGATCAAGTACAAGGTTAAAGACAAAACTGCTGCCGTGTCCGTAACTGCTTTTGAGTTTAATTTCACCGCCCATGGTATTGATGAGCTGTTTGCTCATAATCAGACCAATTTTGATGTTAGAGTCAATATTGTAGACATGTTCATCGGCAAAATCGTTGAATACGCTGTCAATCTCTTCTTGACGAAATCCAATACCGGTATCTCTAAAAGTAAATTCTAAATCAATGGAGCTTTCAGTTACTGAACGCGGTTTAAGCGAGATAATGATCTCGCCCCGTTGGGTATTGTTAAGGGATTGGTTTAAAATATTGGTAAGAATCTGGTTGATGCGCAGCGGATCACCCATATATTTAATAGGCATTTTGGTGTCCACGTCGAAGGTGATTTCTACCCCTTTCTCCAAGGCCATCTGATTGGCAGATGAAGCAACCGTTTCTAAAATAGTATTAATATTGAACTCCACATGTTCCAGGTTCAGTGCGTTAGAACGCAGATTGGTAATATCAATAATATTGTTAATGACTTCATCAAGCTTTGAGGAGGATGCTGTGATATTGTCGAGCAGTTCATGCTCTTTTCTGTTCGTGCTAATTTCAGAAAGCGCATGTGTTGTACTTAAAATGGTGTCAATGGGTTTTTTCAGGCTTAATGTTAAGTTCTCAAGAAAGGCATCTTTGGATGTCAGTGTCTCTTCAAGATGGTTTTTTTCATCACAACAGCTATTGTACAGTGTATCGGAAGCGTCGAGCTTCTCTTTGAGAAGTTGATTGTCTCGGTAAAATTTAATAAGTCCTAACAGTAAGACAAGGGTTGCAATCAGCGCTACAATAAAGAAGGGGTTGGTGGTGTTATTGGAGAGTTCTTGCGGCGTTGAGCTGTTTTCTTTGGGAGAATCGACAACAGCAACCACGGCACTCGGCTCTTCGATTGCATTGGCGGGAAGAGGAGCTGCTGCAGTAGTGTTATCGGTTTTATTTCCCAAAGGCAATACTTCGACAGATGCTTCAGGTGCTTTTGCCCGTTTTGGATCCTCAGCAGGTATATCTGGCGTGAGGGCACTACTGTTTCCTGAGCTTTTGGTCTCTGTTGTAACCGGGGGTGCGCTCTGAGCGGCTAAAGCGAGTCGCTCGGAGATCGTCGGTTTCGGTGCTGCAGGTGGATTTTCTGAGATGATTTTTTTGGTGGTAGCAGGGCGTTTTTGCACTTGATCCGGAGTTGCCGGAGGTGCGTATTTGTTAATAAAAGCGTCAGCATAGGTCGGCGGTAAAAACGCTTTGACCTCCTTGGCCGACTGATAGTTGTCGAACGGTTCCAAGGCGACAATAAAGGAGCGACCCGAAGGACGGGCAACGATATTAAAACCGTATTGGTCTTGTATGACATAAAACTCTACATCAAGCTGTTGCTCGAATTTCTCCAGGGCTTTGTCAGCCTCTGCTTGAGTGATAAACGAACCGATAATAATCTTTCGTTCCGATGAGGCATAAAGAGAGACAAGCAGTAAAAGAAGTATAAAAAATGTTTTCATAAAATACAATCCGATAGCAATTTTGGAGTATTCTACCATTTTTATTATTATATTTAACATAATAAAATAATCAACAGTGCTAATTTCAATAATAAAGTTTTCAGATACGTAAGTTTTGGTGGAGCATAGCGGGATCGAACCGCTGACCTCTTCGCTGCCAGCGAAGCGCTCTCCCAGCTGAGCTAATGCCCCAAAAAGAGAAATTTACATGTAAATTTCTATGGCAGACAGGAAGAGATTCGAACTCTCGGTAGGTTACCCTACACACGCGTTCCAGGCGTGCGCCTTCGACCACTCGGCCACCTGTCTACATTTTGGAAATGAGATTATAAGACAAAAAGACGCTAAAAGCAAGGTCGGAATACGCTTTTTTTGATATTTACACACGATGCTTACAATCATTTCACAATAGTGATGTATAATATAACACAAACAGGAGATGATCATGAAGCTTATGCAATCAATACTCATGGCACTATTGTTACTGTTTCTCAGTGCCTGTTTTGATTTTAATAGTGACAAAGCAACTCGAAATACGATTAATGTTATTAATATGAAAGTGGGTGCTTCAACAAAAATGCGCGTCTTTTTTGAAGAACCTTACGAGAGCAATTATTACAATAATCTTTTTTTTGATGATTGGAGCGACGCCTTCATCTATGATCCGTATCCTTATGCGCTCTTTCCAAACAGCGAGACTCTGTATTATGCCAAAGGGCATAGCGAAGGCAAGGGTTCTGCTGCACGGATCTATGATTCACAGACGTACTATACATCAATTGAATATACCTACGACTACACGGACTCTAAACAGTATTATCTGAACATTACAAACCGCTCCTTTTTGATGATTGAAACTGATGAGAGCAGCAGTATTAAAGTGCCTGCAAGCCATCTGCGCAATCGGGAGCAAAGTCTGGTTATTTTTGGAAGCAGCAGTGCCGCATCGCTGCGTATTCCTTTGGATGTCCGTGTTTTTACCAATGTCAAGTCCAGTGATCCGAGTCGGGTAAGTATTAATTTCATTAACGCGTTGCCGACTCAAACGGGTACCAATATGCTGCCTGAGCTGCAGTACCCCTCAACCTTGCATTTGGAGGTTGAGGGTGTGCGGGTCAGTGAGCGCATTGATTATCGGGAGAATGATCGTTTGGAGATTGCCGGCGTCAATGAGACATTGACGAGCATTGAACTGACGCTAGTGCTGGGTAACGGTGCCGCACGCATACAGAGCAAGAAGTTACAAAACGGGCACACCTATAATGTGATTGCGGGGCACTCCCAAAATCGCCTTAGTGCCGAACCGACGCTTTATGTGTATGATGTGACGCCCGCAACAGATAACACTTAAGAAGGGCATAGAGGCGCAGTTGTGCCTCTTCAAGGCTTCTTCCAAAGGTGATGATACCCTCTTGATGTCCTTTCATAACAAAAGCATTGTGAGTGAACGGATCGTGCTTGTTATAGAGCGCGGCAATTTCACGGACCATCTCTTGTGTACCGTACGGTGCGTTTGTAGCCAGATAGTCTTCTTCTTGCATATGGCGCCACAGCGCGAGCGAATGGACGTGAATTACGGCTGATATGTCGGGATGAATATCGTAAATCATGGCATGGCTTAAGGCCTCGCTGCTGGGTTGATGTTCCCCTTGGGAACAGATCGTAAACGTATCAAAATTGTAGCGGCGAACATAACTGTAATGCTCGGTTAGAAGAGAAGGCAGCGCACCGGTCTGTGTGGCGGTAATGAAAAAACCCGATGTTAGAGTGTCTCGTACGGAAAGATTGCCGTAACCGACGTTCTTGCTTTCGCCGATGAGTCCCAATGCTACAAGGTGAGCGCGCACCTGTTCGGCTGCGGGATATTCCAAAAATTTTGGAGAGTGCTCTTTGGAGTGTTTAACGCGGTATTTGACGACACCTTCATCTATCATTGCAGTGCCTTAATGGCAGTTTCATTGGCTTGAACAAGACCGGCTTCGGTAA
>JAJRVF010000130.1 GCA_024277395.1 Campylobacterales bacterium
CTCTTTGTACCCGTATGGAGCCAGTGCCGGTGCCTCTTTGGCAGAGACCACTTTTTTCATCTCTTTGGACATCGTCTCCATCTCTTTGGCGCTGTATTTACCATCTTTAAGAGACTTCTCGCCGGTACGGCGCATACCGTAACCCATATTAACCGGACTGGCGGCAAAAACAATATGTTTTTTGACAAAGTCCCAATCAATGGCGTCAGGATGATTGTAAACAATTTCATGTGCTATGTAGTTCCAGAAAGCAAGATCGGTATTGGGTGAAAAAATAATCTCAATATCCGCTAAATCCGAGGTACGGTGACGATACGTCGACATATTGATCACTTTAACACGATCCGGATCGGAAAGTTTACGATCGGTAACACGTGACCAGAGAATCGGGTGCATTTCTGCCATATTTGAACCCCAAGTAACAATAGTATCTGTTAACTCAATATCATCATAACAACCAGAAGGCTCATCAATACCGAATGTTTGATAGAAACCAACAACTGCCGATGCCATACAGTGGCGGGCATTCGGGTCGATCGCATTGGAACGGAAACCGCCTTTCATCATCTTCTGAGCAGCATATCCTTCCATAACCGTATATTGCCCCGAAGCAAAAACCGCAACTCCCTCAGGTCCGCTGGCTTTAAGCGCTTTTTTAATGTGCAGTTCCATCTCATCGAAAGCACGCTCCCACGATACCGGACGGAACTTTCCTTTTTTATCGAAGTTTCCTTTATCATCCATGCGCAGCAGTGGCGTAGTCAAACGGTCGGCACCGTACATGATCTTGGCATTAAAATACCCCTTGATACAGTTAAGACCACGGTTGACCGGAGCTGCCGGATCCCCCTTGACAGCAACAATCTTCCCTCCTTTTGTAGCCAACATGATTCCGCATCCTGTACCACAGAATCTACATGCTGCCTTGTCCCATCTCCAATCGCTTTGCGCCGCATTGGATTTGGCCTCTAAGTCACTCGGAACAGCCATACCAATAGCTGCTGCAGCCGACGCTGCTGCCGAACTCTTTAGAAAATCTCTACGTGAAATTGACATCTTTGACATCTTCTCTCCTTTTTTTTCGAGTCGGAGTGATTATAACTATTATAAGAAACCATACCCTTGACCTTAGTCAATTTTTTAAAGTTTAGATTAAGGATATATTTTGTCTTATTTTAAGTATAATTACATATTTAAATTTTGACAAAGGCAGACTATGTTTGGAAAAGAGACAATGAAGACGTACGACTATACTCCCGAAGAGATGGCACAATTCGCTTGGGCAAAAATGAGCACCTCCAAAGGTGTGATGTGGATCAAGCTTTACAGTGAAGAGACCCCCAATACCGTTGCCAACTTTGCGACATTGGCCAATGACGGTTTTTATAACAATCTGGCATTTCATCGTGTCATTCCCGGTTTTATGGCGCAAGGCGGCTGTCCTCACGGCACCGGAACCGGTGGACCGGGCTGGGCCATTCCGTGTGAGACCGCACTCAACAAACACAAACATGTCAAAGGAACACTCTCTATGGCCCATGCCGGCCCCAATACCGGCGGTTCACAGTTTTTTATCTGTTTTGTACCGTGTCCGCACTTAGACGGTGTCCATACGGTTTTGGCGGGATTGAAGAAGACGATGCCGACTCCATGGCGGTGCTTGAGAGCCTTGAGGGCAATGATACAATCGAGTCCGTCGAAATTCTTTCTGAGCGTGCATAATTCCCTATGCTGGTACATATCTGTTGCAGTGTCGACTCCCACTTCTTCTTGGAAAAACTGCAAACGGATTACCCCGATGAGAGACTCATCGGCTTCTTTTACGACCCCAATATTCACCCCTATTCCGAATACCGTTTGCGCTTGTTGGATGTACAACGCAGCTGTAAGAGACTCGGTATTGAACTCATTGAGGGTCCGTACGACTATGAGAACTGGCGCAAAGCAGTAGAAGGCTTGGAAAACGAACCGGAAAAAGGGAGACGGTGTGAAGTCTGTTTTGACCGCCGTTTTGAGGTTAGCGCCTACAAAGCTCTGGAGCTCGGCGAACGCAGTATGACAACAACACTGTTGGTCTCTCCGCTCAAGTCACAAGAACAACTTAAAGCCAGCGGTGTAGCATTTTATGCAAAACACGGTGTGAAATTTATTGCCGTTGACTATCGCAGCGGCGGCGGAACACAGGAGCAGTCACGTGTAAGCAAAGAGCAGAAACTCTACCGCCAAGATTACTGCGGCTGTATTTACGGACTGACCTTACAGCGTAAAGAGCAAGACCGACTGATGGACGAGATGTTCTCTCCACTCACGAAAAACAACATTCTGCCTGCATCCATTGAAGCACGCCTGCAGATGTATGAAGCGCGAATGCGTCTTGAAGAAGAAGGCGCTGCTTATGCGATTGTTAAAGAGAAGTTTTTAAACTACCGGCAATTTACATGTAAACTTATTCTGGGCAAATCACAAACCGTTGCCGCCTATGCATTATGCTACTCTACGCTACCGCGCAAAAGTGTACACGGTCGCATTGAGCATACCATTGATGACATCCACTATCTTAATCGTGATGAGGTTCGTTTCATCTCTTTAGACGCTTTTAACAGACGTGCGCACAGCGACTATAGCGAAATAAAAGAGCTAATCTACCGTCCGCCGTTATTTCAAGAGGAACTCTCGATACGACACGGTATTGTTGCCAATCCGTTTGATTTAAGTCCTATTATTGTAGTCGATGCACTGCCCCAAGGAAAGATCACCCTGACACTAGATGCCAAGGTCTATGAAGATACTCAAGAACAACTAAAAATTTTAAAATAATAAAAACTTATAGAACACAGCGAAATACTTTGTACCGTAACCCGTTATTAATCTTTTTTTGGCTAAAATGCCTCAATTTAAGTTGGCAAAGGCAGATCTATTAC
>JAJRVF010000131.1 GCA_024277395.1 Campylobacterales bacterium
TAAAGGGAATATGGACTCTACGTTGGGTCATATTGCAACGACCAGCTTTTTCCCCGCTAAGCCGCTGGGCTGTTTTGGTGACGGCGGTGCCGTTTTCACTAACAACGATGCACTCGCACATAAAATAAAAATGCTCAGAGTACACGGGCAGAATCGGCGCTACCACCACCGCTATATCGGTATGGGGGCACGTCTTGACACGCTGCAAGCAGCTGTTTTACATGTAAAACTTAAATATTATAGAGCAGATTTGGCACGACGCCAGCAAGTTGCCTCACGCTATGATGCAGCACTTCATCAAAAGGTTCTCATACCCCATATCGCGTCTGAATGTACCTCAGCCTATGCACAGTACTCTATTCGTACTGCCAAGCGAAATACGGTGCAAGCAGCACTCAAAGAGCGGGGTATTCCCACTGCGGTGCACTACCCCATACCGCTGCATCTGCAAGAGTGCTTTGGCTATTTGGGTTACCGTAAAGGTGATTTTCCAATAGCCGAGCGCGTCTCGAATGAGATCTTGAGCCTGCCCATGAACCCCTATCTCCGTAATGACGAAATCGCCTACATCGCACAATATCTATGATGAAACTGACACTGCTGTTACTGCCGCTGCTCCTGTTTGCACAACAACCCAAGCTGCTGCTGCTTGAGACCTATACCGACCAGAATATCAGCGGCTGGGTGATGAGTGAAAAACTCGACGGTATTCGTGCCTATTGGGACGGAAAGCGTTTAATCAGCCGGGGCGGTCACATCATTCATGCTCCGGCATGGTTTACACAACACTATCCGCCCTTTGCCCTCGACGGAGAGCTCTGGAGTGCACGGCAGGACTTTGAGACCATCGCTTCCATTGTACGAGATCGCGTGCCCTCTGAAGCATGGCACTCCATAACGCACTGTATTTTTGACGTACCTCATGCGCAAGGAGATCTCCTGCAACGGCTCGCCCATGCCGCACCCTATGAACATCGTTATCTTCGAATCATACCGCAGCTGCCTGTTGCAAACACCAAACATCTTCAGAGTTTTCTCAAAGAGGTGGAATCCCAAGGCGGCGAGGGAGTCGTAGTGCGCAATCCTCATATTGGCTATATGGCACATCGCACCCATCAGGCTTTAAAGGTCAAAACATTTCACGATGCCGAATGTGTCGTGATCGCACACCATCAGGGAAGAGGAAAGTACCGCCATCTTCTAGGCGCATTTACATGTAAACTGGATCATAACATCACCTTTAAAATCGGCAGCGGTCTCAGCGATGAAGAGCGGCGCCATCCACCCGAAATCGGCACCACGGTTACCTTTAGACATCAGGGCTTTACCCGATACAAAAAACCGCGTTTTCCGGTATTTTTGAGAGTGAAGCGAGCCTTTTAGATGCAGGTGATTAAAAACTCTTTCATCTATCTTGGCAGCAGCATGATCAATAAGCTGATCCCTTTTTTGTTGCTGCCCGTTCTTACCGCCTATCTGACACCCGGCGAATACGGTTTACTCTCCATCTATATGATCTTTATTACACTCTACGGTGCTTTTGTGGGTATGAATATGCATATTAACGTCTCCAAAGAATTTTTTCGTGTCTCCAAGCCCCATTTGGCTCTCTATATAGGAAACATGCTCATTATTCTTGGCGTATCGCTGCTCATCTATACGGCACTGACCCTTGTCGGCATCCAGTGTTCCGATACGCTCTTCTCCATTCCCACGCAATGGCTGCTGCTGCTGCCCTTCATAGCAACGGCGATGATGGTCTATAATATTCACACCAGCCTCTTGCGTAACGAGGCAAAGGCCTATATTTTCGGTATGATCGAAATTGGAAACTCTGCTGTGACCATGGCTGTTACCCTCCTGTTTTTACTGCTCTGGGCCTACGGATGGTATGCGCAGATTATCGGCATTGCCCTCTCCTATACTCTTTTTGCAATACTGGGCATTGTTTACATGTACCGAAACGGCTATATTGCACTGCGCTTTGATGGTTTAAAAATACGCTCCATCCTTGCCGTTTCACTTCCGCTGGTGCCGCATGTGTTAGGCTCTGTCGTTATCACCATGAGCGATCGGATTTTCATTGAACGTATGGTCAGCCTCGAAGCGGTCGGTATCTACAGTGTCGGTTATATGTTCGGTATGGTCGTGCTGCTCTTTACCGATGCCTTTATGAAAGCGTGGTCGCCGTGGTTTTTTAAAAGCATGGTTGAATCGACTCAAGAGAAAAAACAATTTATCGTACGCTATACTTACATGTATATTATTGCTGTTTTTATCTTAGCAATACTCATCTCTTTAGTAGGAATGTTTCTATTGCCGTACGTTGTCAATGCCGAATTTTACGATGCCAAAGCCTATATTCTATGGGTTGCTCTGGGTTATGCCGTTCACGGTATTTACAAGATCTTTTTTCCCTATCTCGTCCACTTGAGCAAAACCTCTTTTTTAGCCTTGAGCACGCTTGTTGCCGCGCTGCTCAACCTGCTGTTTAACTACCTTCTCATCAATGCTTTTGGCACGATCGGCGCAGCATATGCAACGATTATTGCCTTTCTTGCCAGTGCGGCATTGGTGTTTTGGTATCAAAGTCGCTATATTTCCATGCCGTGGTTTAGGAGATCATGATGCGTTCCCATACTCAAGCCTTTCATGATATTGAATCCGATGCAACACTCCTGACGCTGCAGTTTCAGCAGCATCAAGTTTGGAGTATTATACGCAATAAATGCTGGCATCATCTACTCTCCAATGTCTCCGAGTCTCCTGCAAAAGCCGCCCGTCCTCTCTCGCTTCTTAAAAACATTTTTTACGGTATCGGTGCTCTTTTTCACTCCTATGAACTCCTCTGTTTTTCACACACGATCAACCGAAATGAGCGTGAAGGATACTTTCGTGACCGTTTTACAGAGCCCATCAGCGATCTTATAGGACAACACAAAAGCTGTACGATTGAGCTCACCAACGACCGCCACTACCCTAAATGTCGCGTCGCCTCTCGTCATATTATCTCGCATATCAGCATTAAAGCCTTAGGCCTGCTCTTGTCAAAATTCATTTACGTTCCGCGTATGTCGCGCTTGGATGCAATCAATACACAATACGGTATTCAGCTGAACTACCGCAAAGAGTTGCGGGAATTTCTGGCGTCCTACCGCATATGGCTGCTGCTGCTGCGTCTTTGGCGACCAAAAAAGATTGTTGTTGTTTGCTACTATAGCTATATTGATGTTATTGCTGCAGCGCACCGACTCGGTATTGAGGTTATTGAGGTGCAACACGGCATGATTGGCGGTACGCACCTTGCCTATCACTCCAATTTGGAGTGTGAGCGTCAATATCTTCCCGATACCCTGCTCACTTTTGGAACCTTTGATGCCAAACAGCTTTCACGCTCTCCTCTTTTTCGCAAGACGGCAAGCGTACCTATTGGAAGCTGTCTGCTTGAAGAAGCGTGCCAACATAATTCGGCGCAACTGCGACACGAGAAACGACAGCAGCTCTTGGCCGACACCTTTGAGTGCATGATCCTCGTCACCGCACAAGCGACTGTCGAAAAAGAGCTTGTTGCTTTCATGAAAACCCTGGCACCCCTTCAGCATCGGTATCTGTATCTCTTTTTGCCCCGACGGTTCCATGCCGCCCATACCTCTGTGTTTCACGACCATCCCAATATCATCATACCCGAGCATGATGATTTTTATACGCTACTGCCTCTTGCAGATGTTCATGCCACCGTCTATTCCACGTGTGCGCTTGAAGCAAGCTATTGTCGCCTTACCAATATTCTCATTGACATCAACGGACTTGCCTCAAAACACATGCAGTCACTGTTGCGACCCAATCATGATGCCTATTATGTGGAGACTCCCGAAGAGATGCTCGCTTGTATTTCATCATCTCCTAAAGTGACATCAACACAGCAGAGCCACTTTTTTGCCTCTGGCTACCATCGTAACCTTCAACACTATTTTAATGGAACCGCCAATGTCTAAAACCATCTGGATTATTAACCAATACGCCGGCTCACCGCATATCGGCATGAACTTTCGAAGCTACTACCTTGCTAAAGAATTGCAAAAAGAGGGGCATGCCGTAACCGTAATTGCCGGATCATTTTCGCATCTTTTTACCCATCCGCCCGAAGTAACGCATACTTTTACACCGCAAGAGGTAGAAGGGGTTCCCTACCTCTGGGTCAAACTGCCGAAATACAGTACTTCCAAAAGCTTCAAGCGTCTTTGGAGCATGCTGCTCTTTTCCTTGAAACTCTTCTTTTTCAACCCCTATTCATTGCACAAACCCGATGTGATTATAATATCGTCGCTCTCTTTGTTTCCCGTGCTCAATGCCTACCTCTACTCCAAATTGTTTCGCGCCAAACTCATTGTCGAAATTCGTGACATCTGGCCGCTGAGTCTTGTTGAGCTGGGCAACATATCGCCATCTCATCCTCTGGTACTTCTGTTAGGATGGCTGGAGCGTTTTGCCTACAAACGTGCCGATGCTGTCGTCTCACTGCTGCCCAAAGCCAAAGAGCATATGGTATCCAAAGGGCTCGACCCCGACAAGTTTGTCTATATCCCCAACGGCATTAACCTTAAAGAACTGCAACAGCCTCAAGCATTGTCTTCTGAGATCATCACACAGATACCAAAGGACAAGTTTATTGTCGGTTATGCCGGTACTTTAGGGATTGCCAATGCTTTAGAGCACCTGTTGCATGCTGCTCTTCTGCTCAAAGAGGTACCCGCCATCCACTTTGTTATTGTGGGCAACGGCAGTGAAAAAACAGCCCTCATTAACTTTGTGCAAACAAAACAGCTCTATAATGTGACGTTTATTGAGGCGATTGCAAAAACACAAATACAGTCTATGTTACAATACTTTGATCTGTGCTATATTGGCTGGCACCGCTATGCGCTCTATCGCTTTGGCATTTCGGCCAATAAACTGTTTGATTACATGTATGCGCAAAAACCGATTGTCCACTCGGTAGACGCAGGCAATGATCCGGTTGTTGATGCACAGTGCGGCATCAGTGTTGCACCCGAAGATCCAAAGGCCATTGCCGATGCAATTATGATGATTTATGCAATGCCCGAGTATGAACGTCGCACGATGGGTCATAATGCCAGAACCTATGTGGTGGAACATCACAGCTATGAAGTCTTGGCACATACCTATGCAACGCTACTTTAAATTTACATGTAAATAAGGATTTCCATTGGGCTTACAGCTTCCTCATGAACCTATTGGTACCAGACCGTTTCTTTTCCTTGTGTTCCTGGCCTTTCTTTTCAGTGTCGCCATGCGGCTGATCTGGGTCTATCAGTTTAGCGGCAACCCCTCTTTTATGTGGGAGGGGCAGCTGATGATCAATACCAACGACGGCTACTTTTTTGCCAGCGGAGCACAAAAAGCTCTAGAGGGCACGCTCGCGTACAATCCGAGAACACCGGATGTATTGCAGTACGGGCTCACCTTTTTCACTACATGGATTGTCAGACTGACCCCTTTTGATCTCAATACCGTCATTCTCTATCTGCCCGCTTTTGTCTCCAGTTTGGTTGTTATTCCCATCATGCTGCTGGGACGACTTTATCAGGCAACAGCCTTTGGTTTTTTTGCCGCACTGATCGGCTCTATTGCATGGAGCTACTATAACCGTACTATGGTCGGCTACTACGATACCGATATGTTTGCTGTCATGGCGCCGATGTTTATTCTCTATTTTTTAATCGCCTCCATTAAAGAGGAGCGGCTCACTATAGCCCTCTATGCGTCACTGATGATCTTTATCTATCCTTTTCTCTACGATGCCGGTCACGCTGTTGTCTATGGGATGGGTATTATCTATATGCTCTACATGGTACTCTTTCACCGCAACGATGCCTTTACGCCAAAATCTATTATTCTCATTGCCATTGGACTCACACCGCTGTTTTATCCGCTGAAACTTGCTCTCATTATTGGGGCATATATTATTTTAAAACGGGATCTTATCAAGGGGAAAAATCTGATCTATGTTGCTGTTGCTTCAGTACTCTCTTTTATTGTTTTCGGCAATATTTTCGGTGTCATCTGGTCAAAAGTATATACCTATTCCGTACGTGGATTTGATGAAGAGGGCTTACGGTTTTATCAGGTAAAACAGACCGTACGCGAAGCCGGAAAAATCCCTTTTGAGGTGATGGCAAACCGTATTAGCGGTTCAACCGTCGGAGTGATTGTCAGCCTTGTCGGCTACTTGTTGCTCATTATTCGCCATCGTCCGTTTATCTTGGCACTGCCGCTCATCGGCATTGGTATCTTCTCTTTATGGGGCGGCTTGCGTTTTACGGTCTATGCTGTTCCGATTGCTGCTATCGGTGCAGTCTATTTATTCTATGTTGTGGGCAGCTTTATTGCCAATAGCAAAATAAAATATGCCGTTATTTCCATACTTACCGCACTGATGCTCTACCCCAATATTACCCATATTATCGGCTATAAAGTTCCTACCGTCCTTAACCATCAAGAGGTAGCGGCACTGCATCGTTTCAAGGCGGGAGCTTCTCCGCAAGACTATATGATTGCATGGTGGGACTACGGCTACCCCCTATGGTACTATACCGGCTTAAACACTCTTATTGACGGGGGGAAACACAACCACGACAATTTTATTGTTTCTGAGATTCTCACAACCACCTCTGCGCTTGAAGCGGCCCGTTTAAGCCGCATTGCCGTAGAGACCTATATTGCCTCCGATTATGAGATTATTGCCGACACCCTGTTTAGAAACCATCAAGAAGATCAGGTAGATGTCGCCGGCTATTTGGAGAACCTGCGTTACGGCAATGCCACCCTGCCGAAAAAAACAGTAGATATTTACCTCTACCTGCCCTTTCGTATGTTAGGAATTTTTCCTACCGTCAAGGTCTTTAGCAATATTGATTTGCAGACCGGTGAATCCAAAGCACGACCCTTCTTCTACAATGCCCAGCGCTTTCAGGACACCCCCAAAGCAATTCACCTGGGCAATCGCATCTCCATTTTAAAACAGGAAGGCCAACTGCAGCTTGGTGCACGAAAGACACCGATTAAAGCATTTTATACCGTCGTCAATCAAGAGGCGGGAAAACCCAAAATAGAGGTTCAGCATGTCTCGCCTATGGGAGCTGTGTCCGTTGTTTACCTTGCCAGCTACAATCAGTTTTTACTGCTTGATGACGATATGCTCAACTCAACCTACATTCAAATGTTCATTTTTGAACAATACGATACTAAACTGTTTGAACTCGTCAGCTCCGATCCCTATACTAAAATCTTTCGGATAAAAATCTAAGCAATGCTTGTTTTGGTCGTTTTTACCATGAGCGTTCTGCTCACACTGCTGATACGTCAGGTGGCACGGCGGCATGCCATTGTAGATACTCCGAATGAACGAAGCTCCCATACCGTAACAACACCGCGAGGCGGCGGACTCGCTATTATGATTGCTTTTTTTTTAGGCATTGGCTATCTCTTTTTTGTCACGGCACAGATTTCACCAACCCTCTACAGCGCCCTCTTCGCCGCCCTGCCCATTGTTGCGGTAAGCCTTCTGGATGATATTCGACCTCAAAGTGCTCGCATACGCCTGATGGTGCAGCTGCTTAGCGCACTGCTGGCTCTCTATGCTCTAGGGGGTGTCACACAGATGAATCTTGGCATCATCACACTGGAAGGATTTTGGGTGAATGGTGTAGCACTGCTGATGCTGTTGTGGCTCACCAACCTCTTCAATTTTCTTGACGGCATTGACGGCTATGCCGCCAGTGAGACCCTTTTTATTGCGCTAAGCGCTTCTTTCCTTTTTAATATCGAACCGCTTCTATTGCTGGCTGCGGCAACCGCAGGATTTCTGCTCTTTAACTGGCACAAAGCCTCCATTTTTATGGGTGATGTCGGCAGTGCTCCTCTTGGCTTTATTGTTGGAGTATTTGCACTGAATGAGAGCGGCAGTGAGCACTTTGTCGGCTGGATTGTTCTGGTTTCGCTCTTTTTGTTTGATGCCACGCTCACGCTCTTGCGTCGTCTCCGAAACAAAGAGAAGATCTGGATCGCACACAAAAAGCACATGTACCAGCGACTGCATCAGTGGGGACTGACCCATAGCGAAGTGGTATTGCTGCTCATGCGCTATAATGCCCTGGCACTACTGCTGCTGTGGCTTGTTGATGCCCGCTACTACTGGATTGTTTTACTTATTGTCAGTATAATATTTGTTATTATTTCAAAAATTGTTGATCGTAAAAAGGCATTTGAGTGACACTCTTTCAAACCAGCAAGACCAAACGTATTCTCTTCTTTCTCCTGAGTGATACACTGCTCATCTATCTCTCGCTGCATCTGGCCTATTCGTTGCGTTTTGATTTTATGATCCCCGCCAATCATCAGCTCCATTTTTTACATGTATTTTTTCTGCTGCTCCTCTTCAAGCTCTTCTTTATTGCTGCTTTTAAAATCTATTATATTTCGTGGCGTTTCTTCTCTTTAAGTGATATGAAGCGCCTTTTTTTAGCACTTTTGGCCGCTTTTGTTGCCTTTTTTATACTCTATTTCCTCGCCCCCTCATGGATCCAGCCCGTACCGCGCAGTGCCATTATGATCGATTTCATTCTCTCTTTGGTGCTGCTGGGCTCACTACGGCTCTCTAAGCGGATGATTTTGGAGCAGTTTCGCAGCGAATCTTCCAATCCCGTGCTCATCATCGGCGTGAACCATAAGAGTGCCTCCGTCATTCGCAGTGCTGCCAACGGCGAGATCGACTACGCGCCGCTTGGCATCATTGCCTATGCTCCCACAGAACAGGATTCGGTCAACAGCTTTATCAACAATGTACGGGTCTATGCCAGTCATACACTGGAGTCTCTGGCCTCCAAATACAGCATTCACGCTGCCATTATTACCCTCGAATGCTCTCAAAAAGAGCTTAAGGTGCTGGTCTCAAGGCTCAATCGTGCCAACATTCATGATATTAAAATCTCGCGTATTCTCGGATCACAACATGAAAAGCTTGATGATCTCTCCATTGAAGATCTGCTGGCGCGGCACCCCAAAGATTTGGATACAACAGCAATTGAAAAATTTATCCGCGGCAAAACCATCCTCATTACCGGAGCCGGCGGCAGCATCGGCAGCGATATTGCCCTGCAGTGCCATCGTTTCCATGCAGCAAAACTGATCTTGCTTGATCACAGTGAGTACAATCTCTACAGCATCGGAGAGCAGCTGCCTCATGCCCTGCTGTCACTTCAATCAGTCACCGACAAGGCAGGTCTGGAGTCTCTTTTTAGCAAGCATGCCATCGACATTGTCATTCATGCCGCCGCCTACAAACATGTTCCCATTTGCGAAGCAAACCCCCATATAGCTGTCTACAATAACATTATGGGTTCAAAAAATGTGATTGATCAGAGCATTGCACACCATGTATCCAAAATCATCATTGTCTCTACCGACAAAGCGGTACGACCGACCAATATTATGGGGGCAAGCAAACGCGTCACCGAACTCTATGCGCAAAATGTAGATACCAAAACATCTGAAATCGTCTCGGTGCGTTTTGGCAACGTACTGGGTTCTAGCGGCAGTGTCATTCCCAAATTTAAAGCACAAATCGAGCAAGGCGGCCCGGTGACGGTGACCCATCCCGATATGCCCCGCTACTTTATGCTCATTCCCGAAGCATGCCAATTGGTACTGCAAGCCGCCGCCATTGCCAAAGGAGGCGAACTCTTTATTTTAGATATGGGCGAACCGGTCAAAATTCTCAATCTTGCCCAACAGATGATTCAGCTCTACGGCAAAGAGGATGATATTGCTGTTGAATTTTGCGGCTTGCGCCCCGGAGAGAAACTGTATGAAGAGCTGCTCTTGGATGAAAACGATAAAAAAACCGTTTATGAGTCCATCTTTATTGCCCCCGCGACACCGTACAATATTGATGCACTCAACAATGACATTCACGCACTGCTACACGCTGCCGATGTCGTAGCCGCCCTCCAAAAAATCGTACCGGAGTTTCAGCACTCCAACTCGGTTTTAAGTGCCGCGCCGTGTGAGGCATTGGAAACCAGGAGACTGTAGCGCTTAAGCCACTTCGAACGAATCGCTTTGCTAATAGGTACCCATGCCGCGCGGCGTTTTTCAAGCGTTGCTGCATCAACGTTAAGCTGCAACAGATGCGCATCGACATCCAGCTCAATCTCATCACCGTCTTCAACAAGTGCAATCAGCCCCCCCTCTGCCGCTTCAGGACTCACGTGTCCAATGGAAGCACCCCGCGTCGCACCGGAGAAACGCCCGTCGGTAATGAGGGCTACGCTCTCACCCAGACCCATACCCATAATCAGCGAAGTCGGTGCCAGCATCTCCTGCATACCCGGACCGCCTTTGGGGCCTTCATAGCGAATCACGACGACATCGCCCGCTTTGACTTTATGTCCGACAATACCGGCAATGGCCTCCTGCTGTGAATTAAAGCAGACCGCTCTACCTTTAAACTGCCGCATACTCGCATCAATGCCCGCCGTTTTGACCACGGCACCCTCTTGCGCCAAGTTGCCAAAAAGAATGGAGAGCCCGCCGACTTGCGAGAAGGCGTTTTCGTTGGTATGAATAATGTCGGTATCTTTAATATCCGCATCGGCGATGCGCTCACCCAAAGTTTCACCGGTGACCATTAGCGCATCTACATGTAAAATACCCCCGCGGCGGCTCACCTCTTTCATCACGGCATTTACCCCGCCCGCACGGTTAATATCATCCATATGAACGGTTGTTAATGAGGGCGATATTTTAGCAATATGCGCTACCTTTTCTGAGATTGTGTTAATCTTCTCAATGCCAAAATCAACCTCCGCCTCATTGGCAATGGAGAGCATGTGCAGCACTGTATTGGAGCTGCCGCCCATAGCCATATCAATTACAAACGCGTTATGAATCGCTTTTTCATTGACGATATTGCGCATATTCCAGCGAGCAGGATTCGCATCTTTGAGCATTGCCACAATGCGCTTGGCCGCCGTTTTGACCATCTCAATACGCTCCGGCGTCATGGCCAATACCGTCCCGTTTCCCGGCAACGCAATACCCATGGCCTCACACAGGGTGTTCATGGAGTTGGCCGTAAACATCCCCGAACACGATCCGCCGCTCGGACAGGCCTCACACTCGATCTCATAGAGTTCGGCATCGCTCATTTTCCCTTCGGCATGCTCACCGACTGCCTCAAACGCCGTCGCCAAGTCAATAGGCGTACCATCTTTTTTGTGTCCCGCCTGCATAGGTCCGCCGGAAATAAAAATGGTCGGAACGTTCACGCGCAACGCCCCCATCAACATACCCGGAACAATTTTATCGCAGTTGGGAATACAGATGAGTCCGTCAAGCTGATGTGCATTCATCACCGTCTCAATCGAGTCGGCTATAATCTCACGGGACGGGAGCGAGTAGAGCATACCCTCGTGCCCCATGGCAATACCGTCATCGACACCAATGGTGTTAAACTCAAACGGCACCCCGCCCGCCTCACTAATCGCCTCTTTTACAATCCGTCCGTACTCCTGCAGGAAAAAATGTCCCGGAATAATGTCAATATGGGAGTTGGCCACTCCGATAAAGGGTTTGTCAAAATCCTCATCGGTAAGCCCTGTTGCCCGCAATAAAGAGCGGTGGGGGTTTTGTCGAATCCGCGTTTAATAATATCGCTTCGCATGAAACTCCTTCATCGTAAATAATTGCACGATTATAGCCAATTTATAAAAAAAATACTTTACATGGGAAATATTTTTAGTTATACTTCCACCTCAAAACAAGATATTGTATCTTGCCAATGCGGGAATAGCTCAGTGGTAGAGCACAACCTTGCCAAGGTTGGGGTCGCGAGTTCGAACCTCGTTTCCCGCTCCATTTTATATCTCAGTAAAAATATTTTTTAATGTTTTTACTGAGGTATTTAATTTGTGCCCGGATGGCGAAATTGGTAGACGCAAGGGACTTAAAATCCCTCGGTGGCAACACTGTGCCGGTTCAAGTCCGGCTCCGGGCACCATCTGTGGTTGGGTATGCCTGTGGCGCCATCGCCAAGTGGTAAGGCCGAAGCCTGCAAAGCTTCTATCCCCAGTTCGAGTCTGGGTGGCGCCTCCAATGATGTTAAGTACTTCCCTTATGGACAGGTGGCAGAGCCTGGTTGAATGCACCGGTCTTGAAAACCGGCGAGGGTCATACCTCCGTGGGTTCGAATCCCACCCTGTCCACCACTCTTGTTGATTATAATTAATTTTTTCATACCCACGGCGCTGTAGCTAAGTGTTAAAGCAGAAGTTTGCAAAGCTTCCATCCTTCAGTTCAAATCTGA
>JAJRVF010000010.1 GCA_024277395.1 Campylobacterales bacterium
AACAGCTCACTGACTATTAAAAGCCGTTTACACGAAGGCTCAACCTTTAGTTTCAGTATTAAAACGTTCAAAGAGCCTTAACATGCACTTGACTCTGCCGCCTGTACTCACGCCATTGCTCAATGCGCTTATAGAAAACAGAATGATCCCTGTTGTCGTCGGTGGATATGTGCGCGATACTCTTTTACATGTAAATTCCAAAGATATCGATATTGAAGTCTACGGCAGCAATAGCCTTGCAGCACTCAAAACAATTTTGAGTGCTTTTGGAAATGTATATGAAGTAGGAAGCAGTTTTGGTGTCCTCAAGATGCGCCTGAAAGAGCTCTCCTTAGATATATCACTGCCGCGTACCGAATCTAAAATAGCGCCCGGACATAAAGGTTTTCATATTGACACGACCCAAGTGCTTGACTTTAGCAATGCGGCACGACGACGCGACTTTACCATGAATGCCATCGGGTATAACATCGTAACTAACACTTTGTTAGATCCCTACGGCGGTCAGGAAGATCTGCAAAACGGCATATTGCGCGAAGTCGATGCCGATACCTTTGCTGAAGACCCTCTGCGCCTCTACCGCGCCATGCAGTTTGCAGCACGCTTTAAGCTGCGCATTAGCGATTCGCTCCATCAACTCTGTTGTACCATTGCCGAATCGGGCGAGTTGCAGAGCCTTCCCAAGGAGCGTATTTTCGAGGAATTTCATAAACTGCTGCTAAAATCCGATACGCCCTCTACGGGAATTCTTCTGCTAAAAACATTCGGTGCATTGCCCTATTTTAGCGAGCTTGATGTCATGGCATCTAAAGTGTGCCGTTCACAAAAGAACCTCTTTGACCATACATTGCTGACCTTAGACACTATGGCATCAATGCGGCGCGGTGATGCGGCAACAGACCTTCTCCTCATGCTCTGCATTCTCTGCCATAAAATGCCTCATGAGGGCAAAACTTTTCTCGAAAAGCTAACAGACAGTCCCAAACTCATTAATGCCGTTGCTGCGCTCGTACGCTACAATCGCTATCCGCAAAAGATGTATGATGCCAAAGCAGGTACCCCTGAAATTTTAGAGCTCTCCACCAAAGTCTGTCTTGCTGATCTCATCCATGTCGCCGAGGCAATAGCACACAAATGCCACCGCCATACAGCGCACTACCGTTTTGAGGCCGGAATATGGCTCACTGGCGCGGCCAAAGCCTTGCATGTATTGTATGAACCTCCCAAACCGCTGCTTCAGGGTCGTGATCTTGTTGCACTGGGTCTAAAACCTTCCAGAGCGTTCAAGTCAATACTCGACGATGCCTACAAGGCGCAGATACAACAAAAATTTACATGTAAATCTGAAGCACTTCAATGGCTAAAAGCTTACCTTATAAAATAATTGTTTTAATAAAACTTATTATAAGTATAATACAGTATTATTTGTTGCATAGAAATTCACAGGAGATCGTATGAAAATAGTATCACACATGGGTATTGCAGCACTGCTTGGCACATCACTGCTTGCCAACCCCTACACTACCCCGCAAGAAGAGTATGAGAGTATTGTTAAAACAGGCAATGAGGTCGCAAGCACTCTGATTCAAACCCTCGGAAAAAATCTCAAACAACACCTTAAAAGCGAGGGGCCTTTAGGTGCGGCAACATTTTGTGCCTCTCAAGCCTTTCCTCTAACCGACAAAGTCAGCGCCCAATACGGCAGGGAGATTAGTATCAAACGCATCAGTCTGAATGAACGCAACCCCGCCAATGCCGCAAAAGGTTCGGAAAAAACCATCTTGGAAGCACTTCAAAAGCTACAAGACAGCGGTGTTGTATTGCCAAAATATTTGGTAGAACGCGTTGATACCGCTACGGCAAAATACTACAAACCGCTTCACATTAACAAAGGTGTCTGTCTAAAGTGCCACGGTGATATTTCCGACAATGCCAAGCTCGCAGATTTCATAAAATCGAGCTATCCCAATGATAAAGCGACCGGATACAAGATGGGTGACCTTCGCGGCGCTATTGTCGTAACCATTACAAAATAGAGCCGCATTCGTGCGACTCTTTGTTGATGGTGATGCCTTTCCCAATCTGCTCAAACCCATTTTATTGCGTGCCATTGAGCGTCTTCGCATTAATACGCTTGTCATCTCAAACAAAAAAATATCATTGGGGAAATCCATACATGTAAATTATACTATTGTTGCGCAAGGTGCCGATGTTGCCGATGCAGCCATTGTCCACCTGGTTCAAGAAGGTGATCTGGTCATAACGGCGGATATACCTTTGGCCGATGCAGTCATTAGCAAAAATGCCCATGCCATTGATCATCGCGGAGAACGCTACAGTGTCGATAATATCAAACAATATTTGGCAATGCGAAATTTGATGGAGTCAATCCGTGAATGTGGTGAAATAACAAAAGGACCAAAGCCTTTTTCGCCCAAAGATGCGCATGCTTTTGCCAATCAGCTCAACACTTTTTTAGCCAAGCATTACAGATAAGCTCTCTTCAAAGAGCTTAAGCTGTTAGTTGGCGTTTGGTTTGGGTGTAGTTTCGGTAGAAGCCGGAAGCTGTGGATAGACAAGATCGGCTTTTCTGCCATCAAGTGTTTTAAGGAACGTCTCAATAGAGGCAATCTCCGTGTCGCTCAATTTAATACCCAGCTGCGTACGTCCCATCTCGGCAATCGACTCTTTCAGACTCCAGATACCGCCGTTGTGGTAGTACGGAGCCGTTTGCGTCACATTACGAAGTGTCGGAACTTTGACCAAGCCGTCTTTGTTTCCTTTAAAGTCACCCAAACCGGCATGTTTGTATTTTGCCGTAATCTCAAATGCCTGCATGGAACCGCCCAGTGCAACCCCGGTATGACAGGTAGTACACCCTTTGTCAATAAAAGTTTTCAGACCCTCTTTCTCCTCTTTATTCAGTGCGCTGGGGCAGCCGTTTAAAAAGTCGTCAAAACGTGACGGGGTTACCAAAGTACGCTCAAACGTCGCAATGGTTTCAGTAATGGTCTGAAAGTCTACCTTGACATCTTTACCGTACGCTTTTTTGAACTCCTTGACATACTCCGGCATCGAATTTACAGTTTTTTCAACATGCTCTTTTGTTGCCGCCATCTCAGGATGTGCCTGAATCGGTCCTTGTGCCTGCTTCTCCAAGTCCTGATCACGACCGTCCCAAAACTGTGACTCAAAAAATACCGAATTATATACTGTCGGCGAGTTAAGGTGATGCGGATTCATTGCCCAGTTATGACCAATAGCCGCCGGTACACCGTCATCACCGCCTTCCGCTAAATTGTGACAGGTGTTACAGCTAATAATCCCGCTTTTAGAGAGTCGCGGGTCAAAGTAGAGTTTTTTGCCGAGCTCCACTTTTTTAGCGGTGATCGGATTGTTAGGATTGTCAATCATCTTTAATAAAGCTGACTCCGAATCCGGAATAGCCACCAAGCCTGCCTCTTTGGCCGTATCGACCAATGAAGATGCCATCAATGTCGCTGTCGCCAATGCGCTGAGTGTTATTACTTTCATATTTTTCCCCTTATTTAAATTGTGTTGTTAATATTTAAGCCCAATTCACTTAAATGATATGAAATTATAGTCTTTCAAGCTTAAATGAAAATTATTATCTCTTGACTAATATTTTCATATAATTATATTGCCTTATAAAAGTGCTATAATTCGAACATGAATTATGAATTACTACTGAAACAGAACCATTTAAAGATAACACCGCAGCGTCTGGGCATCTTGCAGCTGATGCACTAAGCCGGACATATTAGTATTGAAGAGCTCTTTGCCTCCATTAAAAAACAGTTCTCTTCTATTTCCCTGGCAACCCTCTATAAAAATATCAACGCGATGCTGGAGACCTCGCTCATTAAAGAGGTCAAAGCCCCTGAAGTCAAAGCGCGCTATGAGATCACCAAAGCACCGCATGCACATCTGGTCTGTAGTGTATGCGGTGAATTTAGGGACATTCCGTTTGATCTCAATCATCTGGCAC
>JAJRVF010000132.1 GCA_024277395.1 Campylobacterales bacterium
AATGACATCGTTTGCCATAATGACATCAAGCTTTAAGATAGAGTGCAGCCGTTTTGCTACGGACTCAAGCGAATACTTTTCATCATAAACACCCGGTATGGGGCGCTCAAAGTGACTGGCCAGAATAATTTTGCAGTCGCGATCAATACAGTAGCGAATGGTCGGAATGGCCGAACGAATCCGTCTGTCGTCGGTAATGTTGCCAAACTCATCTTTGGGTACGTTAAAATCGCATCGGATAAATACCCGTTTTCCCGTAATTTCAATATCTTTAATAGTATTTAATTTCATACCTGTCCCTATTTTTTGCTAATATGCAGTGCCATATCGACCAGACGGCAAGAGTAACCCCACTCGTTGTCATACCACGCCATCACTTTGACCATTGTGCCGCCAAGCACCTGTGTAAGATCTTCGGCAATAATGGAGCTGTAGGCAGAGCCGACAAAATCCTGCGATACGCGCATATCGTGATCCATCAAGATCAGCCCGCGGTGCTCTTTGGCCGCTTGCGCCGTAAAAATGGCATTGACCTCCTCTTTGCTGGTCTCTTTTTTGACAATAACATTTAAGTCAACCATGGAGACGTTGGGCGTGGGAACGCGCACACTCTGACCATTGAGTTTGCCTTTGAGGTGCGGCAGCACCAAGCCGATGGCTTTGGCAGCGCCTGTCGTTGTCGGAATCATATTAATGGCACCGGCACGGGCACGGCGTTTGTCTTTTTTATGCTTGACATCCAAGATATTCTGATCGTTGGTATAGGAGTGAATGGTTGTCATCAGCCCTTTTTCAATACCGAAAGCATCATCTAAAATTTTGGCTACGGGACCCAGACAGTTGGTAGTACAGCTGGCATTGGAAACTATGCGCTCTCCTGCGTACGCCGACTCGTTCACACCCATAACAAATGTCGGGGTATCATCTTTTGCCGGAGCGGAAAAGAGCACTTTTTCAATACCCTTGTCCAGATGCGCTTGCGCCTTTTCCTGCGTTAAAATCGCACCGGTACACTCCAGTACCATCGTCGCTCCTTCAGCGGCAAAATCCAAGTTTTTCGGATCACGGTCACAAAAAATACGTACCGGTTTTCCGGCAATGCGCAAATGGTGCTCATCAACAACCTCTACATCATGTCCGAAAGTACCGTGAACGGAGTCGTTTTGAAGCAGATAGACCATCATCTCCATTGTTGCCGTATCGTTAATAGCCACCAGTTCTACATCATCACGATCTGCTATAATACGTGCTACGCACCGACCAATCCGCCCAAAACCGTTAATTGCAATCTTTAATGCCATGCTTACATTCCTGAAAGTTTAAAATAAATACGGTGATGTTATCAAAAGTTAGCTATAATGTGGATTAAAAAAGATGGAAAATATTGCTCTCTTCGGCGGAAGTTTTGATCCGCCTCATTACGGACATGTCGCTGTTGCCGATACGGCGCTTGAGGCACTTTCACTTGAGAAACTCATTATCGTTCCCGCCTATGTCAACCCGTTTAAAACCCAAAGCGTCGCACCGGCATCCCTACGCCTGCAATGGCTGCAACAGATCTTTAAAGCGTATGACAACGTGGTTGTCAGTGACTATGAAACGAAACAGCAGCGCGCGGTTCCCAGCATTGAGACTGTTATGCACACCAAAGAAAGCGAGTATCCGTGCCGACTTTTTTTCATTATCGGTGCCGATAACCTTGCCTCACTACAGCAGTGGCACCGTTACCATGAGCTGAAAAAACAGGTCACCTTTGTTGTAGCACATCGTGATGATGTTACAATACCGCCGGAGTATATTGATTTACATGTAAATGTACCCATCAGTTCAACAGCATTGCGACACCGCATGGAGCATTCCTGTATTCCGGGCAATGTACGCCATGCCATCACTTCATACTATAAGGATACCGATGAAAAACCGAGTTGAAATTATCTCTCATATTTTGGACAAGCATAAAGCCGAGTCTATTGAAGCCTTTGACCTGAGTAATCAGGACTATTTTGTCGACTATGTCATTATTGCCTCATCGCTGGGCGTACGTCACACAGAAGCCCTGCTGGATCATCTTAAAAAAGAGCTCAAACCCGAAGAGACGTTTTTAGGTGTCGATGTCAGCGACGAGTGGATTGTGATTGACTTGGGAGACATCCTTATTCATATTATGACGCCGGAATATCGTATAAAATATGATATGGAGAGTTTCTTAAACTACTTAATGACGACATCAAATAACAATTAAACATATAATTTAAGTAAATATTTCTAAAAACCATTGTACAATCACCTTTACTGTTTAAATTTTAGCAAAGGGAATATTATGGGATTTTTTTCACAGGGAGGGGAAAAACAGGAGCAAATAAACGGTTTAGAAGAGGAAAACAGCCGTCTGCAAGAGGAAAATCGGCAATTATCAGAACGTATTGAAGCATTGGAACGACAGCTTCACAGTACCGACAACACTTCATGTGACAATTTTTTGACACTAATGCAATATCAAAATGAGCATCTCAAAAACAATATTGTTGATATTCAGGGCAATATGAATGCCTCGGTAAGCTCCTCAAAAGAGAATCTGGAAACATCCCGGCAGATGCTTCATAAAATCGAAGCACTCGGCGAACAGTCTCAAGACATCTCCGGTGCGTTAGATACGCTCAACCTCTCTTCTGAAGAGTCGACCCACACGGTAGAGGGTCTCTCTGAGCGTGCCGAAGAGGTGGGTAATATCTTAACCCTCATCAAAGATATTTCCGACCAGACCAATCTTTTAGCCCTCAATGCCGCCATTGAAGCCGCGCGTGCGGGAGAACACGGTCGCGGATTTGCCGTTGTTGCCGATGAAGTTCGCAAACTGGCCGAAAAAACCGATAAAGCCGTTGCCGAGATTAATGTTTCACTGCAGACGATGAAACAAGATGTCATCAGCATCGGTGACCAGTTTGGGCATATTCAACACGGCATTAGCAATGCCACTTCCATGATTAGCGAATTTAACGACGGGCTTCAATACTGTACTCTTGATTTGAGAAGCACCCTGCAACATATTGACGGTGTTGCCGATCGCATCTTTATGTCTCTGGCAAAACTCGATCATATCTTATGGAAAGTCAATACCTACTACAGTGCCGTTACGCAAAAAGAGCAGTTTCAGTTTGTCTCGCACCGCAATTGCCGTCTGGGGGCATGGTACTATGAAGGTGACGGATTTGAAAACTTCAGCAAAACACCCAGCTACAAAAGCTTAGAGCGGCCCCATGAGATAGTTCACAACGGTACCCGCCATGTCTTTAGTGAGATAGCACACCATCCCATGGATTTTCAAAAACTCAAACAGGCTTTTGAAGAGATGGAACAAGGCAGCAATGAGGTCTTTGCCATTCTCGACAAAATCCTCCGCGAGAAAGCCACATAATTTACATGTAAATTGAGAGCAGATGCGCATACTTTATCTCCTGTTTTTAACAACTGCGCTGCTCTGCGCTCAGCCTTATGTATCAAGCCGACTCATTGATGTCATTGAGGCAACATACGATCTCTTTGC
>JAJRVF010000133.1 GCA_024277395.1 Campylobacterales bacterium
AAACCTTTTATATGACCTTAACATGCCACGGTTCATACCGTACCCCCTCCTCATTATTAATGGTGTAGCGCATATCAATATAGTCAAGTTTTCGGAGTTGTCGGAACTCTCTGGTCCGTGCAAATTTTGCTGTGAAATTTTTATATCCCCAGCCCCGTTTTCCTACATCAAAATCAGAACAGCTGTGATACGAATAGCCCGGTGGCGCCAAGGAGAAAGAGGCTTGCGAAATATTACCTTTGCAACGGTAAATTTTGTCAATATACAAACTCATCTGCTTGACAATACCGCGAACTCCCGAGGTTAAAATAATTTCGTCTCCAATGTCTTTTTTCAGACGAAAGTAGTCCTCCATCGGCTTTCCTTTAAAAAGATAGTGTCCGGTATAAGGAATTTTCTCAACCGCTTTTGGATCAATGGTATCGGTCAGCCTATCACAAATACGGTCGCCGAAAAAACCGTACTTTTTAGGATCTTCATAAAACAGTCGCTCTGCCAAGTCCAATTCCTGCGGAGAAAAAACTCCGATATCGGCATAATGCCTGGCGTAATACAAAGCTCGATCAAAAGAGATAATGTTAAAATTACCGTAGCCGACCACCTTTTTAACGCGGCGCAGTCTATTGCGCAAATCAACAAAGGTTCGCCACTCACTCCGAGGTACAATAATATCTTTTTCAACTGCCAAAAGCTCTTTCACCAATAAAGGAGACGCCATAGCCGTTGTTATAAACAATCTTCTATTCATGACGCACATTTTAGCAAAATTTTTCCTAGTTTCCTATTAGAGATCTCTTTCTATTTAGGTTATGCTGCCGTTTACGGGTTCCGCACTGTTACCGCATTACTCTTTTTAGCTATTATTATCATAGCGATTCACATTATACAGACGTTTTAGGGGGAACTGATGGCAACGGAATTGACCGATCACAATTATACAGCGACCGTCGAAGAGACAACGGTTGCCATGTTTATTGACTTCTACGCTCCGACATGCGGCCCGTGTCAGGAGGTTGCGCCGTTACTCGATGTGCTAGAGACCTATTTCGGCGAGCGGGCTCGTATCTGCAAAGTTGACATTACACGCAATCCCAAACTGGTTAAAAAATATGAGATCAAAAGCGTACCGTTTTGTGTAAGTATTGGCGAGGACAAGATGGTTAAAGATTATGAGCTGGGGGCAGCCTCTGTTGAAAGGTATATTAACATGATTGAAAAAGCAATCGGTGAACAAGGCTTTTTCAGACGGATTTTTGGGTAGGAATACAGATGCACGACTACACCAAAGCCATTGCCATTGCACCGCATACCTACTGGATCGGTATGTACCTTGAGAATGACCCGTTCCAGTGCCACCCCTACCTTATTGACAATGGTGATGAATCCATCTTGATTGATCCGGGCAGTATGCTGGAGTTTGATGCCGTTGTCAAAAAGGTACACTCCATTACCGATATTGGCAATATTAAATATATTATTCTGCACCACCAAGATCCTGACCTGTGCGCCTCGGTACCCGATCTTGAAAAACTGATCTGCCGCAGCGATCTTCATATTATTACCCACAGCCGTATGACCCCGTTGATTAAACACTATTTGACCACATCAACCTATTACGAAATCGATAAAAAATCCCTGACGCTTGAGACACAAAACGGAGTATGTTTAGAGTTTCTTACCACGCCCTACTGCCACTCTCCCGGAGCATTTGTCAGTTACGATCCTCACACCAGAGTCCTCTTCTCGGGAGACATTTTCGGCGGCATAGAGGAGTCTTGGGAGTTTTTTGCCGAAGAGAACTATTTTGATCAGGCCAGACAGTTTCATGCCGAATATATGCCCAGCAAAGATATCTTCAATTATGCTCTTAAAAAAATCGAACGGCTTGATCTGGAATTGATTGCTCCGCAACACGGATCAATTATTCAAAAACCCTATATTGCCGACCTCATCCATAAAATGAAAAACCTCGATTGCGGACTCTATATTGAAGAGAAGTACAACAGTGAACTGCTCGATACCATTGAAGCCCTGCGGGCTAAAGACCGCGCACTCAAAGAGCAGGAGAGCCTGCTGTTTCAGCAATCAAAAATGGCAGCTATGGGGGAGATGATCGGCAATATTGCCCACCAGTGGCGCCAACCGCTTGCTATTGTCAATACCCTGATTGCCATTGCCAAAGAGAAAAACAATTATGATATGTTGAGCAAAGACGACCTTACATGTAAATTGGCGGAGATGGAGAAGAACATTGCCTACATGTCCAGCACCATTGAAGATTTTATGAGCTTTTTCAAGCCCAATAAACGCAAACAGCCCTTTAGTATTCGCAAAGCCGTCACCCTTGCTCTGGAGGTGCTGCAGCCCAATATGAAAAAACATGGTATTGCCGTGAGCATTGACGGTGATCATTCACTTGTGGTCGACGGCTATATGAACGAATATGTCCAAGCCGTCATGGCCATTGTGAACAATGCGCAAGATGCTCTCATACACAACAAGATTGCCGATCCGCACATTACTATTACTTTCTTCCCCCGAGAGACTCAGTCGCGCCTAGATATTTCCGATAATGCCGGAGGAATTGACGATGCCATCATTGAGCGTATTTTTGAACCCTACTTTACAACCAAGCATCAATCAATGGGTACCGGACTGGGTCTGTATATTACCAAAATGATTATTGAGCGCAGCATGAACGGCACGCTAGAGGTTCAGAGCAATAGCTACGGTACCACATTCAGTATAGGAGTCACCCATGCATAAAAAAATCGACCATATCTCCGTGCTTATTGCCGAAGACGAGCAAGAGCTGCGTGAATACTTTGTAGAATATCTCCAGATCTTTTTTACAACGGTACATCAGGCATCGTGCGGTCGCGAAGCACTTGAAATCTATAAAAGCAAAAAGCCCGACATCATTGTTGCCGACATTAATATGCCCAATATGGACGGCTTGAGCATGATTGAGCACATTCGCAAGCACGACAAACTGACCAAAGTCATTATTGCAACCGCCCATTCGGAGAAAGAGAAACTGCTTAAAGCCATTGAGCTGCATTTGGTACGCTATCTCATCAAGCCGATTCACAGCGACACCCTGAAAGAGCTGCTGTTTTCTCTGGTAGAAGAGATTGAAAATGATAAAAGTACCGTACCGCTGAAAGAGGGCTTTGTCTGGGACAAAAAGCACCAGACACTCCAACATAACGGACACAACATTCACCTAACCAAGCGCGAACAGCGCCTGTTAAACCTGATGCTTCAAAAGCCCAACCGCAGTGTCTCCAACGAAGATATCTACTATACCGTCTATGAAGATCAGCCCGAAAAAGAGTTTAGCATTCATGCGTTAACCTCACTGATCAAACGCCTGCGCACCAAACTTCCCGACCAAACCATTACAAGCAATTACGGGGTCGGCTATATTGTACATACGCAATAAAAGAGAAATTTATACATTTTATCAAAAACTTTGATTTTTGACAGGATGTGACAAACTCTTGCTCTATAATTCTCCTGTGTGTGTTATGTCAAACCCAGTTAGCTCACCTTGGGTAACGAAGGTCTTATAGATTCAAAGCGTCCATTCTTCATTCGGCAACCTGAGCAGCTAGCTGCGTTTTAAGAGTAGCGCTAAGTCTTGCAAGGTCTGATGCAAGGCTTTTAGCGATACTCTTACTGTATATAACCCACCGCCTGACATAACATCGTACTTTAGAATATTCTGGAGAGACAATGTTAGAAACCATACTAAAACGCGACGGCACATCGCAACAGTTCACCCCCTATAAAATTGAAGATGCCATTAAAAAAGCATTTCAAAGCGAATCCACACCTTATGACAATTCTGTTTATGTTGATGTTATAACAACCCTGCAAGACAGACGCATTGCTGCTGTTGAGGATGTTCAAGACCTCATTGAGCAGGCACTGTTTAAAGCACGCTATTTTGATATCATGAAGTCTTTTATGCTCTACCGCCACACCCACAAAATGCAGCGTGAGCACCAATTTGGTCTCAACGACGATACCACATATATTAATGCGACACAAACCATTGAAGAGTATATTAACGGCAGTGACTGGCGTATTCATGCCAACTCCAATACCGGCTACTCCAGTGCCGGACTCATCAATAATACCGCAGGAAAAGTGATTGCCAACTATTGGCTCGATAAAATCTACTCCAAAGAGGAGGGATACGCCCATCGTAACGGAGACTATCATATTCATGATCTCGATTGTCTAAGCGGCTATTGTGCCGGATGGAGTCTGCGCGTTCTTTTAGATGAGGGATTTAACGGGGTGCGTGGTCGCGTTGAGTCGCACGCCCCCAACCATTTTCGTGAAGCACTGGGACAGATGGCAAATTTTTTGGGAATTTTACAAAGCGAGTGGGCGGGCGCACAAGCCTTTAGCTCCTTTGACACCTATTTGGCTCCCTATCTGTTTAAAGACCGACTGGAGTACAAGGAGGTCAAAAAAGCGATTCGCAGTTTTGTCTATAACTTGAATGTTCCCGCACGCTGGGGGCAGAGCCCTTTTACCAACATTACCATTGAC
Source organism: Campylobacterales bacterium (assembly GCA_024277395.1). Classification (GTDB taxonomy): domain Bacteria; phylum Campylobacterota; class Campylobacteria; order Campylobacterales; family Sulfurimonadaceae; genus QNZR01. The sequence goes on from JAJRVF010000133.1 coordinate 4,567, forward strand.
TGGACGGTGCCGCAAGACCTGTGCGAACAGATCCCCACACGGCATCAACAGCACCTTTTTCACGGTTTAGACGACCCCGTATTGCGCCATCAAGCCGCATTGCGCGGAGCAGAGTCGCTCGAGACAATGACATACAAACATTTTCAACATGAAATGCAGAACATCAACCGTGCTTTTTATGAGGTAATGACCGAGGGTGATAAGAGCGCTCAGCCCTTCACCTTTCCCATCCCTACAGTCAATATTACCGAAGATTTCGACTGGTA
>JAJRVF010000134.1 GCA_024277395.1 Campylobacterales bacterium
AGCCTCTCATCGCTGATAATACTGCAGGTTTCACTTGTGGGAATGTAGGTCGCTGCCTAGTTTTTGGATTCTTCTTTATTATTTACTCTTACTGCGACTTTTATACACTCTTGTCTTTTTACAGTTTTTTACATGTATTTTACGGAATATAGACTTTGTCAAGCAGCTCTTGATATTCCTCTTTGACATCACTCTCCAACGTAATACCGCCACCGCTTTTGTAAATAAGCTGATCACCCTGCTTTTCAATAAAGCGAATCATTACGGAGCTCTTAAGTATGTTACCGTCAAAGACGCCAAAAATACCGCTGTAGTATTCTCGTTTGTATTGTTCAACGGCTTCGATGATCTGTGTGGTACTTTTTTTTGGGGCACCGCTAATACTTCCGGCAGGCAATAGTCTCTTGATAATCTCACCGAGTTTCTCTTTCCAATTCTCTTCTAACTCTCCTTGGATTATGGAGCTGACATGGAGAAGTTCTTTGGCACCGGCACTGATTTTTTGAATATATCGGAACTTTTTGACCCGAATTTTTTTAGCGACCATGCCAAGGTCGTTGCGTAAAAGATCCACAACCATAATATGCTCTGCCATCTCTTTCTCGTTGGCTAAAATATGTTGGGCAGCATGCGGTATTGAGGCATCGATGGTTCCTTTCATGGGGTAGGTACTGATTGTATTGTTTTGAATATCAATAAAGGGTTCGGGTGAAAAACAGACAAAATGGTTTTTTACATGTAATTTAAAGGGAGCATTAGCGGTAGTGAAAATCTCTTGGAGTGTCAAGTCGGTTGTGATGGCTGTGGGCTGTGTTAAGTTTAGAAGGTAGGTATTGCCGCTTTTGATATTAGCGATGATGCGATTGAACTTCTCTTTATAGGAAGAGAAAGAGATGGGTTGTTTTCGTAATTTTTTATTGCGGACCGTGGGTGCGCAGGGTTGATGTATAGCATATTCAATGCCTTGTTCTTCAAGATCACTGAGTGGATATACATGTATTTTTTCACCCTTGAAGTCGGTGTAAAAGAGAAATGGGATATTGCGCGACGCGAAATAGGAGAGTCTGTCAAATGTCATGAATGAGTTTTTTCAGTACCGCCATACGGATAAGTACACCGTTTTTCACCTGTTTGAGTACTTTACAGCGACGATCACAGAGCAGAGCATCATCAATATCTATATTGCGGTGTACGGGTCCAGGGTGTAAAATAATAATATTGCGATTGCCTACGAACTCCTTGGTAATGCAAAAATCACTGGCATAATCTTTTAAAGATGCATAGCTTTGTGTGGAGTGGCGTTCGGTTTGAGTGCGAAGACTCATAATAATGTCAGTATCGTCTATAATATCTTTGAGGCTCGAGGTAGTTTTTAACGCGGTTTGCGGTAGAAACTGTGGTGGAGCGACCAAGGTAATATCCAGACCAAAACGCTGCAACAGCTCAATATTACTGTTGGCAACACGCGAATTTTTAATATCGCCGACAATAGCGATTTTTTTGCCGTCAATTTCATTGAAATGCTCTTTGATGGTAAAGAGGTCGAGCAGAGCTTGTGTCGGATGAGCATGGGCACCGTCACCGGCATTAATAATGGAGGCTTTGGTATGTTGCGAAAGAATTTGCGGCACTCCGGCATTGGCATGCCGTACAATAATGGCATTGGGACCCATGGCATCAAGATTGGTTGCAGTATCAACCAGTGTTTCGCCTTTTTTGGTAGAGCTTTGAGCCACATCAAGATGAATCATTTCAGCACCCAGGCGTTTAGCGGCGATCTCAAATGAGCTTTTGGTTCGGGTAGAGTTTTCAAAAAAGAGGGTAATAACAATTTTATCGGTCAAAATACGCTCAAAGCGCCCATCAGCATACCGTGCGGCATCATCAAAAATCGTATGAATTTCTTCAATGCTAAAATCATCGGTACGAATTAAGTGCTGCATGCTTGCTCCATTATTTTTGTAATTATAGCATCAAAATTCAAGCAAGCTCTCAGCGATGGCCGCTAAATCATTCTCAAGTAAATAGTAAGGCTTGCAGTGGGCATCAAAATAGGGCTGTGATACGTGCTGAAAACTTGTTAACTCTTCCTCTTTGCAGTTAAAGGCGAGAGTACATGTTGTGGTATGCTCACGAAGCAGTCGCATGGTTAAGAGTGTATCGTTAATGCAGCCAAGACGACAGTGCGATACCAGCAGCACATTAGGTGCATTACAGTAGGCAATAAGATCAACAATCATGGTGTTTGCATCAATGGGAACCAGTAAGCCGCCGGCTCCTTCAATGATGACAATATCACACAGGGGTTCGAGTTTTTGCAGTGCCGTTTGAATGGGGCTTAAATCAATTTTTTTTCCCCGATTTGCAACAAAAGGAGCCGCAGGAAGCGTGAACTGCATGGGAACAATATCATTTACATGTAAACGGCTCAACAAAGGATTGAGCTGTTGTGCCAAAGCCAGAAGTTCACTGCCGTCCGATGCTACGGTAATGACACCGGTCTCAATAGGCTTAATAACACCGACGCGATAACCGCGGGAAGCGTACTGTTGTAGCAACAGCTTTACGGCATAAGTCTTGCCGATATCGGTGTTTGTTGCTGTTACAAAAATTCTCTGCATCAACGGATTGTCTCTTTTTGGTTATAATTTAGTAAAGAAATTCTACAGCAAATTAGGTTTACGTATGCAAAAATATGAAAAATTCAGTACCAGATTAGTGCAGTCGTTGGGTAACAAAGAAGGAGCCGTAAGTCCGGAAATTGTCAATTCTGCAGCATTTGCCTATGGTACTCCCGAGATTGCCGAAGGTATTTTTTCAGGAAGTATTAACAAAGCACTGTATGCGCGGATGGGCAACCCTACCTCGGCACAATTGGAACGCGTACTTGCTGCAATGGATGGCGGTGTCGGTGCGATAGCAACGAGTTCGGGTATGGCTGCAACGGCGCTAGCAACGCTGTCGCTGTTACGCAGTGGTGATGAAATTATTAGCATTGGCGGTCTGTTCGGGGGAACTTACTCTTTTTTTAAGGAGACCTTGAGCCGTTTTGGTGTGCGTACGCATTTTTTTGATGTGGATGCACTCGATGAGATTGCTGCGGCTGTTACGGCGCGCACAAAGATCATCTTCTTAGAGAGTGTGGGCAATCCCAACATGCGTCTTCCCGATATTCCTGCGATTGCCGCTATTGCCAATGAAGAAAAGGTGGCGTTGATTGTGGACAATACCATTACGCCTATTAGTATTGCACCGTTGGATTTCGGTGCCGATATTGTTGTCTATTCCACGACTAAGATCATTAGCGGAAATGCCGCGGCATTAGGCGGTTGTGTCGTATTTCGTGCAGTAGAAGAGCATGATAAATTTCGTGGTGACCGTTACCGTGAGGTGCATCAGTTTATTGATAAAATGGGCAAAACGGCACTTATTGCCAATGCTAAAAAGCGAGCGATGCGCGATTTTGGAATGAGTGCGAATGCACAGGCGAGTTATCTGACCATGCTGGGAATGGAGACACTCCCCTTGCGCATGGAACGTGTTGTTAAAAGTACTCAGATGGTTGCACTGAAACTCTATGAAGAGGGGTTGCACGTCAACCATCCCTCCATACCGAGTCATCCGCACCATATACGCTATATTAAATATTTTAGCGGAGGATGCGGCACACTAATGAGCATTGATTTTGGTACGAAGGAGCGGGCATTTGAATTTTTGCAACGCTCCAAACTGGTGACCATTACCGCCAATATCGGTGACAGCAGAACACTGGCACTGCATATGGCTTCAACCATATATCGCGATTTCAATGAAGAGGAGCGAGCTTTTTTAGGGATCACGGATGGTCTGGTGCGTATTTCGATCGGTTTGGAAAACCCTGAAGATATTATTGCTGATTTTTTAGAGGCAGCACAGTAGTTTAAGCAAAGACATACCTAAAGCTTGATACATTTAACTATTACAAAAGCAGGAATATTTATTTGAGTACTAAAAAAGAGTGTGAACTAGAAGGAGATCTTTTAGTCGAGACGCCCAAGATGTATAAGGTCTATCTGCTTAATGATGACTATACGTCCATGGACTTTGTTATCGATATTTTAATGACAATATTTCATAAAAATTATGTGGAAGCGGAGCGTATTATGCTCGATATTCATAAAAAAGAGAGAGGGTTGTGCGGGGTGTACAGTTTTGAAATTGCAGAAACCAAGGTAATGCAGGTCAATAAACTTGCCCGTGAGCAGGGGTTCCCGCTCAAAAGCATTATGGAGGAGGAGTCATGATTAGTGCTGAACTCAATTCGGTATTTCAAAAAGCGCTGCTCTTTGCTAAAGATCAGCGGCATGAGTATTTAACGATTGAGCATGTGTTTTTTGCTCTTTTGGGTTCAAAAGAGGGGATCCGTGTCATTAAAGAGTGCGGCGGTGATGTAGCCGCAATGCGAGAGGCTGTTGGCAACTACCTGATGAACAGTATGGAGAAGCTTCCCGAGGATGTGACGCAGGATCCGTTTGAAACCGTAGCACTCTCGCGTCTTATCGATAAGATGATACGCCATATTCAAAGTGCGCAAAAAGAGCATGCCGAAGTAGGTGATCTTATGGCAGCTATTTATGAAGAAGAAAATACCTACGCACACCTGCTTCTCTTGGAATACAATATCTCACGAGTTGATGTGCTTGATGTGATTTCTCATGCCGATACGGATACTCAGACACAGAGTGAAAATGAGAGTTACCTAGAGAAATTTACAATTAACTTGGTCATGATTGCCAAAGAGAGTAAGATTGATCCGGTTATTGGGCGTCAAGAAGAGATTGACAGGGTGGTACAGACGTTATGTCGCCGTAAAAAGAACAATCCGCTTTTGGTAGGGGAACCCGGCGTGGGCAAAACTGCCATTGCTGAGGGGCTTGCCATTGAAATTGCTGAAGGACGCGTGCCGAATCTTTTACAAGATGCTCCACTGTTTGCACTTGATTTGAGTGCTATGCTTGCGGGAACAAAATATCGAGGTGACTTTGAGAAACGTCTTAAAGGGGTGCTTGATGAGTTGAAAACATATGATAATGCTATTTTGTTTATTGATGAGATTCACACTTTGGTAGGCGCGGGTTCGGTAAGTGGCGGGAGTATGGATGCTTCCAATCAACTCAAGCCGGCTTTGGCATCGGGTGAATTAAAATGTATGGGCGCTACGACTTACAGTGAGTACCGTAACGTTTTTGAAAAAGATCGTGCGTTGAGCCGCCGTTTTGCAAAAATTGACATTGAGGAACCTTCACTTGAGGATACGCTGCTGATTTTAAAGGCTTGAGAACACGTTACGAACAACATCATGGACTCAAATTTACGGACAAAGCTTTAAAAGCGGCGGTAGATCTTTCTAAAAAATATATTACCGACCGCTTTCTTCCTGATGTAGCGATTGATCTGATGGATGAAGCGGGAGCCTCATTTCACCTCAAAAAGAAAAAACGTACTACTGTAACACCGCTGGATGTTGAGAAAATTATCTCTAAGATCACCGGAGTGCCTACTTCGAAAATTGCTGAAGACGATGTGGTCAAACTGGCCTCACTCGAAGAGGATCTTAAAGCACGTGTGATTGGGCAAGAGAGTGCGGTAGAGACTGTAGCACTTTCCATTAAGCGTAGCCGCGCAGGGCTTAATCGTGAAGACAAACCTATTGCCTCATTTCTTTTTTCCGGACCTACGGGTGTAGGAAAAACAGAGTTGGCACGCTCGCTTGCGGATATTTTAGGTGTCAATTTCGAACGTTTCGATATGAGCGAATATATGGAAAAACATGCTCTTAGCCGTCTTGTCGGTGCTCCTCCGGGGTATGTCGGGTATGAGCAGGGCGGATTGCTGACTGAAGCGATTCGAAAACACCCGTACACCGTCTTGCTTTTAGATGAGATTGAAAAAGCACATCCTGAACTTATTAATATTTTGCTACAGGTGATGGATAATGCAACATTGACCGATAATAACGGCTATAAAGCCAATTTCAAAAATGTGGTGCTTATTATGACATCAAATATTGGAGCAAGTGAGCGTAATGTCATGGGCTTTAATGCCGATAGCTCACTCTCTCGCAATGAGGCACTGAAGTCATTTTTTACGCCGGAATTTCGTAACCGTCTTGATGCGGTGGTAGCATTTTCGCCGTTGGACATTGCAGTGGTTGAGGGTATTGTGGGTAAATTTATTGCCCAACTCAATACGCAGTTGCACAGCAAAAAAGTAACGGTAGCGTTAACGCCTAACGCAGTGGGATATATAGCGCAAATGGGATACGACAAAGAGATGGGTGCCCGTCCGTTGGAGCGTGTGATTCAAGAGAAGATAAAAGATGTGTTGACCCATGAGTTGCTTTTTGGAGCGCTTAAAAGCGGCGGTAATGTTATTGTTGACTATGATAATGCATTGACATTTTCATATCGGTAATGGTTCCTCAGCTTAGTATTGCTCTGCGTTTTCCGGATCCTTCTTATGCCAACGAACAGGGGATTGTGGCGTATGGCGGTGATTTAAGCCCCTCGCGGCTACTCTTGGCATATCGCAGCGGTATTTTCCCTTGGTATGCTCAAGGAGATCCCATTTTATGGTGGTCTCCCGACCCTCGGCTTATTTTGAACCTCAACGACTTTAAGCTGCGTCGTTCTCTTAAGAAGAAGTTGCATCAATTTGAGATTCGTTTTGATAGCGCTTTTCGTGAAGTGATTGTTCAGTGTGCTCGTGTGCCGCGAGCAGGGCAGCAAGGAAGCTGGATCTTGCCCGAAGTTGCTGAAGCTTACAGTACGCTTTATGATATGGGACATGCACACAGTGTTGAAGCGTATGTCGATGGGGTATTGGTCGGCGGCTTGTACGGTGTGTGTGTGGGAAACGTTTTTTGCGGCGAGTCGATGTTTGCGCATGTCAGTGATGCTTCTAAAGTGGCGTTCGCTCATTTAATAGAGCATTTAAAAGTAAAAGGGTATGATTTTGTTGATTGTCAAGTACCCACGGAGCATCTTAAAAGCTTGGGAGCCGTTGAGCTGGGGCGTGAAGAGTTTTTACAACGGCTCAATGCAGCGACACAAAACAGTGATGTACTGGCTGCTTGGTAAGATAAATATAGAGAAGGATCGTAATGAAATATTTGATTACATGTATTTTGGTTATTGTGGCTTTAAGCGGGTGTTCGGGAAAAGAGTGGAATAAAATTACCGACGGTATTAATGAAATAGGCAACGAAGGAGCCAAAGCAGTTAACTCTGAAGGGTAGAATCTGTTTTGTCGTTAAATTTTATTTAAGCTCTTTCAATCTATACTACGGCTATCTTAATTTATAAAGGATTTAAATGAAAAAAATAATTGTAAGTGTTGTAGCAGTGCTAGCATTGGGTACGGTAGCTTCAGCTACGATTAATAACCAGACAGGTTGTGGTCTTGGTTCACAGTTAATTAAAGATGACAGCAGTGCTGTTATGCTTTCTATTCAAGCAACATTGAATGGTACATCAGGCAACCAGACATTTGGTATTACGTCAGGAACATCAGGCTGTACTAAAACAAAATTTGTGATGAATGAAAGAGCAGCTGAGTTTGTTGCGGCAAACATGGATCAATTGGCCAAAGACGTAGCCGTAGGTTACGGTGAGTCGGTCGATACTTTGGCAGAGCTGTTGCAAGTAGAAGACAGAGCAACATTTGCTGCGTCACTGCAAACAAACTATAACGCTATCTATACGTCTCAAGATGCTAAAATGGCTGATGTTCTTGACAACATCGCTACGGTAGCACTCTAGCACTCTCTTGTATCGGGCGGTATGCGTGCCGTCTGATAATCTCATATAAGGTTTTTTCTATTTTACGACTGTTTTTCCTGACTTTTCTGCTGTTCTGGACGCTGCATGCCGAAAATTTAGTAAAAATATATCAGGAAAAAGCCCATCAACTGAACCTCTCACAAGAGCGCTACTGGAAGCTTCTTTTACATGTAAACGGTACGAAGAGCGAAATTGATGATGAGAGTTTTTTTCTCTCTACTAAGGGAAAAGAGAACCCGCAAGCTGAATTGAACGCGACAATTGCTGCGTTGCTACACGAGGAATATTTTGATGACAATGCAACCGCATGCCGGTTTCCTGCACGAAAAATGTGGTTGCAAGAGCAGCTGCACATGGCGGAACTACCTCATGTTATCTGCCATGATTTGGAGATGATGCTTGAGAAAGTTGACCCCAGATCGGCTACTTTTGTCTTTCCCTCAGCACATATTAACTCGCCGGCATCCATGTTTGGGCACACCTTTTTGCGAATCGACTCCTCGTATGATTCTAAGTTGCTTTCACATGCGGTTAATTATGCCGCCGCTGCTGACGGTTCAACAGAAAATGGCGTCATTTTTGCTATAAAAGGGCTTATTGGAGGTTACAAAGGGTTTTACTCCATGTTACCGTATTATGACAAACTCAAAGAGTATCGAGACACGGAACAGCGTGATATTTGGGAGTATGAGCTTAACTTGAGTGCAGCCGAAGTACGTCGGATGCTGTTGCACGTCTGGGAGCTGGGAAACCACTATGCATGGTATTACTTTTTCGATGAAAACTGCTCGTACAATATGCTCTGGCTTATTGAGCTTGCCCGACCGAGTGTCCATTTGCGTGAGAAATTTTGGTATCATGTGATGCCGCTTGATACGGTATTTGCTCTTGAAGAGGAGGGCTTGGTGTCTCATAAGCTCTATCGTCCTTCCAAGCGTAAAAAACTCTTAACATACGAGGCACTGCTAGGGACGAAGTATGCCAGTGACGTCATCGCTTTGATTGAGGGAGAGAAATCGCTTCAAGCGGTTTTACACGGCATGGACTCTTTACCAATGCAGCGCTATTTGCTCGAAGCTTTATCAGAGCTTTTGGAGTACTGGTATATTGAAAACAAGATCAGTGCTGATGTGTACAAAGAGCGTTTTCATACGGTACTTCAAATGCGCTCAACCTTGGGAAAAGGGGTGCCGCCGGTTATAGAGCGGCCGAGCAATCCTGACCGGTCTCACCGTGCCAATCTTTTGAGTCTGCAGGTCGCTTTTGAAGGAGGGGAGCATAATTATTTATTGGGAATGCGGCCGGTTTATCATACACTTCTTGACAGTGACCGGGGGTTGTTGCGCGGTACCCGGATTGAGTTTTTAAAACTCTTGCTTCGATATTCACGTCAAAATAATGTGGAAATAGAAGAGCTTAAAGTGTTGTCATTGGCCTCTATTGCCCAAAGAAGTACATTTTTTAAACCCTTGTCGTGGCAGGCTACTTTTGGATGGAACCGTCATTATCTGTACAATACGTTACTTTTTGAAACGGAATTAAGTGCCGGATTGAGCTGGGGCAATCGATGGAGTTATTTGTATGTGATGGGAACCTTGTTCTCATATATACATACCTCAGAATCCATGGGAATAGGAAGTACTATAGGCGCAGTTGTTTATGAAGGAGACAGTTTTAAAACCAATATACAGTGGCAGGAGCGTCTCTATGGCAATGGAGCCTCGCAGCGTCTTTTCAATATGTCGCAGTTGTGGAGCATGAGTACGAATCAGGCACTAAAGTTACAATACGAGTATGTTGAGCGCGCCCTCAAGGACAAACAGAGCATAAAACTGGGGTTTGATTATTTTTTTTAGGATGCTTTGATATAATTACAGCTTAAAAAAAAGATGGAATTTACATGTATATTGATGAACTGAAATTTTCGTTGTGGGCTGATTTTATTGAACGCGATTTTATTACGACGAGTCTGCGCGAGTATATTCAACGAGGTATTGTCAACGGGGCAACGTCCAACCCTGCTATTTTTAAAAATGCTATTTTAAATTCTGCAGCATACAAAGAGCAGCTTGCAGGCTTAAAACATTTAGTGCCGAAACAGCGGTATGAAGCCGTAGCCATTGAAGATATTCGTGCTGCTGCAGATGAGCTGCGCTTACTCTTTGAAAAAGGTGACAGCGGTTATGTCAGTATTGAGGTGGATCCTTTTCTTTGTGATGATACTGCTGCAACTATTGAGGAAGCACAACGACTTTATCGTGAGATTGACCGTCGCAATGTGATGATTAAAATTCCTGCAACAACAGCGGGTTATGATGCAATGGAGGCATTAACAGCTTCGGGAATTGCTGTCAATGCCACGTTGGTCTTCAGCCTTGCGCAGGCTGAGGCGTGCCTGAAGGCTTTTGAGAAAGGATTTGATAAAAGTGCCCAAAGTGTCGATACTGTTATCAGCATTTTTGTCAGCCGAATTGACAGAGCTCTTGATAATAGACTCAATATGCTCGGTATAGCACCGCTTAAAGCCGGTATTTACAATGCATCACGGATCTATGATGCGATTGAACATGCCAAGGTGCCCAAATGCCGTGCACTGTTTGCTAGTACCGGTGTCAAGGGGAGTTATCCGAAAGCATCGTACTACATAGAGGAGATGTTGGCGTACAATAGTGTTAATACAGCGCCACTTGATGCTATTGATGCCTATGTTGCTACCAATGCAAGAGGTCAAAAACTACCGATTCCAAGCAACGAAGTAGATGCATTTTTTACTTTACTGTATGAGGCACAAATTGATTTTGATGCCTTGTTGCAACAGCAGGTAGATGAAGGACTTGAGGCCTTTAAGGCGGCATTTCAAGAGATACTCGATGCATTGCAATAGAGATTAAATAAAGGTAATACATGAGCCAAGAAGCCAGCCAATATGATATTAACGTCGATGAACTCACTTATGAGACACTAAAGCGAATACGAGGGTATTTAAAACGTCTTGTCGATGCGGGCGGAAGTGACTTGCATATTAAAGCCAATGCTGCGGTTCGTGCCCGCATTAACGGTGATATTGTACCGCTTTCAGGTGATGTCTTGTCGAAAGAGGATGCCATAACTTTCGCCAAAGAGCTTTTGCGGACCCGTTTTGGTGAGTTTGTAGAGAAAAAAGAGCTTGACTTGGTTTATCCGTTTGATGAGGATACCCGTTTTCGTGTGAATATCTTTTTTCAAATGGAGGGAGTCTCTGCTGTATTTCGGGTGATTCCGGTGCGGATTCTCTCTATTGATGAGCTCAAGCTGCCCAGTGCTCTTCATAAGCTTGCCGAACGCGAGCGGGGGTTGGTTTTGGTAACGGGTGTTACGGGTAGCGGTAAGTCAACGACACTCGCCGCCATTATTAACGAGATAAACTGGAAGCGTCGCAAACACATTATTACGATTGAAGATCCGATTGAGTTTGTCCATCGCGATCGTAAATGTATTGTTAATCAGCGCTCAGTCGGACAGGACACTCACTCATTCGGTACTGCACTGCGTGCTGCGCTTCGGGAAGACCCCGATATTATTTTAGTGGGGGAAATGCGGGATCTGGAGACGGTTGAGATTGCACTTCATGCTGCTGATAGTGGGCATTTGGTTTTTTCAACCCTCCATACGCTCGATGCCAAAGAGACCATTAACCGAATTGTGGGAATGTACCCGAAAGAGGAGCAAAACCGTGTGCGTATCACGTTGGCATCGGTACTTCAGGGGATTATTTCGCAGCGTCTCATTCCTACGGTCGATAAAAAGCGAATTGCTGCATTGGAGCTGATGCTGCCGACTTCGTTTATTCAGCAGCTTATTTTGGAGCATCGTGACAATGAGATTTTAGATGCCATTGAAGCGGGCAAGGAGATCTACGGTTCGCAGAGTTTTGATCAGGGTATTTTAGATATTTATAATGCGAAACTCATTAGCAAAGAAGAGGCTTTTAAATATGCCACATCACCCTCAGATTTAAAGCTTCGTATGGACGGCATGGTAGCAGTGGATCGTCGTAAAGATGCGAAACGAATCAAAGAGGCGGAAGATTCGGATGAGAATGCCAAAGAGGAGACAACATTCCATGAAGATGAGATCTTTGCTTTAAAATAGCATTTTTTATTTGAAGTTAAACATAAAAAAGGTAAAATTGCGCTCATTTTATTAAAAGGATCTACCGATGTTAGAAGGTATAATTAGAGAGAGTATTGGCAAAAGTGCAACCAAAGCACTGCGCCGTGATGGTTATCTGATTGCTAACATATACGGAAAAGGGCTTGAGAATATCAATGCCGCATTCAAAGCGAATGAATATATCCGTACTGTTCGTAAGAAAGAGACGTTAGCATTTCCTGTGTCCATTGCGGGGAAAGAGTTGAGCCTTGTGGTGCAAAACTATGAGGTTCACCCCGTAACAGGAGACCTTTTGCATGTAGATCTCATGGTAGCGCAACCGGGTGTTGTGACGCACTATATGGTTCCGGTAACGACCGAGGGTATTCCTATTGGTGTAAAAAATAAAGGCATGCTTAATATTGCTAAAAAGCGTTTGCGTGTTAAAGCAACAATTGAAGCGCTTCCAAAAAGTATTAATATTAATGTGACTGATCTTGACTTAGGGGACTCGGTGCTTATTCGTGACATTGATTTAGCGGACAATGTAAAATTTACCGACGCTGATCGTGTATCGGTGCTTAGTATTATCAAAGCGAAATAGTCATGCTCATAGTCGGTCTGGGAAATCCCGGACAGGCCTATGAAAACAATCGCCATAACATTGGGTTTTTAGTTATTGATGAATTGGTTCGACGCTGCAATGCTGTTGAAATCAGCAACGCTTCATTTGAAGGCCGTCTCTATAAGTGCCACTCCCATTTTTTGCTCAAACCCACTACTTACATGAATCTCTCAGGTCGCTCTATTGCCGCGGTAAAACATTTCTACAAGATTGATGAGGTTATTGTCATTCATGATGATCTTGATCTGCTTTTTGGTGCACTTCGCTTTAAAAAAGGAGGCGGTCACGGCGGTCACAACGGCTTAAAATCTGCCGATGAGGCTATTTCAAGAGAATATATACGAGTGCGCATGGGTATTGGAAAACCTGAGCATAAAAGCGCCGTAGCATCTTACGTGTTAAGTAATTTTACCAAAGATGAGCAACCTTATCTGCATGAGTGGATTAGCAGAGCTGCCGATGCGGTTGAACTTTTGCTTCGTGAAAGTGTTGAGACGGTGGCATCTAAGTACGCAGTTAAAAAGATTGAGATAGAATAAGAAAAAATTCTCGTTATTGGTGGACTATGTTAGTATTTAGCTATATTGCGCTTCATTATCTAAAATATTTCGCTGTTATACTTTTTGCATTTATTCTTTTTAGTGTGGGTTTTGACTATATGGGGGTTGCAAGCAAATTGCCCGATTCGGCTAACTTGGTGTTAATATATATTGTCTATAAAGTATTTTATTCCATCGATATGCTGCTGCCTTTGACCCTTATTTTTGCGATGATTGCCACAAAGGTGTCGTTTATACGGAACAATACCTTAGTAGCATTTTACTCACTCGGTTACTCAAAAGTTGATATTTTAAAGCCTTTTGTGGTCGTCTCTACCCTAATCATTGTTCTTTTTGTTGCACTGCATTCGACCTCTTTCGCCCGTGCTAACGAGTTTGCTAACAATATTAAATCGAACGACTCCTTGAGTTATACGACCACCGATCTCTTTTTTACCTATAACAATCAATATGTTTATTTTGGGGAATTATTCCCGCTGCAGGAGCGAGCAGAAGATATCCGTATCTTTACGATTGAAAACAGAGCACTAACACAAGTGGTCACTGCCGCAAGTGCCAATTACAGGCAGGGCTATTGGCATGTTAAAGCAGCGCATATTATTACAAAACCTTCCGATATTACGTTTGATACTTCTGATGGTATCGCCATTGAAACAGATGCAACACTGAAGCTTTTAAAAGGATTTAGACCTAAAATTTTAGATCAAGTTTATGAAGGGAAAGTAGATTTCACCATTAGTGATGCTATGGATGCCATTGTATTGCTACGGAGTGAAGATCTCAGTATTGATAAAATTAAAAGCGCACTTTACAAGATATTTGTCTATCCATTTTTTGTTCCGGCACTCATTGTGGTCATCTTCTTTCTGGTTCCCATCAGTAACCGTTTTATGAGTATTTCTCTTTTTACTTTCGGTGCCATTTTGGCAACGCTGATGATCTGGGTGGTGCTGTTTAGTCTGATTGAACTCTCCAATAACAAAGTTGTTCCTAGCGAAGTCGGTATTATTTTGCCCATACTTCTGCTTTGGATCAGTGCGGTAGTGATTTGGCAAAAAAACAGAGTCTATCATTAATAGAAGAGCCTTTAAAGCTGACTTTCGATATTATAACCCATAATTTTTATGAGGTATGATTTTGATTGATTTTAGAGCGTTAGCCCAGAAGTATGACACACCGTTATATGTTTACGATTTTGGTGCCATGC
>JAJRVF010000135.1 GCA_024277395.1 Campylobacterales bacterium
GTCAAACTTGCTTAGTTGTCAATGATCGCAAACTTCTCTCAACCGCTTTATTACTCTAAAGCCATCTCGTTTGTGGACGGGAATTATAGAAAAATCATCACCCTTTGTCAAGAGTTTCTTGGAAGAATTTTGGAATTTGTCACTTTTTCGGCACTTTTGAAATTTACATGTAATCTTAAGTTTTAATAGAGTATATGAACAAAGCCTGTTTCAGGTTCAATAGCTATGGAGATGGTCGTATTATTCTTAGAGAGGAGAATTCTGCACTGCTTCTTTAATAACATACTTTTTCCTTTTTTTGTATACATACCATCAAAAAGTTTTTGGTTATCATAAATTGGTCTACCATAATAATCAAATGCTAAGCGCAATCGGCTAGCAGGCAATTGACATCCTCCTGAAAATGTCACATTGTCAATTCCGTATTCATGCCCGATATTGAGTTCATTGCTAGACCTGTCTCCATCGTACTGGGTAATATGGTTGCCTGAATAACCACCGGTCAACAGTTTACTGCTGTCTAAAGGATTAATAGCTACTTCAGAGAGATCGGGATTTCCGGTATGTCCGGCTCCGTCTGAAAATATTGTATATGCCCAATGATGATCAGCCCCTTTGGCTTTGGTAAAAAAAATCTGCCATCGGGCTTTGTACCATTGCGCATCGTCGGGGTTAAATTTATTATCAACCATTGCAAGGTGTTGTGTATAGCGCAGATGAGAAGCAACCTGGTGCGCAGCCTCTGCTAGCATATCTCTTTGAAACAATGGTACTACCCCTACACTGAGTATTCCAATAAGCACCACAACAATAACAAGTTCAAGCATAGTAAAAGCGATACGCATCGTATGTAATAAATCCTAACTTTTTTTACCCAAAATAATAGCAAAATATTTAGGTTTTTTAAATTAGGAACGTTGAGTGTATGCAGAAAGTTCTAATAGTTACCGCCTAGAAACCGAGTTGTTTCTAGGATAACACGGTTTAAAGTTTTTCTGCTTCTTGTACGTCGTATAAGATATCATCCATCGGATGGCGATACATTGGCATAGCCAAGCGCTTTTCATCAAGTACATGACCAATAAAGCCAATGGAGCGCCCAACAATAAAGAATGCGTTGAGTGTACCTGATTCAATAAATTCGTTGATCTCTTCTTCAGAATAACCCAATGCCCTCCACATATCGACCATTAAGATACCGATAGTACCGTCAACATTAAGAATTAAATTCTCTTTTTTAGACGTTGTCAACTGCTCAACCGTTAATGCATAATCCAACAGCGGTGTTGACGGAAAATACTCTTTAGCAAATTTTTTCAATCCTTCAACACGAAGATCTGGATTTTTAAGTGATTTAATTCGGTGACCGATTCCGGGGATTGGCACCCCCTCTTTTTTCATATAGTTCAAGAAGGCTTTAGGGTCAAGGTTATTATCGTCAGCATATTTAAAGTATTTTGCTGCACCGTCAATTGCTCCACCGAAACGCGGACCAATGGTAAGCAGTCCGGTCACCAAAGATTCCACTACCGACTTGCCGGCACGTGCCGTTACTTTGGCATTGTGTGCCCCAGATACTGCCGGACCATGATCGGCAACCGTTTTTAAAACGGTCTCAATGAACTGTGTCGCCCACTCCGGATACTGTTTTTTAAACCATAACAATGAGATAACATCTCCAATACCTTTGCCGGTATCGGGTGTAGCTACCGAGCTAATAGGGAAACCGGCATACGTTGCTTCATCGCCTCTGTCATCAGAAATAGTACAGATAAACTGCTTAGAACGTCGTACTTTTGGTACAACATTCAATTCTGGCTCTGCAATGTCTTTGATGATTCCCTCGGCATGCAACTCTTTATAAACTCCGTTAATGACTTCAGGAAGGTCATTAAACGATGCCGGAACATGGATGCCTGCTTCAGCCATAGCTCTGTTTTTATACTCTGCCGTCTCTGTCTCGGCATTGGCAGAAGCACCGGCATGACCAAACTGAACACCGGAATCATAATATTTTGCAATAGTACCGATACACCACGCAATCATCGGCTTTTTAATTTTTCCCGACTTCACCGCTTCAATAACTTTGTACTCTTCCGTACCGCCAACTTCGCCTAAAAGAATCATATATTTGACATCCGGATTCTCTTCCATTCGTAAAAGATTGTCAATAAAGACCGAACCGACAAAACGGTCACCGCCGATAGCAACCCCCTCCGCAATACCGTCCGCATTAATGGAGATGATATTAGAAAGTTCATTGAATAATCCGCCGGAACGTGTTACCAAACCACATGAACCTGAACGGTGCAGTTTTGAGTTAATAATGTTATCAATTGTACCGCCGATATTGGCAATTTTAAAAGCACCCGGCACAATGGCGCCAACCGTTGCCGGCCCGATAACCGTAACATTTTTTTCACGTGCAAACGCATTCATACCGCGAGCCAATCGCTCCGGAATTCCTTCTGCCGTTATCATAATGGAACTGAATCCACCGATATTGAGTGCTTCCATCGTGACATCATAGGCAGTACGAAATGAAGCAAAGTTCAACAGAACATCTGCTTGCGGCTGAGCCGCTTTGGCTTCTGCGGTACTTTTGTAGAGCGGAATCATAATTTCATCGCCGCCCCAAAAGAATTTTTCGAATTTATTACCACTTGTCGGAGCAACAATGGCTGCTACAGACGGAGTCTCTCGTTTGATGGTATAATCATAATCCAACATCCGCTGAACAGCTGTCTTGTTGTTATTCCAGAAAATTGCTTGCGTGTTTCTATTAAATAATTTTGACATTCGTTATCTCCCTACTTCTCTTCTAGTGCCATACGCACAATATCGGTTACATGCGTTTCTGGTCCGTATACTTCAATATACAAGCCCAGTCGATCGGCTGCTTCTTTAATGTCTTTCAGGCCTTTTTCATAGTTTGGCCCGCCGCGTCGTACATAAATCTTAATGCCGACCTCTTTCATCTTGTCAGCATACTCTTCAAATGCCTGGATAATACCGGTAAAGGTTTTTGCGACATCGGTAAAATTGGCAATGGCACCGCCGATGATCATAATTTTATCACGACCTTCAGGGTCTTTTTCTCGTGTCATTAAATCAAGAATCGTCTCGGCATAAAACCTGGTCTCACCGGTTGTCGGACCACCTGAATACTCACCGTAGTTTGCCAAATCTTCAATGCCGGCAAAATCAGCAATCGTATCGGCATACACAACAGAAGCACCGCCACCGGCAACCATGGTCCAGATACGTGCTTCAGGTTTCAAGAGTGTCAGCTTAAGAGACGCTCCTGTTTTGGCATCGGCAGCTTCAATCGCCTCCACTTCAGGAGATTTTGATTCCATTCCAAATGCTGTTGGGTACTCAACGCTTCCCCACTCGTCTACCATCATAAATCCGGCCGTATCATCCAGTTTGGCTACCATATCTAGCAACTCTACTTTGCTACCCTGAAGTACGAACGGATTGATTTCAAGATAGGCAAAATTCAACTCTCTGTATGCTTTGAAAAAACCAATGGCAAACTTGGCAAATGCTTCTTTGTCTTTTTCTGCAACATCAGCAGGAATATTGGCTTTAATTTTTGCTTCGATTTCCTCTTCGGTATCGGTGATCTTAAAGGTTACTTCCGTAACTTTTTCATCCCAACCCTCTTCTACTTCCATACCGCCTTCAGCCGACATGTACAATACATCGTCATCACCGACACAAGTAGCAGAAATATAATACTCCTCGTCTTGGGTATGCGGTGTGAATGGCTCAACAATAAAGTGCGTCAGCATATCAACAGAAGCCTCACCTGTCGGGGTATCGCCGTCAAACGAAAAATAGACTTTCTGCTGAGAACTTGATTTTTCATCAATCCACGAGACTGCTTTCTCCAATGAAACATCTCCGGGCTTGGTATCTTTAAAAAGCACCAGTCCGTTTTTACCGCGTTTACCGAAAAGCATATCCGGTTTTGCTACCAGAGGCTTTTCGTTTAACCACTTGTGAGTTTTAGCAGCTTCTTTGAGTTCTGATCCGTTTTGAACCAATACTGTTTCGTATGCATACGTAAAGTCTGGAAAATATTTACTCCAATGCTTAGCCAAAATTGACTTTGCATCGAATTCTCTTATCGCTTTTTGAGCCATTGCAATCCCTTCTTAATCATAAGTTGATTGGGATTATATCACGCCATAACTTTATTGTATACTCAATTGATGTCTTGCTCTCAGCTCAATTGACTAGATGTGTTGTTTAGTAACATAGGCATGGTAAATTATTCTATTTTTGTAACGTATAGTTACATTGTGCTCAATATTTTTCAGAGATTTCTCATTGGTTAATAAAAAATTTTCACATTTATTAATACCATAAAAACGTAATCGTGCCTGCATTTTTTCGCTCTCAGCCAAAATACATGTAATTTTTTGATGATGCAGTTCTTCTGCTAATTCTTTAGCAATATGCATTTTATATGCAAAATGTTTTTTCGGTACATCAATATATCTATAGATCTCTTTATTAAAAAGAACCACTAAAGTATTGAGCAAAAGCAGTATAAAAGAGATTACAAAGAGCGTACGATACCTCCCACGAAACTCTTTTAAGCGTATGCGATAAGAATGGAAAAATGACTGCACTGCCAGAGGGAGAATCAGCATTAAATAGGGTGCAAAAATCTGAACTTCGATCCGTTGTCTAAATGACAAGAGCAGTGAAATCACCAATGCAGTAAAAGCAAGGTACCAACTAATATCATGATGCTCATTCATATATGTTCTATAGAGTATATAAAACAGATAGATAAAAATAATAGGAGAAAAAATAGCGGCATAAACCCCCAGCGTATCCAGAAAATGCCCACTGGGTACTCCAGAGACCTCCAAAGGATGAATAACAAATGCCAATGCAAGAAGCATGGCTAAAATTGCCACTTTTTTGTATGATTTATTGGCGTATTCAAAAAAAATAAGTCCTAAATACAAAAAAGCAATTGACTGATCAATAAACAACAGCAATGGCAATAGTGCGTATTCATATCTTCTGTGAAAATAATAAATATACATGTAAAAAAAGAGTGCAACAATAACCATTCCGGTAGGGTCAACAATCAGTGCTGCACTACTAACACCCGGCAGTAATATATAAATGAGCACCAACCAGAGCCGATCCCGATCATATTGAAGATATTTGGCTGAAATCTTAAAGAGCAATAGCACCGAGAGCAGATGCATCACAATCATGGGAAGA
>JAJRVF010000136.1 GCA_024277395.1 Campylobacterales bacterium
ATCTCAACTAAAAAAATACTTAATATTGATAATTCATATCATAATCAATATACTTTTTACGATTAATACGCTTCTTCCCGGATTTTACTCACGGTGTCGCAGCGCAAAGCTTAGCTCATCATAGCGTTTGCCATTAATTTGCAGTGCCACTTTGTGTTCTCCTTCGTAGAGTTTTCGTGTCGTCATATTCACTCTGAACGGATGCTTTTTGCGTAAGCGTATCACCGCTCCTTTGCCAAGAGCTACTGTTTTGAGTTTATGTACTTTAGCGGTGAACGTACCCTTGTTTGTCCGAAAGCAGATGACATAGTCTATCATCAGTTTTACCCTCTCTCGGGCGTGAAGCGTTACCTCAAACTCCAATGCATCGCCGATGACAACATTTTTGGTTGCTATTTGTAACGGTGCTACTGCTATATTGGGATTGACGGTATAGCCGAGCATCTGCAACGCCTCACCATGACCCTTTTTGACCAAGGTTCGAAGAGCATGGCGTGTTATGAATGCCATCTCTTTTGGCGCGGCTCTTTGCGACTCTTGCCAACGCTTTAATGTCTCCAGAACCAAGGGAGCATCCATTTTGGAAAGATCGTTAAGATGGTTCGCTACGGAGCGGGTAACAAAACGCGTCGGGTCATTAAAAAGATTGTCTAAATGTCGCAACGGCTCACGGTAATCAATGTGTAGCGCTTTTCCCCACGGCAACTTAGGACGCAATCCCTCACTGACGAGCCGCCGCTGGTGATAGTTTGGTGCCGTACTCAGCATGTAGAGCATCTCCAGGGTCTCCGCGGTAAACGCATTCACAAACTCACGTATCGCAAACTCCATATAAAAGCGCTTGGTAATCTCACACAATGCCTCCAAAGAGCGCTCAACATGCTCTTTTGTACAGCCGTACCGGGCTATATATTCACCGTAAGCAGCATAAATAAAGCTGCCAAAATCATCATCATGGCACGCAGGGTCAAGCTCTTGGGGCAATGCTTGTACTATAATGTCTACTGCTGTGTCATACGTACAAGGCAGATGTCGGTACAAACAGACGGCAATATGGGTAATGCGCTCTTTTAACTCCAACTCAGGAAAATGTACCATGACATCTGCGTAAAATGCTTTGCGGGCAAAGGCCGGGTACACCGCAACAATCTCAGCTGAGAGCATGGAGACGGTCTGCGCATTAAACAGTACATCCTTTAGTAACGCTGCCATAACCCTCCTTATGATTTAACATGCAGGGCATGCAGCATCTGCTTCATCTCTTTAATTTCTACATGTAAATTGTGAATCTCCTGGACATATTCATGCACCTCTTTGGCTTTTACCTCCTCCTCTTCACTTCCTTTAATGGTAAAAATAGCATCAACAATAATACCGATAAAGAGATTGACCATAATAAACGTCACAATTAAAATATAGATAACAAAGTAGATCCACGCATACGGGTATGCCTCCATAACCGGCCTGGCAATGCCCATAGACCAGCTTTCAAGCGTCATGATCTGAAAGAGCGTGTACATCGACTCGCCCAAGGTTCCAAACCACTGCGGGAAACTCTCGCCAAAGAGTGTCGTTGCCATAATGGCAAAAACATAAAAAAAGAGCAGCAGTACCATCGCTACGGAAGCAATGCCGGGAATAACGGCAATAAGCGCCCCGATAATCACCCGCATCTGCGGCACAATAGTCAAAAGTCTAAAGAGTCGCAACACGCGCAAGGCTCTTAAAATAGAAAGTCCGTCACTCGTGGGTATGAGCGATATGGCCACAACAAAAAAGTCAAACAGACTCCACGGATCTTTAAAAAAGGCTCCTTTATAGACGCTAATACGCATGATGATCTCAACAGTAAAAATAGCGACAATCAGCATATCTAAAGTATTGATGAGCGTACCGTACGATGCCATCAGCGACTTGGAGGTCGCCAAACCTAAAATGATTCCGTTAAATACAATGAGAGCGGTAATAAAATAGCGAAAAAATTTCGATTCTACAATCTCTTTAAGCATCTGTTCCTCCAAAAAATTTATGTGCTATGGTAGCTCTTTTTGTTAAATAGACTATTGCGATTTTTGCACTTGTACTATATAATGCCTCATGAATTTTTTATTTACGCCCTCATCACATTTTAATTTGGCCAACCTCTTCACCATGGTCAATATTACTGCGGGTCTGGCGGCAATCTACTGTATTACACAAAACAATTTTTTTCTTGCCGTCATCTTGGCATGGGTCGGCGGTGCATTTGATATTTTCGACGGCAAGATTGCCCGAAAATACCGTCTCTCCAACGAATTTGGCGTGCAGTTGGACTCCTTTGCCGACTTTCTCTCATTTGTACTGGTACCTGTCTTTTTGATTTTTCAAGCGGTCTATATCGTGTATCTGGAAGGGCTGTGGCTCATCCTGGCTTCGGCGATCAGTATTTATTATGTCATTTCAGGACTGCGTCGGCTCATTCACTTCAATATCAATACCGATGCCGGCGAGGTCGATAAATATTTTACCGGCGTGCCTACACCGCTGGGAGCTATTTTACTCTGGCTGGTCTATTTAGGTGCGGCATATGCACTCATTCCCGCGCCGCTTGTTATTGTTCTCATGGGCACCGTCGGGTGGCTGCTTAACTCCAAAGTGAACGTACCGCACCCCTAAATGGCTTGTTATTTATTTTTTCAAAAATTTTGTCAGCAGTACAATTTTTGTACCGTTGACCCGTCCCTCAATCTGTTCGGGATTATTAGTCAGTGAAATATTGCGCACTGCGGTACCGCGTTTGGCGGTAAAGCCTGCCCCCTTCACCTCCAGGTCTTTAATAATGGTGACGGTATCGCCCGCTTGCAGCTCAACCCCGTTGCTGTCTCGGGTCGGAGTGATCGCATCGGCTTCTTGCTCAAGCGCTTTGGCCCATACTGCCACCTCCTCTTCGAGGTAGAGCATTTCAAGCAGATCCTGCGGCCACCCTTCAGCTGCCAACTGCGTAAGCATTCGATACGCAACCACCTGAACCGCCGGTTCGCTGCTCCACATACTCTCATTCAGACAGCGCCAATGGTTCACATCAATCGTATCGGGATCTTGTAATTGTGTTTTACATGTAACACAGACACAAACGGATTGATCCGCGCTGCCGTCAGAAGGAGCCACCTCAAAACCGCTTAGAGCATCACTGCTACCGCACAACTCACATACACCGCCGCTTCGTTCCATTAACTCTTGCTCTACGCTCATTACCTTGCTGCCTTCAATCTATTTGTGGCATTGTATCGCGTTGTACTATAAAAAAAAATTAGCTGTCTTGATAGGCTGTTACCATATCTTCATGAAAAAATAACAATGTGAAAAAATAAAAGTATCTTTAAGTATAAAACTAATAGAATATTTTAAATTACAATAACATTGAGGAGAACACAACATGCATAGATTAAAAGGGAGCGTATCTGCCTTGTTGCTGCCGCTGCTTGTAGTATCAATGGTTTTATCATCCCCTGTTTTTGCCGATGCCGGTGCTGAAAAGATCATTCGTATTCTTGACAAAGAGAATATTACCGAATCTGATATCAGCAACGTTAAAAGGCTTATTAAATAGGGCGCTCAGATCAACGCTAAAGATGCCGACGGCTATACACAGCTCATTGCCGCTACCGCAGGGGGTCATAAAGACATCGTCACAATGCTGCTCAACAAAGGAGCCAACCTTGAGAGTGAAGTCAACGGTTTTACACCGCTCATTTTTGCTTGCCGCAACGGTCATGAAGAGGTCGCTTTAGAGCTTATTAGACAAGGTGCCAACGTCAAAGCAAAAAACAAATACGGCAGAAATGCACTGCTTTATGCCACTAAAATGTCGCTCGACAAGGCAGCTCAAAAGATGATATCTATGGGAGCAGACATTCATGTCAAAGATAAAAATGGCAACACCACGCTCATCTATGCCATTAAGCGTGCTATGCTCGGAACATCTGAAGCCCTCATCAAAAGCGGTGCCGACGTCAACGCCAAAGACAAAGAAGGTGTGACTCCGCTGGTCTATGCCACAACAAATGCGTTTGACAAGATTGCAATGTTGCTTATTGACAAAGGTGCTGACGTCACCGTTAAAGACACCAATGGTGACACCCCTCTGCTCTATGCAACCTACAATGCACTTAATAACGTCTCCAAACTCCTCATCAAAAAAGGGGCTGATGTCAACGCAATTGACAAAGACGGCAATACTCCGCTGCTCTTTGCCGCGCTGCTTGGTCTTCCTGAAGCGACCAAAATGCTTATTGCCAACGGTGCTAAAATTAACAAAAGTGACAAATACGGCAAAACTCCGCTGCTGCGTGCTATTCAGTATACCAATGAAGCGACGGCAAAAGTGCTGATTGACAGCGGTGCCAACATTAACAAACGCGATAAAGACAAAGAGACGGCACTGCTTCTGGCTACGAAAAAAGGACTGCCTAAAACGGCTCTGATCCTCATTCAAAAAGGCTCTGATGTTAACGTCAAAGACCAATACAATACAACGCCGTTAATGTATGCTGCGGAAAAGGGGCTTTTGAATGTCGTTACAATGCTCGTCAAACAAGGAGCGGATGTTAATGCCAAAGATCGTGATAATTACAGTGCCTTACAATATGCTAAAGAGAAAAAGCACCAAAAGGTTATTGACTATCTGAAAGCGCAGGGGGCAAGCTAAAAGCGTTAGCTTGCTTCTTTAACAGCAGAGAGTTTGATCTCTTTGAGCCGTTTGTCGGTAAAGAATGTCCCCAGCGGAATGAGTGAAGCAACAAAAAAGATCGTACTCTCTTTGAGCGAGAAACGGTATTTCTGTGCCGCACCGACAAGCAATACCACAAAAAGAATAAAAAGCACACCGTGCGCCATGCCCACGGCTCTGACTGCTTCGGGATAACCGTATATGTATTTTAGAGGCATGGCAATACACAGCAGTGCCAAGTAGGAGAGACCCTCAATAAAGCCGATAAGTCTGAAATAGTCCAAAACATCTTTTTTCATAGCCGTAACCCTTTCTGTAAAAATCTGCTGCAAAATAATACTCTGTAATACTTATTATAAATTGAATTTTTTTTGCAGTCTGATTTACATGTAAAATCTAAAGTTTGCATCTCGTTTATACTTCACTCCATGCCTCGGTAATGAGCTTGCGTCCGTCATTAAAATATTTAACCTTAAAAGCATCAATACATTTGCCTGCTTCGAGCTCCATTACCGCCATCTGTAAAATACGTTTGCACTTTTTTGGAACATCGAAATGTCCCGGCATTCCCGTTAAAAAACGCGTGATTGGCACCTTGGCATCCATGCCAATGACATTATCACGACAGCCTGTAAGACCGATGTCCGTAAGGTAAGCGCTTCCCTCG
>JAJRVF010000137.1 GCA_024277395.1 Campylobacterales bacterium
ATACTCGGGTCGAAAGCTCCATTGACGATGCGTACGCACTGTTGGGCGTCACCCAGGAGCACTCTCTTGATGAGATTAAAAAAGCATACCGAAAACTGGTACGCCAATACCACCCTGACATTATCAAAGCACAAGGTGCCGATGAGGCCTACATGAAAGAGTCAACCCAGAAAGTACAGGCCATCAATGCGGCCTATGAGCAGATTAAGAAAGTACGTTCGTAATATTCATAGGCTATAATGAACTGTAAATTTCTGCTACTGTACAGGAGAAATCATGACAACAGTTCTTATTATCGGTGGCGGGTACGGCGGTATCCGCGCGCTTGAAACGCTTGCTGCCAAGGCTGACAACCGTATCAACATCATACTGATCGACCAACACACCTACCACTATCTCCAAACCGAGAGCTACAACCTTCTGGTCTCCAAGCGCTCCTTGGAACAGACCTTTGTCTATCTTCCGAGCTTGGTTTCTAGCTTCGGCGACCATGCCCGTTTTGTCTGTGACGAAGCTTTGAGTATTGAAAATCAGACACTCGTTTGTCGCCACTCCCGATTCGACTTTGACTATGCCGTCATCGCCACAGGCAGCGTGACACGGTTTTCACAAGATTTTCGTGCCAAAGGGGCGTATGTTCTTGGAGTCAAAAGCCTCAGATCCACTCTCCATGCAAAACACTATTTTGAAGAAGAGCTTTTTGAGCGTCTTGAGGGCTGTCGCCATCAAAAAAGCTTTACAATCATCGTTATCGGCGCCGGATTGAGCGGCGTTGAAGTGGCCGCAGAGATGCAAGAGTATTTTAACCGCTACTCCAAAGAGCATGCCTTGGAGTGTGGTACAATTCACATTAAACTTGTTGCCAAGCACATCCTTAATACACAACCTGCCGATGTCGTTGCCGCGGCAACAGCACGTCTGAACGCCTTGGGCGTTGAATGGGTTGCGCACCATGTCAGCAGTGTGGAAGAGCAGCATGTTGTTTTAGACAATAATGACACCATTGATTTTGATTTTACCATTGTCACCGGAGGGATTGCACCCTCACCGTTCATTGACAACCTCTCTTATAGTAAGAAACCAAACGGGTTTTTAGCAGTAGATCCGTATTTACGCCTCTCACCGACTCTTTTTGCCATAGGAGATGCCGCCGCCGTCTGCAATCCCTCCGGTGAAGCAGTGGCTCCTACCGCGCAAAGTGCCGAAGCCGGCGGAGACATTGCAGCAAACAACATTCTGGCTTCCATTGCAAAACAGCCGTTGCAGCGCGCCAATATTACACTGCGCGGTCTTGCCATCGCACTGGGAGGCCGATACGCCCTCGTAGTCACGCCGTATGGCTTTTGTATTGGCGGTATTGCAGGATGGCTCATCAAACAGAGCATTGAAAAACTCTATAAAATCCGACTTAAACGCCGTGCCGCGCAGATATCTGTGCGGCAATATCAGTGTCATGAACGTGATCAGTGAAAAATAATTCCCGAACACAAAGAACATTAAACTACATTCAAGTGATTAGTAGTTAAAATTCAGTTGTTAACATAAATCAAGGAGTTCTCAGTATGTTAGAAGAGTTTAAGAAGTTTCTTATCAAGGGAAATATGGTCGATATGGCGGTCGGATTTATTTTCGGGGGTGCCTTTGCAACGGTCATCAAGTCTATGGTAGACAATGTTGTCATGCCGCCGGTAGGTATGCTGTTGGGTAAAGTTGATTTTTCCCAACTCTTTGTTGCACTCGACGGTAAAAAGTATGCATCTATGGAGGCATTGGACAAAGCCGGTGCACCGGCAATCAAGTATGGTATGTTTGTCAATGACGTCATCTCATTTGTTATTTTGGGCTTTATTATTTTTATGTTCATTCGGGCCTACAATAAAATGAAAGAACCCGAGCCCGAGGCAGCACCAACTACCAAAGTATGCGGTGAGTGTGCTATGGAGATCCCTCTTGATGCCAAAAAATGTGGGTACTGCGGCAACACAAACGTTTAATATACGGTTCCAGGAATCTTCTTGGAACCTACATGGCTTTTAGGACATGTTGCAGATCGGCCGGTTCCATTTTCCGCCCCGCATGTTTGTGGCGATTTGCCAAATCAATCTGGGTCATGAGTCCGCTGCTGCCGTCTTCTTTTAAATACAATCCGTTCGAACGTATCCGTCCCAAGACATCGCTGTTCTCATTTCGCAGATCAAAAGAGTTTTTCGTATAGCCCAAATAGAGCGCACCAATACCCAGCTCTTCGAGGGGAATAAGACGGGGTTCGCCTTCGCCATGACTCCAAATACGCAAATCACTGAAAACGGCATCATTCGCATCAATCCAACGGTTATTGTCGCTGTCATAACGGCTTAAATCGACAAAACCGTTGCCGTTACGCGCTCCAAAGAGCTCACTGCCGTCATCAACGATGCCGTTATTGTTTTCATCGAGTGCTAAAAATCCACTGCCTTGCGAGAGCTGTGATACCCTCTCACGCACTCCGTCACAATCCAGATCAAAAGCAAATGTTGTATCTTCAAGATCCGGTAGCATTCCGTCAAAATTGATAACCAGCGGATCATAAAACTGCGAACGCTCCACATCGTATCGCTGCACAAAACTGTGTGAAAAAGAGAGGTTCATATCGACAGAGATCGTTTGTGTTGCTGTTTGAATTACACCTGTCATACTCACATCCAGCGACTCCGTCTCGCGCCGCTCCTCATAAAAAACGTATTTTTCTTCTCCCAACTGCTCCACGTCACACTCCTGCAGTTCATAAGGCTGTGATTGCAACACGGCAAGCAGCTGACGAATCAGTGCGTACTCCAACTCTCTAAAGAGCTCCATCTCACTGTTCACTGCCTCCATCTCTTCAAGCCGTTTGGCCTGTTCCGTATCGAGTTCTACAAGAAATCCACGCGATACCGTCGTTGTCTGCGACCGTTCGGACTCCATCTGCAAAGAGAAATTTTCAATTTTCATAACCGCTCCTATTCAAAAATTACATGTATTTTCAAACTAAGCAAATAGCGTTCCTTTTTGTTTTTATGAGTTATTCTTTGCTCTCTCTTCAGTTATCTTTTGAGCGATGGCATAGCCGTGATTGAGTCCGAGCACAATTGATCCGCCCGACTCTTGCGTAATATCTCCCGCTACAAACAATCCTTTTACCTGCGTCTCATAGTGTGCGTCATGTACCGGTTTCCCATCCTCAATACCGATGTTGCTGCTTTGCAAAAAAGCACTTGGTGTCGTACCGCCGATCGCATAAATCAGACGGTCAAACGTCTCACTGCTGCCGTCACCGAAATTTACATGTATTTTTCCCTGATCTGCCTCCAAAGAGTCAATGGTCTGATTTAGCAACGGACGCACTTTAGCACTCTGTATTGCCTCGAGAATATCTTTTTCATTGGTCGGATTGGCACGGCGAAACGTACCGCGGCGGTAGCAGATACTTACCTCGTTGGTATCGGCAAGTTCTATAGCATATTCAATGGCAGAATCACCGCCGCCGACAACCATAATCTTCTCCCCCTGCGAACACTTTTCCAGCGTATAGTTCACCTGCTGCTTGATGGAAGGCGGAATGGGGTAGCTTGGCTTATTGGGCTTGCCCATGCGTCCGATGGTCACCACAACATAGTGCGCTTTAACGACACCGCCGGCAATAAAAATCTCAAAACTGCCGTCATCTTGTTTCTCGATTTTTTGTACTTCGGTATGGGTTTTTAACTCCAGTGCATGCTGATCGATCAAATCATCAAAAAAATCCAAAGTACTCTCTTTGGTACCGTCAACAAAATAGATGTTGCCGTCACACTCTACTTTCTGCCCTTTCCAATCTTTGTCAACCCGTTTGTTGTCTTTGTAAAACTTCCGAATGGTAGCATTATGGTTCTCATCTTTTTCCAAAAGCACAATGTTGCGAATCCCCAGAGCATAACTCTCAATTGCTGTGGCAATTCCTGCGGGTCCGGCACCAATAATGGCTAAATCATACACCATAAATACTCCTCATCTGACTTTAGTGCAACAGTGTAATATAATTACGTTTAATTTTCAATGGATTAATGCTATACTTTAACATGATTAATATTTCAACCAATAAACAACTGGGTATCATGCTTCCTAACACCAATAGAGCATTGGCGGAAGTGGTCAAAAATGCAACACCCAAGCAGTTAGAGACACTTGCCGAGGGCAAAGATATTAAATCCATTCTCAATTCACTGCTGCAAGAGAGCACGCAACATACCAAATCGGACAAGGTTCTGCTCGATCTTCTCAAAAACAATCCGACCCTCAAAAGTCTGGGCAAGGTCAGTGAGACCATCAAGGCGTTGCTGCACACACTCCAATCCGACAAAAATCCTTTGCCTATTGAAAAAACGCTCAAAAATTTTCTTATTGACATGAAGCAGATGAGCGAACCGCTGCTCAAAGAGAAAATTGAAAATTCAGGCGTTTTTTTAGAGTCCAGACTCAAGCAGGTTCACAATCCAAAAATCATACTCAAGACTGAGTTGAACGCACTGCTAAAGGCACTTGAACAGAGTACAATCCCTGCGGCCAAATCCTTAAGGAGTGATGTTAAAAACCTTCTCTCCAATACCCTGTTGCAAAACGCTTCTGCCGCCGAGTTGACCCAAAAAAGCCCTCCGACTGATACCAAAGCATTGGACAATCTCGTCAAACAGGTTGAGCATCTTCTTGGCAAACTTCAGACACAATTTAAAGGAGCCGATCCGATCTACTCCAAGCATTTTGCATCGCTACTGCACAAAAGTGAACAACTGCTCCGTCCCGAAACACTCCAACAACAGCAACCCACGCACAATGCCCTAAAGCCGTTGCAAGAGAACTTGACACAGCTCTCCAAACTGCTCAACAGCAGCAATATATTGCCGGCACAAGCGATGACATCGCAACTTGATGCTATTGTTAAGACACTCAATACCGTTATGAAAACTCCGCAACCCTTGGCGTCGTTGCACGATCTTAAACTGCCTCAACATATTGGTTCGCTTCTTGAAAAAGCCGCAATACTCTCAAACAAAGCCGACCCCATCTATTCCAAAGAGGTCGCTTCACTTGTTGAGAAGATCGGCCATCTCAATGCCCCAAACAAACTTGAAGCCCATCATCACATCAAAGAGATCGCGTCCAATGACTTAAAAGCCGTACTGCTTCAAGCCTCAGATGAGATCTCCAAATCGGCTCATCCCAACCAAAGTGACCTGCTCCGCCAGATTGACAAACTCACCTTGCAAATTGACTACTACCAGCTCATGTCACACCTCTGCAACGCCTCTTCACTCTACCTTCCGCTCTCATGGGAGCAGCTTGAAGAGGGCAATATTACCCTCAATCACAGCGACGATGAGAAATTTTACTGTGATATTGACCTCAAACTCAAAGAGTACGGCAATGTCAAACTGCGACTGATTCTCTACGACGAGAATCAGCTTAACCTCCACCTCTTTTCTGAAAACAGTACCTTTAAACAGCTGCTGAAAGAGCATATTCCGCTGCTGCGTTCGGCACTCATAGAAGCAGAGATTACCCCTCGTGAAATCCGTATTGTTGATCTCTCCCGTACAGCGGCGGCATCGACACCCTATGAAACACAGACGGACACCTTAAAGATGGGATTTGAGGTCAAAGTATGAAAAAAGCTGCTGCACTCAAATATGACCGAAGCAGAGACGGCGCACCTAAAGTTGTTGCCAAAGGCAAAGGACACAGTGCCGAAAATATCATTAAAATTGCCGAACTGCACCATCTTCCCATTAAAAAAGATGAGGATCTGATAGAACTGCTCTCTAAGGTCGAACTCAACAAAGAGGTACCCGAAAAACTCTACAAAGCCGTTGCTGAAGTCTTTAGCTTTATATATAAAATAACTAATAAACATTAATTCTCAGTAAAAAAACAGTATATTTAATTATTTTTGTTTTTTTATATCATTTTAGTTTAAACTTTTGTCGATATAATTCAACAGGATACATTTCTATTTATGCATATCGTGTTTCCATGCAATTCATAACTTATTCAGGAGAGTCCTAATGCTTACCAAGCAACTATGGTGCTGTTTTGCCGCTTTGATGCTGCTGCCGAGTTTAGTATTCGGCGAAACAGTATACCTACACAAAAGCAATGACGCCACCAGTCCTTTAGAATCGGGAAAAACCTTCTTCTACACTATTAAATATTCGTGTGAGAGTACCACGGTTGATTGTATTGATGTCGATGTTGACGATGCCCTCTCCGATGATCTGAAGCTTGTTAAGGTCTTCTCCCCTGCCGATGCCACCTTTACTTCCGGCGGAAGCGACTACAATGCCAAAAGACTCAAGTGGCATTTTAATCAGATTGCTGCCGGAACAACAGGAGAGATTCGCTATAAGGTTGAGGTACGTCCCGGTGCTGTGGCCAACGGTGCTAGCATCACCAATGTTGCTATTCCCACCCGCAATGTCGGCACAACCCCTCTCACCGACCCCAGCAGCAATACCGACACTTTGGAAATTGCGGCAACCCCGCAGTGGAGTGTCAGCAAAACAGCTCAGGCTTATGACCCGTTCCATAGCGGATTTTATCTCGATACGGACATTACCTACCGTATCAGACTCTGTCCTGACACCGTTATCGGCAACCTCAATCTCAGCGATGTGACCATCACCGATACCTACCCCGCCGATGCCACCGTCATTAACAGTGACGGCGGGACAGTTGATACCGCGGCACACACCATCACATGGAGTGCTCTCAATGCTGATGTGACCGCCGGATGTCTTACAAAAAATATCACCCTGCACTATCCGACCCCGACATTCAGCAGTGCCCAGAGTGTGACCAACACCGTTGACATCACCGGTACCCCCGTCGGCGGTGTCAGCACCACTGTCGGCAGTGCCGTCATCACCAATACACTGGAGCCCTTTGTATTTAACCCGACACCGCAAATGGCCATAAACAAAAATGCCGTCGTTCCGACCAACAACAATCTTGACTGGATTCGTGATGACGATCTGGGAACCAGCCATACCATCACCTATACCCTTGCACCGCAAAGCAGCGGAAACGTTCCGCTGACACAATTTAGCATGAGTGATACCTTTCCCACCAATGAGATTGAAGTCACACAAATTACGACCGGTGTCTACAATGCTACGGGTGATCTTAATATCTCCTATCAGACCAATGCCAATCCGACATGGACACTCAAAGGTACCTACAGCCGCAGCAGTTCCACAACGCTTGCCCATACCGATTTCGGTTCGGTCACTACCGGCGGAGAATACATTACCGCCATTCGCTTTGATTTTGGTGACGTGCCGCTGGACTTTAAAGCCACAACCCCGCCGACCGTCAGTGCCAATGTGTTCCACACTTTTCGTGACGGTACGACACCCAACGAAGGTGATATCAACACCTTTATTCACAACTGTGCACAGCTTAATG
The DNA here is from genome assembly GCA_024277395.1 of Campylobacterales bacterium. Taxonomy (GTDB): domain Bacteria; phylum Campylobacterota; class Campylobacteria; order Campylobacterales; family Sulfurimonadaceae; genus QNZR01. Next base: position 7,456 of record JAJRVF010000137.1, read on the forward strand.
CCGACGACAATGCCACCACGCCGCAATCTCTGGCACAAGTAGAGTCATGCAAAGATGTTGAAATTCGCGATAATTATGCCGTTCCCAAAGCGATCAAATCGGCCTCGTCCGATGAGCTGAGTCTTGATGAGATTTTTACTTACACCATTGATGTTACCAACTCCAACGACGGTACCGGAACTCTTAGCGACCCTATTGTTTATGATCTGCTTCCTAGAGGTATCGAGTATATCTCTACAACCTACAACAATAACGGTCACACCGGTGTCACCCAAGTGCTCTCGGTTGAAAACGGCAGCGGTGCCGATGCCGACAGAACCCTGCTGCGATGGAATTTCACCGGAACCCTACAGCGCGGTGAGTTTGTCACGCTCAACGTTACGGTCAAGGTACGCAACACCGCCGGCAACGGAACTCTGAGTAATCGCGCATACATAACGACACAAGATACTGCCGTTCCGTTTTCCTGTAATGTCGTCAACGGCGAACAAGACGCCTCTCTTGACATCACCGATGCCACCATTCTCTCCTATTCCAATACTTCACCGACTGTGGCCAAGGTGTGTGAGCAGTCCAACAGTGTCAACATCATCAATGTAGCAAAAATCATCTCAGAGAAGTGGGTCAAAGGAGCTTACGACACTGCATGGAGCCGTTTCCCCGCTTCGGGTAAAACCTACGCAGGCGGATCGGCAGACTACAACCTTACCATTCGCAACGGCGGTAATGTCGCCGTAAACAATATAGAGATTATCGACATCTTGCCTTTTATCGGCGATACGGGTGTCAAAGATACCTCGGCACGAAACAGTGCCTGGCGTACCAATTTAACCGCACCCATTCTTACTCCGCTAGGGGATGTCTACTACTCCCTTGCCACCAATCCCTGCCGTGCTCCTGAGTATCTTGCCAGCGATCCTGCTGCATGTCAAGAACCTAACTGGTCGCTCACTCCTCCGGGCGACATCACGCAGGTGCGTTCGATTAAGATTGTCTTTGATCCGGCTATTGTCATTGCACCCAATGAGAGCCGCAGTCTGACATGGAATATGCAAGCACCAGTAGATACACCGGCTGCAGCCGTTGCATGGAACTCCTTTGCGTTTAAAGGTGATCGTTCCGACGGCAGTCCGCTGCTGGCTGCCGAACCGCTGAAGGTCGGCATTGAAGTCAATCCCGATCAACAAAACAGCTACGGCAATATGGTCTGGCTGGATATCAACCAAAACGGCATTCAAGATGCAGCAGAACCCGGTCTTAACGGTGTTAAAGTTGAGTTGTATGATGCAAGCAATGACACTGTTGTCGCAACCACCTATACCGCAACCGATATTAACGGCAATCTGGGTGCCTACCGTTTTAGTGATATACCTGACGGCAGCTACTATGCCGTCTTCACCATTCTTGACGGATTTGTCGTCTCTGCGGCAAACAGCGGCAGTGACGATACGCTTGACAGCGATGCCGAGATCGCTCTTGATGCCTTCCGCTATCGTACCGCCACCACGGTTTTAGGGTCACCTGAGACCGATCTCAGCTGGGATATGGGTCTCTATCCCGATGCCACTCATGCGGTTGTGGGTGATTATGTCTGGTACGATCAAGCCGCCTATGACGGTGTACAAGATGCTGTTCCCGTTGCCGATATGATCGTCGAACTCCATACTGCTGATGGTACTTTGGTCGATACCACGGCCACCTCAGTAGCAGGAAAATACCTTTTTTACACCAATGTCAGCCCCGATACGGAGTACTACATTGCCTTCGTCACTCCGTACGGTTCAGGAATGACTTACAACAATCAAGGCGGTGACGATGCCCAAGACAGCGATGCCGACTATACCAAACGCACACCGCTGTTCACCATCTCTGCCAACTCCCAGGCTTCCGGTGAAGATCCCGACTTTGACGGCAATACTCTCAACAATGTCAACCTCAGTGTTGACGGCGGTATTGTTGCCTCCGCTACC
>JAJRVF010000138.1 GCA_024277395.1 Campylobacterales bacterium
TAATGTCATCATTCATAATGACTTGATCTTTTTTACTCAAAAATGTACCTCTCTAATTTTTTCTTGAACCATCGCTATAAACGCTGGCTCTTCTAAGTTATACTGCTCTCGTGTCCGACGGTCACGTACCGCAACCGTACTATTGGCAACTTCATCATCGCCAATAACAATAATCATGGGAACACGACCCTTTTCTGCCGTACGAATACGTTTATTCAAGCTCTCATTTTTACTCAAGATCTCCGAGTCTGCACCAATATCGAGCAGCTTATCGCGCAGCTCCTTCGCATACGCATTATGCGATGCGGCAATCGGAACAATTGCCACCTGCGTCGGAGCAATGAACATGGGGAACTCCCCAGCATAATGTTCTGTTAATATACCAATAAAACGCTCAAATGAACCTAAAATGGCACGATGAATCATTACCGGCTGTATCTTTTCGTTATCTTCTCCGTTATACTCCAGGGCGAAACGCTCCGGAAGGTTAAAATCGAGTTGAATGGTGCCGCACTGCCACTCACGTCCGATCGCATCGGTAATGTTAATATCGATCTTCGGACCATAAAAAGCACCGCCACCCTCATCTATCCCATAGGGCAGCTTATTGGAATCCATCGCATTTTTTAGTGCCTGTGTAGAAACTTCCCACACCGCATCACTGCCAACTGCTTTCTCCGGCTTGGTTGAGATCATCATCTTGTAATCAAATGCGAACGTTTTCATAATTTTATCGACAAAATCAACCACCTCAATAATCTGCTCTTCTATCTGCTCGGTCGTACAGAACATATGGGCATCATCTTGCGTAAACTCACGCACACGAAACAGCCCGTGCAGCGCTCCGGTCATCTCATGACGATGTACCACACCGTACTCAAAATACTTTATCGGCAGATCTCGGTAAGAGTGTAGCTCATCCTCATAGACTTTAATATGTCCGACACAGTTCATCGGCTTTACACCGAACTCAATATCGTCAATATGGGTGAAGTACATGTTCTCACCGTAATTTTGGTAGTGCCCCGATGTTTTCCAGAGATCCGAACGCAGCATCTCCGGGCCGCGAACCGGCTCGTAACCACGTTTACGGTGTGCCTTAAAGAGCAGATCCTCCAAGCGTGAACGCAGACGTGCACCTGCGGGCAGCCAGATTGGAAAACCGGCACCTACCTCTTCGCGAAAAGTAAAGAGCTTCATCTGTGCCCCAATTTTTCTGTGGTCGCGCTTTTCTGCTTCGGCAATCATCTCCAGATGCTTTTTAAGTGCCTCTTTGTCAGCAAAAGCAATGCCGTAGATTCGTGTCAGCATCTCCTTGCTCGAATCACCCCCCAAATAAGCGCCGGAAATTTTGGTCAGCTTGAAAAAACGGATGGCTTTGACCGAAGGCAGATGGGGACCGCGACACAAATCTTCAAAGTCTCCCTGCTTGTAAATAGAGACGACCTCATCAGAAATGCGCTCCATGACAGCCAGTTTCAAAGGGTCGTCGGCAAACTTCTTCTGCGCCTCTTCTTTGCTGATTTCATAACGCTCTATCGCAAATTTTTTCTTCGCCAGAGCAAGCATCTGTTTTTCAATACGTTTTAAATCACCTTCGCCAATCTCTTCGTTGACTTTAAAATCGTAATAAAACCCCTCCTTCACCACCGGGCCAACAAAAAACCGAGCATCGGGATAGAGCAGCTTGATGGCCTGCGCCATCAAGTGTGCGGTGGAATGTCGCAAAACTTCCAGTGCATCCTCGGAATTGTCCAAGACAATGGGATCACCGCCAACCCCTTTGGCCTGTGCTGTTTGCAGATCGACAATCTCATCATTGTATTTTACGGCTATAGTATCCACGCTTTCGTATTCCTAATATCTTATATTGTATTGTCCCTGCGGGAGGTCATACATAAATGTGTCGCAATTATGCCTTGTTTTGCTTTAAGCACAATTTACATGTAAATTAATGGGTAGCAATATCTCCACGAGGAAAGCTTGCGCGATCCATCTTGGGCATTTGCACCGGAGCAACTTCACTCATCGGACTTGAAGCATTCTGCTCAGCTTGCCCTTGCGGTACTTTTTCGGCACTGCTGTTGACATCATGAACCGCTTCTTTAACGGCCTTACCGACACTTGCTGCTGTTTCGTTGACATAATTTGTTACTGCTTCAACAACATCTCCCGTTGCATCGACAACGTTGTCAATGCTTGCTCCAAGCTGCTGTTGTACCTCTTTGACTGCTTCTACCGTTGCGCCTGAGACAACCTTGGACTGCTCAAGCTGCTCTTCAAGTTCTTCAATTTTGTCATTCAGATCATCGATGGTATCTTCGTGTGTTGAGACTATCGCAATGTTTGCACCGTATTTATAAACCAACTCCCCGCCATCATCTCCTTGCTTAATACTCGCTGCAATAAAGAGTATTAACACTAAAAAGAAGAGTCCTTTCGCCCAGCCTCGTACGATTAACATACTAAATGCTTTGACAGCAACAAGCAAAATAGTCGCATAGACCAAATAGGTGCCGATGAGCTTATGCTCTTGAAGCTCCTCTTTTCCGGCTGCACTCAAAAGCGGGCCCGCTTCAGAACCATCTACCTTGCCGGTAAAAAATGCGGCAAAATAGACTACCGCCACAAGCAGCATAAACAAAAGTGATGTCACGCTCAATGCGCGTCTCTTGAAAATGAGATTGCTAACTTCCAATAATAAAATCACAATAGGCAGCACAATGGCAAAATGCACGACAATCGGATGCACTAAAAGCGGCAGTTCAATGGGTAAGGTCAAGGGAATATCTAAAGCCGGTAAGGTCATAATATCTCACTTTGTTATGAATTTTGTACGATTATACCATCTATTTTTTAAAATGAGTTAAGGGTTATATTACTGAAAATAATACCCAACTCTCAAGTTTGACGCCAGATCCCTTGCACTGTCACTAAGCCCTTGCGAATAAGACAGTGTCGCAAACCAATTATTATCAATACCGTAAAACAGGTAAAGCGAAACACTCTTAATTTTATCCATCATTTTGACAATACTCTCAGCATGCAAGTAGGAGAAGCTCGTATATATATTGGCCTTAAAATAATACCCCAAACCAACATGAAAAGCCCGCGTATTTTGAAATTCATAAAACTCTATATTCTCATCGCCGACGAATGTATAGGTATACCCCCCAAAGAGCGCGTAATTGTTGACAATGAAATTGGCACTTACGGAGGCAATATAATCCATCTTGTTATAATCGTTTTTTTTTGTCGGAAAGATTGCTCCCAAGCGAAAGCGCAGAAAAATATTGTACTCTTCAAGGGTGCTGTACCCATAATAGAGCGACAGCGTTGTATCATTCATACCACTGCTGTCTGAGCGATTGCTATCGGAAACAGAATATGAAGTGAACAGTTCTGTACCCCAGTTGTCCATAAAAATATCTGCTTGAAATGTATTGGTAAGTGTTGCAATGCTTTCAGAAGTACCATAATCGGCGCGGTCGTAGATATAGCCTAAAATAACATCATAGTGTGACCCCACCGGGTCATTGTCCATAATTTTTATAATGCTGCAGCCGTACCGATCAACCAAGTTGGTGACCGGCGTATTGGCACAGTCGTCTTTTTCATCGGAAACACCGTCAAAATCACTATCACTATAGCACCACGACACCCCTGTTACCAATAGTAAACCTACCAGAATCCGTAGCATTACTGCCTGGCAGTCGCTAACCGACAACGCGCGTACTGTTCACCATTCTAAGCGTATTTTCAGGAGTTATTCTAGGAGCCGGAGCAACAGGCGAAGGACGCGGCGGAGCCACTTGGTTCACTGCCGGAGCTACGGCATTAACCGTACCAACCATACCGCTTCCTTGCGCATCAGCTACCGCAGCAACATTTGGAAAATTATTTAAAATATTTCGCTGCCCCGCCTGCGACCCCTGCTTAAGCTCACTCTTTGTCGTATCCGACACTAATAGCGCGTCTGTATTGTCATCACTTTTAGAGGAGCTTAACTGCTGTTTTAACGCAATGATAGCGCCCACACGCTCGTCACGTCCAAGTTTTGAAAGCTCCCGTTTCAGCTCATTGACCAACTGATAACGATCTGCATCGCTCGCTTGACGTATTTTTAAAATTTGCTCTTCAATATCCATGGCACCCGCCTGAAATGCCGATACACTCAACAAAGTTATTATAATCATCCGTATCATAATAAACTCCTCTATATTATTAACAAGAAAGGGTATTATACCATATTCTCTTTTTCTATAATTGTAAAATAGATTTGTTAATTAACCGTTAGTATTATTTAGTGCCGTCGCAAGGCATTCATGTCGAGCTTGAATGTTGTCCCTTTTCCTACCTCGGAGGAGACCTCTATTGTAATCTTCATCTCATCACACAATTTTTTAACGATATGCAGTCCAATCCCGATACCCCGCTGCTGCTCTTTGTAAAAACGTTGAAACACTTTAGAAGGATTTTTGATCCCTTTGCCGCTGTCTTGAATAACAATGACGCCTTTGTGGGATCCCACATGGACAAACCCATGACGCTTGTTGTATTTGCCGGCATTGCTCAACAAGTTGTCAAATACTCGAATTAAAGCATCTTCATTGGCACTAATATGCATTACCTCTACATCAATTTCATAATGAATTTCCGAATATAGCTTCTGAATAGCACTGCCTCTTTCTTTCAACAGTTTGGATAACTCAATATCTTCTATCTGGAAATCATGATTTAGAATATAACTTTTCAGATTATCTTGCAAGGATAATAACGTGTTGATATTTTGTTCCATTCGATCTATTTTCTTCGTTATCTGGACATCATTACTCCCTTTTTTCATCATTTTCATATTAATGAGCATGGATGAGATGGGTGTATTGAAATCATGCAGTATATCTTTAATAAACTCCTCTGTAAGTGACAGTGCTGATCGTAACGGCTGCAATGAGAGAAATGAGAAAAAAAGCGATAATAGCGCCAACGCTACTGAGATTACAGAAAAGATCAATATCTGGTTTTTCTTTATCTCATATACCTGTTCTAAATAACGCTCTTGCGGATAAAAAAGCTTCATAAGGTAGTTCTTGGTGGTGGGAATATCAAAATAGCTGTAGAGACCTGTTTGATCTTTATAGAGCGTATAAGTCACCTGACCCTCTCGGTCTGAAAAATCAAAATCAAACTGTTTGCACTTTAAGTTATAGCTGCAAATTTTCATTTCGTTTGAGATTCTATTATCGAGCTGATCAATCTCTTTGTCATAGTCAAGAACAAAAATAATGGCAAGAAGAATTTCAAGAGAGACGAAAAAAAGTATAAAACCTTTGGTAAGTGCTTCAGCTTCAAACTTTATCAATCATATATCCTACGCCCCTCACATTACGAATCTCAATACCCAGTCTGCTTTTAAGCTTATTGACATGCACGCGAAGTGACGCATCGGAGGCAATGTTGAGCAGGTCTAGTAACTGCTCTTTATCAATAACATGATTAATATTCTGAATGAGAAGATCAAAAATCAACAGTTGGGTTTCGCTCAAATTTGCCAGCTTGCCATCTTGATACAACTCTTTGGAGGCAGGATCGTAATCAAGATCCAAGAAACAAATTTTGGCATTTTTTTGCGCTACTTTTGCTTTAACGCGAATAATCAGCTCATCCGGATCAAACGGTTTTTTAATATAATCATCTGCACCGGAGTTAAAGCCTTCCTCCATTGATTTAATATCAATGAGTGCGGTCATAAAAATGGCAGGCGTACTGTCGTCGGCATCGCGCAGGCTCTTCAAAAGTTCAAATCCGTCGATCTCAGGAACATTAACATCAAATATATAGAGTTTGTACTCTTTTTTATAGGAGTGTTCCAATGCCTCTTCACCATCATAGACAACATCAACGCTATAGCCTTCATCTTCAAGCAGTTCCTGCAAGCTTTGGGCTAAAATCTGGTCATCTTCTAATAGTAAAATATCCATCGCTACTCCTTGTTGCTCTGCGCCATTATAGCAAAACTGTACTAACCATAATCTAAGCAACACGCATAGAAGAAGTGTTAAATTTAATAATGATTAAAAATACTGCGTATTAATTTTCAACAATTTTAATGACGCTTTCATTATTGACGTTATCAATCAATATCTTTTTAACCCGACTCTGCCACATCCTTCCAAAGTTCTCTATTGCCTCCGCATCGCCACCGAGCGCACGTCCCATCATTGATTGCATTTGCGACACATCGCCATCAGCCTGCACGCTGCTCGGGTCGTAAAAGAGATCGACACTTTTTTGAGTATCGGTACGGGTAAAACGTGCCGAAGCCGTAATGTTTTGATTGAACGACATTAACGAGTGTCGTGCAAACTTACCGCCAAGCCCTTTAAAGCCCATACGCTCCGTCGCTCCGGTAATATTAGAGATGACATTGGCAATCACTCCGGACACGCCTTCATCATCAGCCTGCGCAAAAGAAACCAAAATCTCGCCACGAACCGGCATGCTGTCAGGGTACAGTGCATGAAGTGCCTTGAGTGTCATAAGATACGCACCGGCTACCGTCGGACAACTGTGTCCGGCACTTTGAACACTGTTCAGGTAACAAAACTCAATAACTCCCTTTTCAAAACTTCCCAACACCTCTGATAGTGGATCATACAGCGTTATGGTTTCAACATCATCATAAAATTTCGGATAGTGCATTATGTTTCCTTCTGTTCGGTATTAATGTAGCAGTCTAGCATGAACATCATTGTATTTACCATGACGCTAGACAAGAAACAGGCTCTTTTGTTGCTATTTTTGGGTTTCTTTATGCGGTGAGTCTCTGCTTATTGCGGGAAGCAGTGTGGCACTACGGCTCAATGTCTCCACCAGTTTTGTCTGCTGCTCTGATGACAATGCCCCTGTTTCCAGTGTATCCAAAATGCGTTCTACCATTTTTACCTGGATTTCTCTATCTTTGAGATACATCTCTTTATGTAAAGTATCCTCATGCATTTTCAGTCGATCCCTGCGACGCTTTTGTAAAAAATAAAATAAAAAAATCATAACAGAAACTATAGTAACCGCAACCAGTATAAGATAATTTTTTTGCATTGATGCGGATCGTTCGGCCATGACCATTGTCATATCACTCTTTTTAAAGGCAATGACTTTTTCAATATCTGCTTTTTGTAGGTTCACAGTCTGTTTTAATCGCTCGAGTGCAATATCGCGCTGCTTGTTTATCAGTGCAATCTCTTTCTCTTTTTCTGCCCTTATTTTTTCCGATTCTATCACGGACTTATGGTATAGATCCGGTCGGTTGCCATAATATTTTTTCATTTGCGAGGAAGGGGGTTTTTGACCAATAATATAGGGCTTAGTACGATCATACTCATTGCCGCAACCGCCCAAAAACCACAGGCTCGCAATAAGAACCATATATCGCATTGCACCTCTTTAGCATTTAATTCGGACATTATATAAAAAGAACATAAAAAACGGCTTTTACGATATTTTCGCACTCATTGCTTTATAAAAGTCATGCAGCTGATCGGCCTCGAGGGGCTCTGTCAAGTAAAAACCCTGCGCCGCATCAATATGCAGCATTCTGCTCATCTCCAAATGCTTGTCAATCTCAACGCCTTCGGCGACAACGCTCATATTCATAACATGTCCAAGCGCAGTGATAGCCGCTACAAGCTCTTTGTCTTTCTGATTGATTAACGTTTCGTTAATCAGCGACCTGTCTATTTTGATGGTATCTACAGGGAGCCGTTTCATATAGCCCATAGATGAGTATCCTTTTCCAAACTCGTCAATTGCCAATTTTACACCCAGCGCCCTGAGTTTATGTAATATCGGTATTACTTGCTCTGCCTCTTGTATTAAATAAGACTCTGACATCTCCAGCTCAATGAGTTGAGCATCAATACCATGCGTGTCAATGGCCTGTTTCAGCATTACGACAAACTCAGGATCTTTAAGCTGTATCAACGATATATTTATTGATATCTGGGTCGGTTGATTCCGATCACAAAAAATGCGGCACTGACGACATACCTCATTAATTACCCATGCTCCAATAGAGAGTATCAAATGACTCTTTTCAGCATGAGGAATAAATTCTGAAGGTGCTACAAGACCCTCTTTGGGTCGATTCCAACGAATCAATGCTTCTGCTTCGTGTAGAGCGCTGTTGTTAAAGTTTATTCTTGGCTGATACATTAAAACAAACTGCTCTTCTGTAAGAGCTCTCTCCAGTGCAAGATTCACACTGCGGCTTTTTTTGACCCTGTCATCGAGCTCACTCGTATAAAATTTATAGCCGTTTTTACCACTCTCCTTGGCTTGATACATCGCAATATCAGCCGCTTTAAAAAGACTGAGTCGATAGACCCCGTTGTCAGGATAAATACTAATACCGATACTAAAACTTACTGAAACTCTATGCCCGTTGATGTTCAGCGGTTTTTTAAAACTTTGTATCACCCTTTCTGCTGTAATAAACGCCAATGAGGACTCGTTGATCTCATCTAAAATGATGATAAACTCATCACCGCCAACCCGTCCCACAACATCATTGCCCCGAACCAGATTTCGTAGCCTTTTGGCGACCCCGACAAGGACACTGTCGCCGACATCATGACCCAATGTATCGTTAATGGCTTTAAAATTATCCATATCTAAGTACAGTATGGCAAATTTGGAACCATCACGCTCACAGCGTGCGATAATTTTATCAATAAAATTATCGACTGCACGCCGATTTAACAACGAGGTCAACGCATCTTTAAATGCAATTTGCTCCAATGCTCTGTAGTCGTGATGTACTTCACGCTCTTTGGTTGCAAACATAATGTAAAGTATCACCGTATTAAGTAGCGCTAACAATAAGTACGCAATATGATAAGCAGTAGTCGACGTCGTCTCAACAATATACAGTGCTGTTGCCACCAGCGCCAATGTCAATATTGATACCATTACGGCACAGAGCTTTCTCACTCAATCATCTCTCTTTGTTTTTATTCTTGATCAAATAGATTGTATTTGGTATTTTATTAGCATGATTTTATCACATAAAAGCATTGCACAATATTAAATAAGAATATTTTTATTTTCTAGAATGCAGTGCCTGCTGAAGTACTCGGTTGATTTGTTGCGCATATGATCTGTTCTTATTGGTCAATGCCTTGTCAAACTGAACAATTGTTTTGGCCTTTATCTTATGATGCTGACACATATGTTGTATCACAATTGCATAATCATTAAAATTTTCAATAGTGCCATAATATGTGATAATATCTTTAGCCGCCTGTTCCAATACCTCCGCAGTACTTGTATCGTTTGCAATGATCTCTTGTAATTCTAAAAACGTTGGCAATGTCACAGTGCGCATCGGGTTGTATTCCTTTTCTTCCTGACGTTTTTGTTTGTCTCTTTTAATATAAAGCCATACCAAGACAACCAACAAAAACAACAACAGTGCAACAGCAAGAAAAAGATAGTGTGATATTGTCATCAATATTTAACACCTCAATAATTTACATGTATTTTACCAAAATGTTATTGCTGGGATTATAAAACTTCAAATTTCTCTTCATAAATAAAGTAAAAATATTATTTAAATTTATATTAATAATTTATCTATTATTATTTTTTATACGTAAAATAATATTTTTGTTATTTATGGCTATTTTAAGAAAATGTTTTGACAAATCAAGCTATCATTACCCAAATTAATAATATGCATTACAAAATTTCAGACCATGGTAGTGCATTAATTTTAAAATTCACAGGAGCATCCATTGAAGAAGACACTTTTTCTCATCGCGGCACAAGTATTACTAGTTGGTTCTGTTGCCACTGCAGGCAACATTACAGAAATGGACAAACGCGCTTTTATGTCCGTTAAAACCAAAGCCGACAAAGGCGATGCGAACAGTCAGTTTGCTCTTGCGGGAATGTACTATCAAGGTATCGTTACCACAAAAGACCATAAAAAAGCGGCGGAAATTTACAAAAAGGCAGCAGCGAACGGTCATGTCAAAGCCATGTTTAACCTCGGGGTAATGTATCACAACGGAGATGGAGTTAAACAGGATATGGATGAAGCAATCCGACTCTTTAAACAAGCCGCAGAGACCGGCGATACCAAGTCAATGATGCATATGGCCGATATGTACTACAAAGGGGACGGCATTGCCGCCGATCCTGCAAAAGCTTACCATTGGTATAAAAAAGCGGCTGATGTCGGTTATCCGGCAGCGCAATACAAAGTGGGCATTATGCACAAAGAAGGTGTCGGTGTTGCAAAAAATATTAAGCTGGCAGTACAATACTTAAACCGGTCCGCTTTGCAAAGTTATCCGCAGGCACAATTTGTTTTGGGAAAAATGTATCATGATGGAACTGACATACCAAAAGACATGAAGGAGGCCAAGGCACTCATACAACAGGCTTACGTCAACGGCAGTGCCGAAGCTAAAGTTATATTGGATAAAAACAACTGGGATGTCACAATACCGGGCGAGGTGCATCTCAAAGAATAACGTAACTGCTCGTTTACCTTGACACGGTATATTTATGCGTACCTTTACATAAATATAGCAATCAAAGGAATAGCATGAAAAAAGTATTAATACTTGCGCTTATCTCTGGTGCCATCGCCTCTGCAGCGCCGGATGGAGCTGAAATATTTAAAAAATGTGCCATCTGTCATGGCGATAAAGCCCAGAAGCATTCACTCAATGTAAGTAAAATTATTGCCGGTATGCAGGCTGACCATATTATTAAAACCCTAAAGGCCTACCGTAGCGGCAAATTAAATCAGTACGGTTTTGGCCGCATGATGCAAGGAGAAGCAACAAAGCTCTCTGCGGATGAGATGAAAGCAGTAGCACAATATGTAGCATCACTCCCCCCTGTCAAGGTCTCCAAAAAGATTTCCAAAGAAGAACAAAAATCAAACAATGACCTTGAATACAATCGCTTCACCAAAGACTTTTTTCAAGCCAATCCGGACGCTACATTCGCCGAAGCTAAAAAAGCATGGGAAGCTAAAAAAGCTGCCGCTCAATAAGCGGTAACTGCTATTTTGATCAGCACCCAATCAACATAAAAAGGATAATAATGAACAAGATATCGATGAGTTTGGCTCTTGCTGCACTCCTGATGCATGGCTGTAGTGATAAGCCCGAAGAGTCAAGTGCTGCGACCGCAGCTCCGGCTGAGATAACCAAACCGGCAGTCAATGAAGATGCTATCGAAGAGAACCTTTATGGAACTACCACCAAAGAAGTCGTCTCGCAGACAACAGCGCCTCATGAAAATGCGGCGGAGGTCACCACAATTCCTCATACAGGAACTGTTCTTGAAACGATGGATGCGGCAGGATATACATACGCCAAAATCAATGAAGGCGGCAATATCTATTGGATTGCAGGGCCCAAAACCGTCATTGCTGCCGGTGATGTCATCTCCTTTACCGAGCAGATGGTTATGAAAGATTTTACCAGCAAGACACTCAACAAAACATTTGACTACCTTGTGTTTGCCAACACCATTGTTCCTGCCGATGCTCACGCTGCCGCTGCAGCACATAAAGCGGCAGCACTGCCCGCAAAAAAAGAGGCGCATAACTGTGACGACTGCGGCAGCAAAGATGCCAACAGCAGCAAAAAGCCTCAGACTTCACAAGCTCCAGTGCCACACGGCGAGAATGCTGCTGAAATCATCAAGGTTGAAAAGCTTCCTAACGGATTTACCATTGAGGAGCTATACGCACAAAAAAATGATCTAAACGGAACCGTTGTCTCGTTTAATGCCAAAGTAGTGAAGGTGTCAAAGAACATTATGGGAAAAGACTGGATTCATCTACAAGACGGCTCTACTGCCAGTGATATTACCGCAACAGGACTCAATACCACTGTTAGTGTCGGAGATACGGTTACTGCGAAAGGTACCTTAAAAACTGATGTAGATTTTGGTTACGGCTACTTCTTTCCGGTAATTATGGAAGAGAGTACTTTTAGTATTCAATAAATACATGCAGACACCTCAATGAAGGTGTCTGACTTGCCAATTCCTCTTGCTCAGTGTGGGGGAAAATCTGCCAACACCTTTTGGATCATCTTTTTAATATACCCGCTGTCATAACGCTCCCAGTCTCCGCTTGAGAATGTATCGGTTGCAGTAGCATGCCAGACAATGCTATTGCTCTTGGTCTCACGCATCTCTACAACCAGTCGCTGCTCTTCATACTCATATATACTGCTCATGCGATACACAGTACCTTGGCTGCAGTTGCGCTGCAGATAAAGAGGTCGATTGAAATAGCTTGGTCGATAATAGCCTGCAAAAGTAGCCGGAATATAGTCGTATGAGGTTTCGATTCTGCTTTTTTGTCGTATAAAAAGATAGACCTTGACATGAAGACCTGCTTCACTTTTGCTGACAATGCTAAAGCCTCGCTTTTGAAGCGTCTCTTTAAGCTCTCTTGCAATGCGCTCACGAACGAAATTCTCTCCATCATCTTGAGCAACATAGGTGACATTAGCATGCGAGAGTGTCGTGAAATCAACGTGGCGATCATAACTACTGACCACTTGAAGCGAAGAACATCCGCTTAAAAGAAGCGCTGCTGTTGCCGCTATATGCCATAATCGCATCTTCGCTTCCCTTCTGCCATGCCGCTATTTCTCTTTTTTTATCATCACCAATTTATTACGGTTGAACGAAGCACCTATAATCATAACAACAACAACAGAAACAGCATAATAGATCCACACCGGAACCGGAATTGGATCACCCGATGCATACGAATGCAGCCCGGACAGATAGTAGTTCACACCGAAATAGGTCATAATAATAGAGCTGTACGCTACTACCGAAACAGCATTAAATATAAAATTTGAGCGCAGAATCGGCACAAATCGCATATGCACTACAAAAGTATACACCAAAATACTCACCAGTGCCCATGTCTCTTTTGGATCCCAGCCCCAATAACGTCCCCAAGACTCATTTGCCCAGACACCGCCCAAAAAGTTCCCGATTGTCAATAAAAAGAGTCCGACAATCATCGACATTTCACTAATGCGGGTCGCTTCAAGAATATTCACGCTAATGCGTTCATTTTTCTTTTGGTCTTTACCCAGCATAATATAAAAAATCAGAACAATAAAACCAAGCAAAGTGCTTAGACCCAAAAATCCGTAACTCGCCGTAATAATAGAGACATGTATGGTAAGCCAGTAGGACTTCAACACCGGTACCAATGTTGTAATTTGCGGATCTAACCAGCTTAAATGTGCCACAAACAAGGCAATACCGGCAAAAATACCCGTTGTTGCGAGTGCCAGTTCCGAAGATCGGGCAAACAGAATACCGGCAAGAATAATTGACCATGAGATATAGAGCATCGCTTCATATCCATTGCTCCACGGAGCGTGTCCCGAGATATACCAGCGCATTGCCAGACTGATTGTATGGGCTATAAAGCCAAGAACCAATATGCCTAACACAATACGGGTCGGCGTGGTAACATCAAGTGTCGGACGCGCCAACCGAATAAAGATAAATGCCAACAGCACCAATCCCGAAAACAGATAGACTGGATACAATCGCTCAAAAATCTGCAGTTTGTTATACAGAAGTTCTGCTTTTATGACCGTTTCATCTGGCATAACCGCTGCGCCGTATCTTGCCTGATATGCCTTAATAGCGTCTATGGCGGCATTGGCCTGACTCCAATTGCCTTCACGCAATCCAACGGCCAGACCTCTGGCATTTTGTCGCAACAACTCCCGTACTTCGGCAGCCGCTTTGGGAGGGAATGTGGTAAGTGCTTCTTCGGGATAGTGCCATTTCTTGTTGGCTGCCTCCCCTTCAAGCGGAAATACCCTCATAAAGCGACCCGAATAGACAAAATAGGCAACATTGACCCGCTCATCAACCTTAATAACATCCTTCTCAAAGGTTCCCCGCTCTCCGGGACGTTTTCGCAATGCCTCTTCAGCTATGCTTGCCAACAGATAGTTTCCATGCTGGTCAAACGCTTTTTCATAAGCAAATCGCTTCTGCGACGCCTCCATGCCGAGCATTTTTTTAAGTTTCGGATGTGACGCTTTAATCATCTCTAGCTGCTTCCATGCATCGGGTCGCGATGCCATGCCCAAAATAATTTGATTATGACTCAAGCCGAACATGCTGCTGTTGCCTGCTATTTTATTTAACAGATTGGTTGCCGCCGTATCAAGCGGCTTGGTGCGCCCATCTCGCGACTGCACTAACATCGTACCATAGTAGTCCGCATGCTCTTTGTCAATTTTTGAGACCTCTTAAATAAGGGCTTCGGTGTATTTTGCCAGCAGCGGTTGCGATGAAGAGAGTGCAACAAACAGTGCAACAAAAACTGCAGCAGTTGCATTAAGCTCGTATTTGGTACGAGCCAGCTTTCCAAAACGGCTGTGCGGACTTAAAAGCGTTAAAATAAAACCAATTGCCAATAGTGCGTACCCTAAATATGTCGGCCATTTTCCCGGATCATGGTTAACAGAGAGAATTGTTCCTTGCTCATCTTTATCGTACGAAGATTGAAAAAACAGAAAACCGCCATAGTCCAAAATATGATTCATATAGATATGGTAGGGCTCCCGCACTCCATTAGCTTCATCAATAACCGTGACATGGCTCTCATATGACGACGGACTCATGGAGCCCGGATATTTTACCAAAATAAAATCCCGTAGCCACAAAGAAAACGGTAGCCGCAACATTTTAGAGCCCCACTCCAACGAGAGTTCGACATCACCAATGGTAACCATTTCGGTAAACCCCTTATAGCGCTTTCCTTTGCCCATCAGTGCGATCTCGCGCTGCTCTCCGTCATACTCAACATCAACAATTAGTGCCGAGAGAGGCTCTGTGTTCATTTTCATATGCCCTTCCGCCAGATACTCCGCTTCATCCACAACACTCACGCGCCCTTTGTTTAGTACCGATTTCACCACCAACTGTACACCGTTAACCGTGTACAACGAGCCACCCTCCAAGGGGTGCTCTGTATTGGCCTGAAAAACTTTTTGTTTTCGATCTGCCATGCGCATCCACTGAATCGGCACATTGGAGATAAAAGTGATTGTATTGTTTTTGTGCATAAAACGAATATATGGGGTTCGGCTAATCGGTGCTCTGTCAAAATAAACCAAAAGCGGTCCGGCATCGACATATTGCCCTCTCTTTAAAAAATAACTGTCAGGACCCTGTGGTGTTGAAATAACAAAGGAGACCAGCGGTTCTCCCTTCTCGTCTGCAACAGCTGTTTTGACCGCCTTTCCAATAAAATCTTTATAGCTTACTTCCAGTTCTTTGCCGTCAATATCCATGCTGTAGTCAAACTTTCTTCCGCCAAGCTCTGAAATATAGACGATCTCTTCAAGCTTATGCTCTTCGTCCCCTTTTGTTGCTGTAACCTGCAAAAAGGCATCCGAAGAGATCATCTCATTTTGCATAGCGCCCTCACGAATATGCATCACCCCTTCATAGCCGTAGTAGCGTGTGATTCCTGATCCTACCAAAACAAACAGAAACGCAACATGAAAAATAAATACCGGAATTTTCTTCTTTTGGTACATCTTGTATCGAAATATATTACCGATAATGCTAATCCCCAGAAGCACTTGAATGGCTTCAAACCAACGGCTGCTGTAGACCAATGCCCATGAGGTGTTGATTCCATGGTCGTTTTCTATAAACGTTGCCACACCACTGGCAATTGCAAACAGCAACACCAACACTACCATCAACTTCATAGAGATCAAAAATGACCAGACGTTCTTTATGACTGTATTCATAAGTTTCCTTTATATGATAAGCGTAAGCCTAACAGACGCTTTCTTATTAACGCTTAATGTGTTTTCATTCTTTTTTGCGGTTCAGAAAAATCAAAGTCTTCATCAAGTTGTGTCTCTTGTGGCTTTAAGGAAGGCACGTGTGAAGATGAGACACTTAACTGCTTCTCTTCCAGATGTTTAATGGCGACAATAATCCAGTCATCCCCCTGCTTCTGCAGAGTATAGTTCATCTTGTAAACAACGTTTACCGGATCATGCGCCAGTTTTTTCGTTGTTAAATCTACATAAGAGAAAGTCCAGTTTTCCAATGTCGTTATGGTTGCATTTGCATCATTGTATGTAACAGGACTAAATCTTAAGTCGTTAATTTCCGCCAGCATGGTTAGATTATTGAATTTCCATGACTCAAACCATACCTGCAGTTTCATGGCAACATCTTCCGCAACAAAAGTTTTAAAAAATTCTGTCTCACCGCTACGGCCCATTTTGATGATGCCGTAATTATATTTTAGCAGCGCATGTTTGATTTTTTTGTCATCACTAATCGGCACTGCTGCGATGGCCATCACCACTGTTAAGCAGATAGCTATTATGCTCTTAATAATCACACACGCTCCTTAATTATGCACTGCAAAAGAGAGTCTCATTCGCGACATGCCAAAAGTGTACCAAAGAGTTACCACACAACAGTTAATACTTAAGAGATTTCACCTATGACAGCCATTTTAACCGGCTGTCACTTTCTATGGAAACGGGTTTGAGTCATAACCGCCGGCATTGGTTCGGTGGCATCTTCTGCCACCGCAACCAGGAGCATACACATCACGATTATCAAAAAAGTCATTCTTCCTAAAACCTTCCATTCTCAGGCTGTTACCGTTATAGTTATACGGTCTTGGAAAGTTGCTGTACCCAATAAGCCGTGAAACCGGTGAACCATGCGGCACGGTGACATGGCACGAGACACAGGTAATATCAATATTTGACATCCGTCGCCACCACTCTTGATGCGGATAGCTTAGATCGTGACAGTTTTTGCAAAACAGTCCGGTATCAGCAGCCGTACCGATATCTCCCATACGGTAAAGACGCCCGCTTGCATCGAACGGCCAGTGTTGATTCTCCCCTTTTAAAATATATTTTAAATTTGACCCGTGCGGACCTCGCGGGTCGCCGCCAAGCTCATTATCGGCTCCGTGGCAGTCCGAACAGTACATGGTATTGAGCCCGGGATTCTCTTTCCATGGGGTCAGCAGCTGAAAATCTTGCAGGGCTTTGGGGTTGTACGAACCGACACGTCCTTGCGAGTTAATCACTACCGGATGCCCCGACTTGTTGTTAATGTTCATCTCCCATGCTACATCGGTCAGCGGTGTCACCCCGTCACTCGGCGAGACATGTCCGCCATCGTTAATACCGCCTGTAGCACTGCCAAGACCCCAGTACGAATGGCACTTAAAGCAGATCTGGTACTCTTTCGTCGAGGACTCCATAGTGCTAAACGTTAGCGGCTGCGTCCATGCTGCAGGCCACGTCGGCTCCACTCCGGAAACTCCCTGAAGCACTCCGGAAACCAAATTGGTTCCGGCACCGGGATCAGGATACCATTGACCATCGGGAACATGCTTACCCGGACGTGCTTTATGCGGATTATGACAATCCATGCAGACAGCATGTTTATTGTTATCCCATGAAATGCCTCCCCCGCCGTGAGGATCGGGAATGCCCGTACCGTAGAGCGTATCTAAATTGGTATGTTTCGGATTGGCTGTATTTTCATTAACCGGGTGCACATAGAGGCGACTCAATACCGACTCAATGTCTTTTGCACCGCCAACACCGTGACAGGCAGCTCCGGTAGTATCTGTTGCCGCTCCTTCAAAACAGGTTGCGGCTTGTACTTTTCTGTTAAGATAGGGAATACCTTCCGCATTATGCGGCATGTGACAGTTGGCGCACCCAAGATCACCTACTTTGTTGCTTCCGTACGTCGCCAAAATATTAGGATCGCTGTAGGTTGCTGTCGCGCTCTGATGGATACTGCCCGTCCATGTCAACTTGTCATGACATGAGGTACAGGTACTGACCACATTTTGTGCATGATTGGCACCGCTTGAGACGCGTAAGAACATTTTGTTCTCCTTATGCGGATCGTGACATGAAGAACATTCAACATAACGTTTTCCGCCATATTCAAAAAGCTTAATTGGAGCAGTGGGTGATGCCTTAAGTTCTATAGTGCGGGTTCCAATATCAAAATTTTTACTTACAGTCGGATCATACTCAATGCCTACAGGGTGGTGCATGGTTAAATCAGTCCCCAAAAACCCTGATGCGCTTGCGGGGATATTTCCTCCGGCATCAACGCCGCTCATATTGATCTTTGAGCCGTTCATAACATTGCGTCGTAACTTATACACGGCACCTACGGCGACAGTACCGTCATGACAGCTTAAGCATTGACGCGACAACGCACCCGGAGTATCATTGGCTGTCCCAAGATCCAATGCCACTTCAGGATATCCCATGCGTCGAAGGTAATCACTGTCGTACATAATATAATTTGATGTCGGCATACTGCGGTTCCACAAGGGTTTTCCTTCCGGCCGTGCCTGGTGAGGGATATGACAAAAAACACATACCTCAGTCTCTGTTTGCGCTTTAATAGTACCGACAGTATTGCTTACAGACAGATTGTGCTTTGTGTTGACAATGCTGGCATTAAGACCTAACAAACCTAACACTGCTGTTATGAAAAGAGATAATACGGCGGATCTCATGTGGGGGCTCCTCTATTCAGGCGCCTCCAATCGTTTAAATATTTGAAAGCGCTTATTGTTGGTATCGGTAATGTATATGGTATTATCGACCAAAATGGAAATATCTATAGGGAGTGCGAACTCTCCCTTATTACTACCGTACACACCAAAGAGCATGAGCAGCTCTCCTTGTCGGTTAAATATTTGGACGGTATTGTAAAGAGTATCCGTTACATAGATGTTGTCATCGCTGTCTAGGGCAATTCCGCGTGGACTTCCAAAGCCTCCAATATTGTCACTCAACTCACCAAAGTCATGGACATATTTTCCATTTTTATCGAGAATTTGTACACGATGGTTCATTGAGTCGCTAACATACAGTCTTCCATCTTTACCTACATCAATAAATGTCGGTCGATTAAACTCTCCCCCTGCCTTTCCGTGTTTTCCGATAGAGTGAAGATAACTTCCTTTCAGACTTGTTACATGTATTTGACTTGCCATGGCATCAACAATATACAACCAACGTCCATCAGCACTCAAAGCAATGCCGACCGGGCGCTGCAATGCTTTGGGCGCAATGGTATGGATAAAATCTCCATCATCGTCAAATACATAGATTTTTGCACGTACTGAATCAGAAACATAAATATTCCCTTTCCCGTCGGTAACCACATCAACAGGGTAAAGAAACGGCTCTTTATCGGATCCCTTGACCGTGATGATCTTGCTCTTCTTTTTATCAAAAATATAAAGTGCTTTAGCAAAAATATCGGTTACATATACTCTCTCTTTATCGGCATATATACCAAAAGGACTATTTAGTACGGGCTCCTCATCACCAAACATAAAATCAAAAATTTTAGAGAAAAAGCCTTTTTCTATTCCAAGCTCTTTCGCATTATTTACTGAAGCGACATACTCTATTCGTGCGGGATCCGGAGGAGCCGGCCAAACCAGTTTTAACTCTTTTTTTGCTCCTAAACCCTCTGTCACAAGAAGCAATAAGCTCAGCCATATTAATTTATTCATCTAAAACTTCCGACTTAATTTCATTTCAAACCGAGATCGATCCCGCTCCGGTATAATCACTAACACGTCTGTTCCCTCCAGATTGTCGGCAACATCTGTCACTTTTGTTTTAAAATATTGATACCCCATAGAAAAAGAGACTTTTCTAATTTTATAGCTAATATTGGCATTAGCCGCATAGTTAATATAGTTGTAGGTTAAATCTTTATCGACATGCGCGCCGGCTGAAAAAATCAACCGCTGCCAAAAACGGTAATTTAAATTCATATCGGCACGCGGCACGGTGCGAGAGATGACGAGTCCGTCATTATCTATTTCAGAGTATCGAACACCCACCTTGAGAGACAAGCGACCCCGAATACCTAAGCGTGTCGCATAGTCAATATATTCACCTATGTCCAGTCGCGTAATGGATCGGGCATAGAGTCCATCCAGATTACTAAGGTACGAAAGACTCTCATCGTCCATATAACTTACGTCAACACGATTGCCAAACTCACCAAAGAGTCTTGTAAACAACGAAGCATTCAAAGTGTATCGATCTCGTGTTTCATCTAACGAGGTGCGCATACCATAGTACATCACTCCCGCGTTAAAGGTTGAACGTATGGAAGATAAATTTTGATTCAGTCTGGCTCCAAGATTAACCCTGTAACTCTCTTTATCCAATGACTGATAACTGCTATATTCTGTAGTGGACGTCTCGTTTTTACTTGAACGCATATCGATACTCGAAGATAATTGCATTCTTGTATCTTCTCGTAACTGCTTGCTATAGTTTGCTCCAAGCCTTAAACTGTAAATGGTTCCGCTTGAGACATCTGAACTAAAATCATAATAGGACATACTCTCGGTAAGTATGAGCTGTGGCGTGACATTGTAATTAAAATTTTGATTTATATTTACCATATCTACCTGATTTGAATAGAGTTGAGCGTCGCCGATATCATAGGCATTTCCATATTGATCGGAGCGACTTGCCGATATAGACACCATTCCATTGTATTTTTTGTTGGGAACCCACCGTAAACTTGCATCCGCTGTTGTCGTTTTGGTGCGATAATAATCACTCTGTAAATAACGGAGCCCCGAGTTCAACGTCAGTGTATCGGAAATGTTCCACCCGTACTTAATATCGGCAGTATCGTCTGTTTGATTAATTCTGCTGGTTTTACTATCGGCATACGTTTGATCCGTAATACGTTTAAGGTGATTGTAGCTTACCTGAATATTATAGTTTGCTTCGTTGCGTCGCGCTGAAATATAGTAGGTTGTCGTATCTCTATTTTGCAGAGTTGCAATATCTTCTTGTACCCTTTTGTTTTTTGAAGCGCCATAATTTAATGTCAACAGATCAAACTTCATGCTTCCCAATATACCGTACTTCTCCAGATCCTGCGTATAGCGATTAATAGATTGGCTATAAATCGTTGAATAAGGTCTGTTGGTTCGTTGTGCGTACAGCGTAAAGGGGTATTTTGTCTCTTTAATAAAAGCCAGGTTGACTTTGTAGTCCTGGCTGTCTATTTTTGTTGTTGATTTTACACCCTGTGTCTTATCATCAATATTTTCAAATCGCAATACGCCTTCTAGTGTATAATCTAACAAACGAGGACTGTACACATTTCCCATGTAGCCTAACATATACTCCTGAATAAATGCTTTTTGAGAGGTAACCGAACTGTTGGTTTCATAGAAATCATCTACATAACGAAA
>JAJRVF010000011.1 GCA_024277395.1 Campylobacterales bacterium
AAGATAATGTCAAAATCGGCAGTCTTGCGCTGATTGAGAGCTTCCAAGCCGTTGTTGGCCAACGAGACGGTGAGACCAAGATCTTCAAGTGTTTTTTGAATTAACTTTTGATTGATGACATTATCTTCTGCTACCAGGACATCAGCATTGAATTTGGTGGCACGCGATTGGGTATCTTTGCGCTGTGCCTCTTTAATATCTTTTTTGCTGGTGAACTCTTCAACATCATAGGACTGAATAATATTTTTAATTTTAGTCCCGTTGATAGGCTCATAGATTATTTTAAAGAGATTCAAATCCATTGCATCTATGGTTTTCATATAGAGCGACTTGGTGATGAGAACAACTTCAGCAGGAGAGTTGACATACTGTTCAAGCTCTTCTTGGCTGGTAAAGTCAAAATCAATAAAGAGCAGATCATAACGGATCTGTGTCTGAAGACTTTGCAACTCCTCAAGAGAGCTGAAACGTTGGAAGTTAACACCGTAATGTCGCAAATACTCTTTAAGGTATTTGTGCTGAGGTTTCTCTGCGGTATCAGATTCCAAGATGGCAACGTTAATATTGGTATAGACCCCCAATACACTCTTTTCAAGTGTCTCTAGCTCCTCAAACTCCAGTGTAAAGAAGAAGGAGGTTCCGTATTCGGGCGAACTCTCAAGATCAAGCTGACCGCCCATAAGCTCAATAAAACGACTCGAAATTGTCAGACCCAGACCGGTGCCGCCGTATTTTCTGGTAATTGAGGTGTCAGCTTGTGAGAAAGCATCAAATATTTTAGCTTTTTGCTCAGGACCGATACCGATACCGCTGTCACTGACCTCAAAACGAATTTTGACACGATTGGGCGTATCGCACGGTTCACGGCGAATGTCCACATGAATATCGCCGTCATTGTTGGTAAATTTAATGGCATTGCTGAGCAGGTTGATGATGACCTCTTTGATTTTGGTCGTATCCCCTTTAATAGGACGCTCTAACGTTGGATCAATAAAACATGACAGGTTAATATGTTTTTCGGATGCACGTACGCCATATACTTCGACTGCACTTTCAAACTCATCGGTCAGGTCAAAAGCAATCTCTTCAATTTCAAGCTTATTGCTCTCAATTTTAGAAAGATCAAGGACATTATTGATAATTTCAAGCAGGTTTTCGGAGCTCTTTTCAATAATATCAATAAACTCTTTTTGCTCCTCTTGCAACTCGGTATCTTTGAGCAGTTCGGTAAATCCGACAATACCGTTAAGCGGAGTACGGATCTCATGGGACATATTGGCCAAGAACATCGATTTGGCTTCACTCGCATCAACAGCATAGGCCTTATCGCGGCGGGTCTGCTCAATAATGCTTTCTAGTATGATATAGGCTTGTTCCGTGCCCTTGGCGGTGTCGAGATTGATATCTTGTGCAATCAGTTTTGACTCTTCATCGACACTGTCTTGGGCAACACGTTTAAAAACGGATTCAAGGGTTTTAATACTGCGGGTCACTCCGCGAGAGACAAGGTAGCCGACAATGGCAATCAAGAATGTGATAATCCAGATAGTTACGGCAATAATGAGAACTTGCAGCTCTTGATCTTTTATGGCCTCAGTACGTTTTTCCATAGCCTGTAAAAGGATTGATTCAGCTTTATCAAAAAGGTTGATTTTTTTAGTAAGGGTTGTAAACCAGATGCGGGGCTCGACAGTTGCCATACCCTCTTGAAGTGATCGCAATATTTTCAAACGTTCTGCTGTGACATGATCAAAGCTCTCTGTAGCCTGATTGCTTGCAAGCAGCGCTACAATTTCATCTTTTACAGAAGGATTAATTAAGCTTTTATAGGCGAGCGTATCGGTTTTGTCGATGAGATGGAACCATTTATTTAGCTCTTTATGGCTTAAAGGTTGTGCTTTGCTCAGCAGATAAGCAATAAATCCTCGCTCTTGTGCACTGTATTCCGTTGCTTGTAAAAAGGAGTAGTAGGCCGAAGAAAGTGAGGTGATTTCCTCGTCAATGTGAAAGGAGGGATCGGTACCGATAAGGTCAATATAATGTTCAACTGTGCGACTGTAAGCATCATAGAAAACGGCATTAAAATCATCTGTTTTGGCATCAACGAGCTGACGGGCATTTTGAACGGTTTTAAAAAGCTCAGAGCCTTGCTCAATAGCATCGCAGTGCTCACATGTCGTTTGACCTTCCGCATGCGTATGTGCAGGCTCTTCTTTGGTGTAACGCATATAGGCCTCAAAGCTCTGATCGACAAGTTTTCGCTGGATTTGAAGTTTATGGAAAATTTCTTTAGTAGCGTGACCAAGATACATGGCAGAGATACCGCGCTCTTTCGGCAGGTTGATTAACAGAGCATCAAGATAGCGGCTCTGCTGAAGTTTGTGTTGCAGTGTCTCTGCATTTTGATAGCTGGTATAAGAGTTATAGACATGATAGCTGGCAAGCAGCAGTAAAATAACAATAGGAATAAGACTGATTAATCGCAGTCTGTTTTTAATTCCAAAGTGCATTATTTTTCCTTTATTAGAGTTGTTTTATATAATGAAATAGCTGATTCACAGAGTGTTGAGCATCATGTGTTGAGTGACTTTTAATTACTTCTTCCAACGTTGATGAAATATCGCCAATATGCAAATTGTCGCTTACTCCTTTAAGCTCCAGTGCCAAGGTTTTATAGCGGAGGGCATCATCATGATCCAATGCTTCTTGAAAGGCTTCTTTATGCGCTAGTGTTTGCGCAATGAAATCATCTTTTAATTCGGAAATAAAGTCCGGATCAATACCGAGTTCGCAAGCTGCTTTGGAGTGATTGTAATGAATCTCCCGATAGCCTGCTTCTTTTGTCTTCTCGGCAGGAAAGTTTGTGTCGGTTGGTGCAGGCTCTTGCGCAGTGATATTATTGTCGTTCACAGCGACTTCAAGAGCGGGAAGTGCCTCATCCCTTTTAATGAGTGTATCAAAACTGTAGAGTTCATCTTCTTGAGTTGTTTCATCTGTATGTGCAACGGCAACAGGTACTTCTTGGTGCTCTTTTGCTTCTAGAGGGTACAGCTCTTCACTCTCTTGCTGGAGAGAGTCGGATAATGGCGGCTCATTGTCAATGTCAGCAGATGAGTCCGCTTCGTCATTGAGAGGCGTCGGCACCATGGCAGCATCATGACTCTCATCTGCTTTAGTGCCGCCTAATTTGGCAATGGTGTTGTAAAAATATTTGAGATAGGTCTGCGCTTCAGTGATGTCAAGGGTCGTATTGAGCAGCGTAAGTACCTCAAAGGAATCGTCAATACGTAAGTTGGCAGCGACTCCTTTTAGTTTGTGTGAGAGGTTTTTAATATTATCAAAATTATGATCGGAGACGGATGCAAACAACTCCTCTTCAAACTCATAAGCTTGTGCAATAAAATCACCGATAAACTCTTCAATCAGATCTACGGGCAAGCCTAGCTCGTCGGCAGCAATTTGAGGTGTATAGTGATAGTGCAGATCGATTTTGAGTTTTTGGTGCAGAAGCTCCTCCTCTTCGGCACTGAGGTTTTGTGTGGGAGAGACTGTTGCAGAGGGGGCTGATACGGCGGGTGCTGCTGATACGGTGTTGGTTTCAGGCGGTGCTTCAAATGTCGGTATCTCGGGGGCTTCATGCGCATTGTCAAGATCTATCGTATCGGCCAAAAAAGAGGATTTCGGATTATACAGGGCACTCTCTTGTTCCCCCTCAATGGCATCAAAATCACTGTAATCAGGAACATCTAGAGGATCAGGTTCCACGAGTGTTGTGGGTTCCATTGCATCAAATTCAGGTAATTGGGCAGGAATAGGACGGGGTTCTTCAAAAGTTTCGGCTGACGAAACGGTGTCATCATCATTCAGGCTTTTGAGATGACGCAGTTCGACAAGATACGCAGGCTCAGCGGGAGCATCTGTAAGGTAAATAGTATTAATACCAAGAGTTGCTGAAAAGGTTTTTTTCTTGGCAGAAATGAGTACTTTGGATTCATCGGAATCGGAGTGCATAACAAAATCAATCCAATTAAAATTTTTAAAATTATGAATATATCCGGGTTTTTTGACAAACAGATCTGCACAATCGGAACAATTGTTGAGTAAATCACTAAAAGAACGGTAGTGTAATTGCTGCAGATCATTGACATCAATACCGATAAATTCCTTATTATGGTTATAAATAAGCAATCCATCTCCTTTTGAAAATTGGATTTATAGACACGAAGTCAAATTATTGTGAATAATATATCATAAAAATAGGCAGAGAAAACTTACATGTAAATATCTTTAATGCTAATAGCATCTTTTTGACTTAAAATGGAACTGAGTGCTTCAATATCAGCAGTTTTTATGGCTTCAAACGTTCCAAAATGTTGCAGCAGTTTTTTTATTTTTGCAACAGAAATACCTTTTGCATTTAATAGTTTGAGTTCATTGTCGTGTTTTAATTTTGTCTGTTGATGAGAACGAATAGCACTGCGATGAGCTTCGTCACGCAGACGCTGCATCCAAAGCAGACGCTTATCGGTGGGAAGCAGTTTGATGGGTCTGTCTAGACAATGCAGGGTATCGTGAGCCTTACCTTTAGCACGGTAGGCTTTGGCATCAACTTTCTCTTTTGAAATAGCAATGACATCAAGATTGACTCCGGCAGAATCTAAAAGCTCACGGGCCAGTTTCATCAGGGTTTGTCCCCCGTCAATGAGCCATAGATCCGGTGGCGGATTGGTGTCAAAACGAGCCATACGACGTGTTAGTGTTTCACGCATCTGGGCATATTCGTCTTTAGCTTTGAGGTGATATTGGCGGTAGGACGATTTCTCAAAATGACCGTTGTTATAGACCACCATGGCACCTACGGTGGCTTGTGCCGCCATATGGGAGTTGTCAAAAATCTCAATACGCTGTGGAAGCCGTTGGAGCTGGCACAGCTCTTGCAGAGCAGACTGGAGTAGATACTCATCATTAGCGGGGGTCTGTTTTAGCAGTTCATGAGCATTACTGAGGGCTAAGGTAATCAGTGATTTTTTATTGCCGCGTTTGGGATGGATAATGGGAGTTTTTTTGCCAAAAACCGTAGAGAGGTGTTTACCAACAAGGAGACTGTTTGTAAAAGGGTGTGCCACTAAAATAGGAGCAGTAACAGGGGGTTTTGTATTGTTGTAAAAATCTAAAATAGCCCGTTCATAGGCTTCGTTTTTGTCAAAAAATTCGTTCACATTC
>JAJRVF010000139.1 GCA_024277395.1 Campylobacterales bacterium
ACTGATGATACTGATCACGACACTGCTTGGAGCAGAACCTGTTCATGTGGCTGTTTCCGCCAATGTCAGCTATGTCATGGATGCGTTAAAGCAGGAGTTTCAGAAACAGCATCCAGATGTTGATGTTAGAGTGATTCTGGGCAGCAGCGGAAAATTGGCGGCACAGATTCAGCATGGTGCTCCGTATGATATTTTTATGGCAGCAAACATGCATTATCCGCAGACGCTTTACAAGCAAGGTCTTAGTGTAGACGTGCCACGGGTTTATGCCAAGGGGTCATTGGTCTATTTTACGGCACAAGAGCACAATCTTTCTGAAGGGATGGCGCTGTTAACGCATAAGGCAGTTCGTACCGTCACTATTGCCAATCCTAAAACGGCGCCTTACGGTGCAGCTGCAATGCAGGCATTGCGATCTGCCAATATTTACGATACCGTTAAGCATAAATTGGTTTTTGGCGAATCGATAGCGCACACTGTTGCGTATGCACTGCATGCCGCCGATATCGGACTCATTGCTGCATCGGCACTCTGCAGCCCTAAAATGACCCATTTTCGTCACGGTGTGCACTGGAGCGAAGTTGATGCTGCTCTTTATACCCCTATAGAACAGGGTATGGTGCTTCTGAAAAGAGCAGAAGACTCTCGTGCAGCACATGATTTTTATGCTTTTGTATTCAGCAGGCAGGCACAAGATATTTTGAAAACTTTCGGATATACGTTACCATGAATACGTTACAGGCCACGGTAATCTCTATAAAACGGCTTGAACAGCTGCACTATCTGCAGTGTCGGGTAGGTATGCAGCACATAGCCATGCTGAGCCTTCAGGTAGATGCTGCATTGGTGGTGGGCAGTCAGGTGTGTCTTGGGGTCAAATCGACCGATATTATGATAGCGACCATGCACGATCTTCCGCTGAGCATTACCAATCGCTTGCAAGCCAGAATCACAAAGATTGATAACGGCACCCTTCTTAGCAGCATCATACTCGATATAGAGGGGACGGTACTGCAGAGCATCATGACGCTAGGTGCTGCACAAGCATTGGCGCTTTCTGTAGGAGATAGGGTCACGGTACTGATTAAAGAGAGTGATGTATCATTATGCTAGAACTTCTCAAAACGATAGAGTGGACCCCTTTTATACTCTCTTTTGAACTTGCTGCTGCGACAACATTGATTCTCTTTGCAATCAGTCTTCCTTTGGCATGGTATCTCTCTCAAACCAACTCAAAAACAAAGCCGTTTTTAGAAGCGTTGATGGCACTGCCGATTGTGTTACCCCCTTCAGTACTGGGATTTTACATGTTGGTGTTGCTCTCTCCTTCTTCTGTAATCGGAACCGTGATCCATGAACTGTTTAATGTGCAACTGCTTTTTAGTTTTAGCGGACTGGTGGTTGCAAGTTGCTTCTATTCATTGCCTTTTATGATACAGCCACTGCAAAGTGGATTTGAGTCACTCAACAAGCGGATGCTGGAGGCCTCTTATATTTCAGGAAAAAGCAGATGGACAACCATATTACGGGTGGCCTTGCCCAACATGAAGCCGGCATTGATGACAGCTGTTATTATTACTTTTGCGCACACGGTCGGAGAATTTGGTGTGGTATTGATGGTTGGCGGCAGTATTGTCGGTGAGACGAAAGTTGCATCGGTTGCTATTTATGAGATGGTGGAGATTATGGATTATACCGGCGCGCATATTTATGCGGCCATTATGATCGGTATGAGTTTTACGGTGTTGCTGAGTGTCTATATTTTTAATCATCGGCAACGCTATAAGCTCGGAGGGTTATCTTCGTGATTCATATTGATATAACCAAGTCGTTGTTTGGTAGTGGCGGGATGATGGAATTGTCGGTGTCACTCGCCATTGAAGAGGGGAGTTTTGTAGTACTCACAGGAGTTAGCGGTAGCGGTAAGACTACATTATTGCGCATATTGGCAGGACTGGAGTCAGCAGAGGGAGTCATACGTGTGGGTAATGAGAGATGGCTTGAAACGGGCATGGCTGTAGCACCGCAACAGCGCCGGATTGGTTTTGTTTTTCAGGAGTATGCCCTTTTTAGCAATATGAGTGTTGAGGAGAATCTGCTCTTTGTTGCTAACGATACGGAATTGGCAACCTATCTGCTTGAGATCACGGAATTACATATGCTTAAAGATCGCCGTCCCCACAGCTTAAGCGGTGGACAGCAGCAGCGTGTAGCACTCTGTCGTGCTATGATGCATCGACCCAAATTGCTCTTAATGGATGAGCCGCTTTCAGCACTCGATGCCTCTATGCGGCATACATTACAGCAGGAGATAGCACTACTGCATCGGGAGTTTCAAACTACGACCATTATGGTGAGTCATGATCCAAGTGAGATATACCGTTTGGCCTCACGTGTTGTGGTACTTGAGGCGGGTCATATTGTACGTGAAGGCAGTCCAAAAGAGGTACTGTTACAAACCTCGGGTTCACAAAAGTTTGCTTTTGAAGGGGAACTCCTGGAGATACTTAGGGCAGATGTCATTTTCATTGCTGTTGTCGCTATCGGACAGCAGCTGGTTGAAGTGGTGATTTCAGAATATGAGGCGCAACATCTCAAGGCGGGAGATCGCATTCGGGTGAGTACAAAAGCTTTTGCTCCCATGATCGGGTAATCAGTTCATGACAATATTGTAAACGATTTCGGTATGGATTCCTTTGCGAAGTATTTCTGTGACGACCAGATTCTCGATTTCCATCTTCATGAAAGCTTTAATCGAATGAATCTGCTGTTGCGCCATATAGCGTAACACAATACCTCGATACGCTTTGGCCCAATGACTTACCACTTTGCCTCCTTTGATAAATTTCAGGGTTGTGTAAGGGGATGTCGGTTTGTAAAATTGATGGTAGAATCCGGCTCGAAGATCAAGATAGTGTTGCTGCTCAAGCAGGCCGCTGAGTGCACTGCCAAAGTGCTCTTTGTAGAAGTGTTGGGGTACTAAAGTTCCGATCTTTTCACCCTGTTTAAGCTTGTAATCGGGCAAGCCGATATCACCGGCACGCAGCGGGCCAAAAAGGTTGGAGAAGATGATGACATTACGGTCAATATAGGTCTGTTCGCTCGGTGTTAGACGTGTATACTGCAAGTAATCGTAGGCAACCCCGCTATAACGTTCAACTGCCTTCATAGTAGGTTGTGTGAAAATATCATGACAATACTGAGCAAGTGTCGATTCTTTTTTGCTACCAAAAAGCTTTACAAGTGCCTCTGTAGAAGCGTTTAAAAGATAGTTATTGTAGGCATGAAGCAGTGTTGCTCTGTAATGAAACAGTTCGGGAAACAGATAGTGTTCTTTTGCTATAGGGATGTTGTTTCCACCAGGCTGTTTTGCCTCACTCGGGGAGAACAGTATGATCATAAATAGTTCCTTTTATAATATGTATTCAGCTAAATTATTGTAACGGGCTTCAAAAATAAAAATAATGTACGATATACTATTCTAATATAACACTTTTTAGTGTATAATATTCATATCTTACACTTATGAAAAGAGTAGCAGTATAATATATGTTATAGATTTTTATTATAGTCAATTATGATAAACAGTAAGGTTAAAGGGTTAACTTAAATACTTCAGGATATAAAATATGTATGGCGGTTATAGCGAACGATTGCACTTACCTGTAATAATAGCACTCATATGCGTAGTAGTGATGTTTCAAGCAAGCGGCAATGAACGTATTCAAGAAGAGTGTAATGCGACCATGCCTCCTATTCCTCTTGAGTTTGCCATGGGAACGGAGGCGTACAATGAAGCTATGGATTCCGGGAAGTACCGATATGTCGGTAATACAAAATGTCGTTTGTGTCATCGAAAATTTTTTATTGGACGAAAGAAGGATCCTCATGATTATGCTATGAAGCGACTTGAGGAAGGGGGGTATGACGATAATCCCCGTTGTTTGCTGTGTCATAGTACAGGGTATGGTATGCCAACAGGATTTATTAATCGAGAGCGTACTCCCCGGCTGGCCAATGTTCAGTGTGAAGGGTGTCACGGACCGGGCAATATTCACATTAAACTGGCAAAAGAAAAAAAGCCTGCAGGGGGGTTTTTAGCGGGTGAAGATCACCCAGAACGATTAAAAAAGATGTGCCAAAGCTGCCATACCAAGCGCTGGAACCGCTCGTACCATGATTTGCATCAGGCTTATATTAAATATCGCAATCCAAATCCTAATGCACGAAGGCATGTGAAGGAAAGCAAATAAATTATGTTAAAACTAAAATATAATACTCCCATATTGTTGCTGATATTGGTGTTGAGTATTTCATATCTCTCTTTTTTTAATTATGAGTCGCAGAAAAAACTGCTTTTGACTCAGATGAAAAGCGATGCGGGAGATATTGTTAATTCTATTACTGCTGCGATGATACGTTTTCAAGATATTAAATCGACCATGAATCTTCAAACGCTTGTCAATAACGTCTCGTTTGGATTAGAAATTTTTGAGTTTCGCTATTTAGAGCCAGACGGTATTATTCGAAACTCCATGTTTAAAGAGGAGATAGGTAATATCTATACGGCCAAGAGCTTTAAGCAGACCATGCAGGGAGAGAAAAATCTCAAAGAATTTTTCTTTGAGACCCGTGACTATGTGGATGTGATGGCTATTTATTATCCTATTTATCGCAATAAATCTCTTATTGGCATGATTGATCTTGCCGTCGATGTTTCCGAATATAAAAAGATTGAGGGTTCCCAGGAAAATTTTGCACTCTTACGTCGCCAGGTAGATATAATGAATCTGCTCCAAGCCATTGAAGGTTCGATCGCCAACAGTTTAGAGATTTTTGAAAAAACGGATGTCGATAGGTTTTTGCATGCTTACGTTCATTCTGCTGAAAACATTGTCCAAATATCCTTGATTGATGTGAATAATACCATTCGTATTAGTAGTCATCCTGAGATGATTGGCAAGAAACTGAATATGAGAGAACTGCCGCCACCGGAACTGGTCAATATTGAAGATCGGCTCATTTATCGTACGGTAGTCAAAAGCGGTTTGCTCGATAAAAGTAAAGATACGCAGTTGATGCTGCTTATTGATGCGTCGCCGTATGCACAAAATGAACAACAACTTCTGCAAACGGCACTTGTCACCAGTGCTATTGCGTTGTTCTTTGCGCTGGTGATTGCCCGAGCCATCTATTACTCGGCACTTGAGCGTTCTCGCAGTGAGAAAGAGCGTTTGGAGCAATT
Organism: Campylobacterales bacterium; assembly: GCA_024277395.1. GTDB lineage: Bacteria > Campylobacterota > Campylobacteria > Campylobacterales > Sulfurimonadaceae > QNZR01. The sequence continues at coordinate 5,246 of JAJRVF010000139.1, forward strand.
GGTAAAAGAGCGTACCCATGAAATTGAAGTGCTAAGCAAAACAGATGCTTTGACAGGTTTGTGGAATCGCGGCTATCTTGAAGAGATGTTGGAGATGGAGTTTAAGCGTGCAAAACGTTACGGGCATGATATCTCTATCATGATTATCGACCTGGACTTCTTTAAGCGCATTAATGACACATATGGACATATGGCAGGCGATGAAGTCCTGCGTCATATTAGCAAGCGTATTAGTGATTGTGTTCGCGAAACTGATTTTGTCGGTCGTTACGGTGGAGAAGAGATTCTTGTCATCCTTCCGCAGACATCACTTGATGCCGCGCAAAATATTGCCGAAGGTATTCGTGTGACTATTGCACAACAGCCTGTGATATTTGAAAGTTATACCATAGAAGTGACCACAAGTATCGGTATGAGTCATCTGCGCCAAGAGCATACGGACTATCTAACGGTTTTTGCCGAAGCCGACAAAGCGCTTTATTTTGCCAAGGAGCAGGGACGAAATCGAGTGGTTGTTTTTGATCCTACAATAGACGTAGGATAGGCTTTTGACAGATGCAAGTGAAGTTTTGTAGAAAAATTTATTTTATTCATGAAAATGCTTGACATTGATAGAAAAAGCGTCTATAATTCTGGCTCAATTTCGATGCCGACATAGCTCAGTTGGCTAGAGCAGCTGATTTGTAATCAGCAGGCCCGGGGTTCAAATCCTCGTGTCGGCACCATTGGAATTGGGTATTAGAAACAGTGTTAGACCAGATATATTTTTAATATGTGGTGAGATAGTCAAGTGGCCAACGACGGCAGACTGTAAATCTGCTCCCTATGGGTTCGCAGGTTCGACTCCTGCTCTCACCACCATCAATGAAGACGCGGGTGTAGCTCAGTTGGCTAGAGCGTCAGCCTTCCAAGCTGAGGGTCGAGGGTTCGAGTCCCTTCACCCGCTCCATTGAATCAATCTATTTCTGGAAGCTGAAGTACAATAATTTACTTCATATTCTTAAACTAATAGAAAGAGTTTATCACTTCGCTAGTATCATGGATATACCATTTATTGATGTTGCCAGTTGAATTATTCAATTATTGCTTAGTCGCTCACATGGCTCAGAGGTAGAGCACTTCCTTGGTAAGGAAGAGGTCCCGGGTTCAATTCCCGGTGTGAGCTCCATTCAAGCAATGACATAAATAATCATCTTATTAATTGTCACATATAAGCAATAATTGAATAATTTTCTGGTATAATTCCATTTCATTAAAATAAGAGTCAGAGGAGACTACATGGCAAAAGAAAAATTTGAACGTAATAAACCGCATGTTAACATCGGTACTATTGGTCACGTTGACCACGGTAAAACAACACTAACAGCGGCTATTACAGCAGTACTTGCAGTAACAAATGATGCAGAGCTTATGGATTATGATCAAATTGATAATGCTCCAGAAGAGCGTGAGCGTGGAATTACGATTGCGACATCTCACGTAGAGTATGAAACTGACAAACGTCACTATGCTCATGTTGACTGTCCGGGTCACGCGGATTATGTTAAAAACATGATTACCGGTGCTGCTCAAATGGATGGTGCTATTCTAGTCGTTTCTGCAGCAGATGGCCCGATGCCGCAAACTCGTGAGCATATTCTTCTTTCTAAGCAGGTAGGCGTACCTTATATTGTTGTTTTTATGAATAAAGAAGATATGGTTGATGATGAGGAACTGCTTGAATTGGTAGAGATGGAAATCCGCGAACTTCTTGATCAATATGAATTCCCAGGCGATGATACTCCTATTGTAGCAGGTTCTGCTCTTAAAGCTCTTGAAGAAGCAAAAACAGGTAATCTTGGTGAGTGGTCAGATAAAATTATCAAGTTGATGGCCGAAGTAGATGCGTATATTCCTGAGCCAGAACGTGAGACTGACAAAGATTTCTTAATGCCGGTTGAAGATGTATTTTCAATTTCTGGCCGTGGTACGGTTGTTACCGGTCGTATTGAGCGTGGTACAATTAAAGTCGGTGAGTCCGTTGAAATTGTTGGAATTAAAGATACACAGTCTACTACGGTAACGGGTGTTGAGATGTTCCGTAAAGAGATGGAACAAGGAGAAGCAGGCGATAACTGCGGTATCCTGATTCGCGGTATTGATAAAGACCAGGTAGAACGCGGTCAAGTGCTTTGTAAGCCAGGCTCTATTACGCCGCATACAACATTTGAAGCTGAGATTTATGTACTCAGTAAAGAAGAAGGGGGTCGTCATACGCCATTCTTTACAAACTACCGTCCTCAGTTTTATGTACGTACTACAGACGTTACCGGTGCGATTACGCTGCCAGAAGGTACTGAGATGGTTATGCCGGGTGATAATGTTAAAATCACAGCCGAGCTTATTGCACCAATTGCCATGGAAGAGGGAACACGTTTCGCTATTCGTGAAGGTGGTCGTACCGTCGGCGCCGGTGTTGTTGCCAAAATTATTGCGTAATCGGTTCTCCGATTCGCAAATCATAGGATAATATAACATGCGTGAAAATATTCACTTAGCGTGTGAGAAGTGTACACGTCGTAACTATCACACAACAAAAAATAAAAAGACTCACACTGAGAAATTTTCAGTGAAAAAATACTGTAAATGGTGTCGTGAGCACACAGTACATAAAGAAGCCAAGCTTTAAAAGCAGGGCTTTGTGCACTGAAGTCAATATAATGTCGGAACGAATTTCCTCAGCATTTAGTGTAGAAAAAGGCGTATAGCTCCAATGGTAGAGCACCGGATTCCAAATCCGGGTGTTGGGAGTTCGAGTCTCTCTACGCCTGCCAGCTCATTTTCGATGAGTAAAGCTTTTGAGCTTTAGTTATCGGAAATGCTAATTTAGGACAGAAGATATGAATGGTATTACAACAGCGTTTAAAAATGCTAAATTGGAATTAGCAAAAGTAATTTTTCCAACCAAAACACAAGTGCGTCAGGCATTTATTGCCGTATTTGTTGTTGTAGCGTTTGTGGCAATTTTTTTAGCACTTGTTGACTTGATTATGTCATCAGCAATGTCTGCAATTTTAGGTTAGGAGCAAAGCTATGGCTCATGAGTGGTACTCTATTCAAACCTATGGTAGTGATCGAAAAGTCAAAGAAGCAATTCTCAATCTTATTGAAGAGTATTCTTTGCAAGATAAAATTGTAGAAGTTGTCGTTCCTACTGAAGATGTCATTGAAGTCAAAGATGGAAAGAAAAAAATCTCTGAGCGTTCACTGTATTCAGGCTACGTTTTTGCAAAAATTGACTTAGATACAAGCATACAGCATATGATTCAAGGAATTCCAAAAGTGTCAGGTTTTATTGGAGAATCCAATCGACCGACACCGCTTGCCGCCCATGATGTTGAAGTGATTCTTGATCGGGTACAAAACCGTGCCGCTCCGAAACCGAAAGTCTTTTTTGATACGGGTGAGACGGTTCGTATTATTGACGGGCCGTTTGCAAACTTTACCGGAACGGTTGATGAGTATGACTTGGAGCATGGAACACTAAAATTGAATGTTCTTATTTTCGGACGGAGTACCCCGGTAGATATCTCATATACACAAGTCGAAAAAATCATTTAATTTTAAAAGGAAGGAAGCACAATGGCAAAAAAAGTTATGGATTATATTAAACTGCAAATTGAAGCAGGTAAAGCAAACCCAGCACCACCGGTTGGTCCGGCATTAGGGCAGCGTGGTGTTAATATCATGGAGTTCTGTAAAGCATTCAATGAAAAAACAAAAGATAAAATGGGGTTCAAAGTTCCGGTAGTCATTACCGTATATGCAGACCGCAGCTTCTCTTTTATAACGAAGCAACCGCCGGCATCTGCACTGTTGATGAAAGCCGCAGGTCTTAAAAAAGGGACGGACAACCCTCTGAAAAATAAAGTAGGAAAGATCACGAAAGCGCAACTGATGGAAGTAGTTAAAGCTAAAATCGAAGACTTAAACACAGATAACGAGGAGATGGCTGCTAATATTCTTGCAGGCTCGGCGCGTTCTATGGGTATAGAGATCGTAGATTAATGCATAGTATCTTCGACCGCAAAGATACAAAACAACTGCGGCACTGATAAAATACAGGAGACTAAAGTAATGGCGAGTAAACGATATAAGCAATTGATTGAAAAAATTGATACCAATAAAAACTATACTACTGCAGAAGCTGCCGAAGTTGTAAAAACTTTAAAGTCTGCAAAATTTGATGAAACGATTGAGATCGCAATGAATCTCAATGTTGATCCGCGACATGCCGATCAAATGGTTCGCGGTGCTATTGTGTTGCCGCACGGCACTGGAAAGACAGTACGCGTTGCCGTATTTGCAAAGGGTGCCAAGGCGGATGAAGCCAAAGCTGCCGGTGCCGATATTGTCGGTACCGATGATTTGGTAGAACAGATTCAAGAGGGTATTTTTAATTTTGATGTAGTGGTTGCTGCACCGGATTGCATGGGTCTAGTCGGTAAGATTGGTCGTATTTTAGGACCAAAGGGACTGATGCCCAATCCTAAAACCGGAACAGTCACCCCCGATGTGGCTACTGCCGTCAATAATGTCAAAGGCGGTCAAGTTACCTTTAGAGTGGATAAAAAAGGCAATATTCACGCCGGAATCGGCAAAGCAAGTTTTGAGGCAGAAAAAATAAATTACAATATTATTGCCTTTGTTGCGGCTATTAATAAACAAAAACCTGCTTCTGCAAAAGGGCGCTATATTAAAAATGCTGCATTGTCGTTGACAATGAGTCCGGCAATTAAATTTGATTTAGCGGAGTTGACAGATATTAAATAGTTAATTTACATGTAAGTATTGCTTACATGTAAATTGTAAAGTTTTTACTGTGTTATTGCTTGATAATGCAGTAAAGATTTTACGTTGCTAAAATCTGAATTTTATGGACTAAAGAGAGTTAGGGGCAATGGCGTAAACGGAAAATTCCGCCCTTCTTGAAGTTATAAAGTCTGGAGAGGAGAACTAATGACAAAGTCACGAAAAGCAGAAATTATTGATACACTAACCAATGAATTTCAAAGCTCAAGTTGTGTTGTTATGTGTGATTATCGTGGATTATCATGTGGTGAACTTGAAGAGTTGCGTCATATTGCACGAGCAAAAGAGGCAAAAGTTCGGGTCGTTAAAAATACTTTAGCAACCATTGCACTTAAAAATGCTGACATGACGGGTATTGAGATTACGGATACCAATATTTTTATCTGGGGAAATGACTCCATTTCGGCTGCGAAAACTGTTTCCGAATTTGCTAAGAAGAACAGCAAACTTGTAATTCGAACAGCATATATAGATGGCGAAGCAAGTGACGCTGCAAAAGTAGAAGCATTTGCGAAACTGCCAGGACGCGAAGAGCTTCTTGGTATGTTGGCTGCTACATGGATGGCACCGGTGCAAAACTTTACTATTGGATTGAATGCACTGAAAGAAAAACGAGAAGCAGAAGCTTCTTAAACGATAAATAATTACAAAAAAGGATTACATATGGCTGTAACAAAAGAAGACGTATTAGAGTATATTTCTAACTTATCTGTATTAGAACTCTCCGAGCTTGTTAAAGAGTTTGAAGAAAAATTTGGAGTATCGGCACAACCGGTTGCGGTTGCGGGTGTTGCTGGCGGTGATGCCGGCGCCTCTGCTGAAGAGAAAACGGAGTTTGATGTTGTTCTTACCGGTGCCGGTGAGAAGAAAATCAATGCAATTAAAGCAGTACGTGCACTGACAGGTCTTGGTCTTAAAGAGGCAAAAGAAGCTGTCGAAAATGTTCCTGCAACCATCAAAGAAGGTGTCTCTAAAGAAGATGCTGAAGCTGCAAAAACAGCACTTGAAGAAGCAGGCGCGTCAGTCGAAGTTAAATAATTTCGACTCTAAGAGCGACAGTGAGATTTTTTCTTACTGCCGTTTTACTGTTTTTTTGGGTACTGTAATAAATTGATTTCATAATCAATTTATTACAGTACCCTTATGTCGTTATAGACTCAAGGACGCTTGAGCTGACACACATGACTTACCAATGTCAATTGGTACTTATCTTCAAATTAGAGGTAGCCTAATGTTAAACACTCTGTATTCCGGAAATCGCTTACGTGTAGACTTCGCAAAAACCCCTCAACAAATTGATGTTCCCAATCTGTTGCAATTACAACAAAGTTCGTATGACACGTTTTTAATGGAGGACGAAAAAGATCGTTCCGAGAGTGGTATTGAGAGAGTATTTCACTCTGTTTTTCCCGTTCATGATACCCAAAACAGACTGACCTTGGAGTATTTAGGCTCAGAAATCGTTAAGCCTAAATATACAGTTCGTGAATGTATGGAGCGGGGCTTGACCTACTCCATCTCATTACGTATGAAAACACGAATGACGCTTTGGGATCGTGATGAAAATACGAAAGAAAAGCTCGGTGTTAAAGATATTAAAGAGCAGACGATCTTTGTTAGAGATATTCCTAAAATGACCAATCGTACTTCATTCCTGATCAATGGTGTTGAGCGTGTTGTAGTCAATCAGCTGCACCGAAGTCCCGGTGTTATTTTTAAGGAAGAGCCTTCTAAAACTACGGGAAATAAGTTGATTTATACCGGTCAAATTATTCCTGATCGTGGCTCCTGGCTCTATTTTGAGTACGACCCTAAAGATATTTTGTATATGCGAATCAATAAGCGTCGTAAAGTACCTGTTACTATTATGTTCCGGGCTCTGGGCTACTCTAAGCAAGACATTTTAAAGCTTTTCTATCCTCTGCAGACGATTGCCATTAAAGATAACAGTTTTACTATGGCATTTAGAGCTGATGAATTTAAATCCCGTCTGGATTATGATTTGATCGATGAAGAGGGTAATATTATTTTGGCTGCAGGAAAACGGCTCTCTTCAAAAAAAGCGGAGAAACTCATTGAAAGCGGTGTTAAAGCAGTACAGTATCCGTTGGAGACTTTGGTAGAGCGTTATTTGGCAGAGCCAATTATTAACCCGGAAACCGGCGAAATACTTTTTGATACCATGACCGCTATTGATGAGACTAAATTGAAAAAGATGGCCGAAGCGGGTGTCAGCGAGTTTGTGATTGCCAATGATCTGGCAGAAGGGGTTGACAGCTCTATTATTAATGCTTTTTTAGCTGATGTGGACTCCCTTAAGTTGCTGCGTCAAACCGAAGAGATTGAAGATGAGAATGATCTTGCGGCAATTCGTGTCTATAAGGTGATGCGTCCCGGGGAGCCGGTAACCAAAGAGGCGGCCAAAGTATTTGTGAACCAACTCTTTTTTGATCCGGAACGCTATGATTTAACGCGTGTCGGTCGTATGAAAATGAACCATAAGCTTGATCAGGATATTCCTGAATACGTCACGGTTCTCACCAATCAGGATATTATTAATACCGTAAAGTATGTCATTAAGGTTAAAAACGGCCAAGGTCATATTGATGACCGTGACCACTTGGGCAACCGTCGCATTCGCTCTATTGGTGAACTTTTGGGGAATGAGGTTCATAACGGCCTGATTAAAATGCAAAAAGCGATTAAAGACAAACTCTCTACAATGAGCGGTCCCATGAGCGAGTTGATGCCACACGATCTTATAAACTCCAAGATGATCACCTCAACGATTATGGAGTTTTTCTCGTCGGGACAACTTTCCCAGTTTATGGATCAAACCAATCCGCTTTCAGAGGTAACGCACAAGCGTCGTCTCTCAGCGCTGGGCGAGGGCGGTTTGGTCAAAGAACGTGCCGGTTTTGAAGTGCGTGATGTTCACCCGACCCATTACGGTCGTATCTGTCCTATTGAGACACCAGAGGGTCAAAATATTGGTTTGATCAACACGTTGGCAACCTATTCGAAAGTGAATGAGCACGGTTTTATTGAAGCCCCGTATAATGTGATGAAAGACGGGATTGTCACCAAAGAGGTTGTCTATCTAACTGCGACACAAGAAGAGGGCAAGATTATTGCAGCTGCATCATCAAAGGTACTTGAAGACGGCAGCTTTGAAGAAGATCTGATTGAGACACGCCAAGATGGTGAAATCATGTTGCGCTCACCAAATGACTGTGAATATCGTGATCTGACACCGCATATGGTTGTCGGTGTCGCCGCGTCACTTATTCCTTTCTTAGAGCATGATGATGCCAACCGTGCTTTGATGGGTTCGAATATGCAGCGTCAAGGAGTTCCTCTGCTGCGCCCGAAAGCACCAATGGTAGGTACCGGAGTAGAAGCTTTGGTAGCTCGTGATTCATGGGAATGTATCAAAGCCAATCGCGCGGGTCGTATTGAAAAAGTGGATGCAAAGCACATTTATGTGATGGGTGAAGATGAGAACGGTACGTTCATTGATTATTATCCGCTGCAAAAAAATCTGCGTACCAATCAAAATACTACCTTTACACAAAAACCGGTAGTAGTCGTGGGTCAAGAGGTAGAAAAAGGTGACATTATTGCTGATGGTCCTAATATGGATCGTGGTGAATTGGCACTCGGTGTCAACGCCATGGTCGCATTTATGCCGTGGTATGGGTATAACTATGAAGATGCCATTGTTATCTCTGAGCGTATGATTCGTAACGACTCATTTACCTCGGTACATATCTATGAGAAAGAGTGTGAAGCACGGGAGTTAAAACATGGTGTAGAAGAGATTACCCGTGATATTCCTAATGTCAGAGATGAAGAGTTGGCGCATCTTGATGAGAGCGGTATTGTTAAGCTCGGCACGGTTGTAAAAGGCGGCATGATACTTGTCGGTAAAGTCTCCCCCAAAGGAGAGGTGAAGCCGACTCCCGAAGAGCGCCTATTACGTGCTATTTTTGGTGAAAAAGCGGGACATGTCGTCAATAAATCGCTCTATTGTCCTCCCAGTATGGAAGGAGTTATTGTTGACATTAAGGTTTTTACTAAAAAAGGCTATGATAAAGACCAGCGTACCTTGGAATTTGAAAAGCAAGAGCGTGACGAATTGGAACGTGAGCATTATGACCAGCTGTTGATGATTGATAAGGAAGAGATGCTGCGTGTTAGTTCTATTTTGACCAAAGAGCCATTGGAATCTGATGTAGTGGCCAACGGCACGCAATACAAAGCCGGTGAATGCATCAAAGAAGAAGACCTTGCCGAAGTCAACCGTTTTGCGATGAACAATATTGTCAAATCATTTAGTGAAGCGGTACAGGCGCAATACAACAATACGAAAAACCATTTTCAAAAAGAGAAGAGAAAATTTCGTGATGATCATGAAGAGAAACTCAATATTTTGGAAAAAGATGACATTTTACCTAACGGGGTTACCAAATATGTCAAAGTTTATATTGCCACCAAGCGTAAGTTAAAAGTAGGTGACAAGATGGCAGGACGGCACGGAAATAAAGGTATTGTCTCTACCATTGTTCCTGAAGTGGATATGCCGTATATGGCAGACGGCCGTTCGGTCGATGTCTGTTTGAACCCGCTTGGGGTACCGTCTCGTATGAATATTGGGCAGATTCTTGAGATGCACTTGGGTATGGTTGGTCGTGAGCTGGGACACCAAATTCAAGATATTTTTGAACAGAATCAGGCAGACTTTGTAGCACAGTTACGTGAGAAAATGGTAGCTATCGGCAGTGTAGCCGGATTGATGGATGCTGCCAATGTTATTGGTGCTATGAGTGATGAAAAGCTTTTGGATTATGCGCGCGATTGGAGCCAAGGGGTGAAGTTTGCCACGCCGATTTTTGAAGGAGTAAATGCTGAAGAGTTTGCCAAGCTTTTTGAGCTGGCAAAACTTGATCATGACGGCAAAACGGTACTTTATGACGGTAAAACAGGCGGACGGATTAAAGAGCGTGTCAATGTCGGCTACATGTATATTTTAAAACTTCACCACTTGGTTGATGAGAAAATTCATGCGCGTTCTACCGGACCGTATTCTCTAGTAACCCAGCAGCCAGTAGGCGGAAAAGCGCTCTTTGGAGGTCAGCGTTTCGGTGAAATGGAGGTATGGGCACTTGAAGCATACGGTGCAGCAGCAGTTCTTAAAGAGATGTTAACCATTAAATCCGATGATGTTGAAGGACGCGTACGTGCCTATAAAGCGCTAACCAAAGGCGAGAGTGTTCCGGCATCATTTATTCCGGAGACACTATTTGTACTAACCAAAGAGTTGCAAGCCCTTGCGCTTGATGTAGAGATTTTTGATGAGGTGGAAGACGATGAGTAAATTGGTACCTATTGAGATAAAAGAAGATAATCGTCCTAAGGATATTAAGCAGCTTCAGTTTCGACTGGCATCTCCTGAGCGTATTTTGTCGTGGAGTCACGGTGAAGTAAAAAAACCTGAAACCATTAATTACAGAACGCTGAAACCCGAACGTGACGGGCTCTTTTGCGCTAAGATTTTTGGCCCGGTTCGTGATTATGAGTGTTTGTGCGGAAAATACAAGAAAATGCGTTACAAAGGGGTAGTTTGTGAAAAGTGTGGGGTAGAAGTCACCTCAACAAAAGTACGTCGTGTCCGTATGGGGCATGTTGATTTGGTAACACCCGTAGCCCATATATGGTATGTTAGCTCACTGCCGTCTCGCATCGGCACGCTGCTGGGTGTAAAAATGAAAGATCTTGAGCGGGTGCTCTACTATGAGGCTTATATTGTCAAAAACGGCGGTGAAGCGTACTATGATGCTGAACAAAAGACCGCAGTAGCCAAGTACGATGTTTTAAATGAAGAGCAGTACCGAACACTGTTTCAGCGCTATAGTGAAACCGGCTTTGAAGCTTATATGGGTGGTGAGATTGTTCGTGATCTGCTTAATGATATTGATTTGGTTGATATTTTTTCGCAACTGAAAGAAGATATGGAAAAGACCAATTCTGAAGCCAAGCGCAAAACAATTGTGAAACGTCTGAAAGTTATTGAGTCATTTTTAAACTCCGGAAACAACCCCGCATGGATGATGCTTACGGCACTGCCGGTACTGCCACCGGATCTACGCCCGCTGGTGAGCCTTGACGGCGGAAAGTTTGCCGTATCTGACGTGAATGATCTGTATCGTCGTGTGATTAACCGAAATCAGCGTCTCAAGCGTCTTGTGGAGCTCGAGGCTCCGGAAATTATTGTCCGTAATGAAAAACGGATGCTGCAAGAGTCGGTGGATGCCCTTTTTGATAACGGCCGTCGTGCCAATGCTGTAAAAGGAGCCAACAAGCGTCCGCTCAAATCACTCTCAGAAGTGATTAAAGGAAAACAGGGGCGGTTTCGTCAAAACTTGCTTGGCAAGCGGGTTGATTTCTCGGGACGTTCGGTTATTGTTGTCGGTCCCAATTTGCGTATGGATCAGTGCGGACTTCCCAAAAAGATGGCACTAGAACTGTTTAAACCGCATCTCATTGCCAAGCTGGAAGATAAAGGCTATGCCACTACCGTGAAAGCAGCAAAAAATATGATTGAGGCTCAGACCAATGAAGTATGGGAGTGTCTGAATGAGATTGTTGACGGGTATCCGATTATGCTTAACCGTGCTCCAACCCTGCATAAGCTTTCAATTCAGGCATTTCATCCGAAGTTGATCGAC
>JAJRVF010000140.1 GCA_024277395.1 Campylobacterales bacterium
AAAGCGGTGAGGACTACAGCAACAATGAGCTTCCCGGTGTACCCAATCACACGGCCAAAATAATGCTTTCGTACCTTCCCAGCGAAAATCTCACGCTTTCGCTGCAGCATACCCACCGCTCTAGTGCCTATGCCGCCGATGACTTTAACAACAACTTTGCTCAAGAACAGCAGGTCTATCGCTCTACCGATATTATGGCAAGCTATATCAAAGGACATTACGAGTTTTTCGCTAAAATCAACAATCTCTTCGATCAAAGCAACGGCTTGTGGATCAAAGATGACGCGATTTACCCTGTCAACTTTACGACCACCTTTATTGCCGGATTGAAAGTAAGCTATTAGATGACGGCAACCGCCCCAAAGAGCTAAGATGCGCTTGCTTATTATCTTGCTTCTGGTACTCAATCTCCATGCCGAACGCATTATTGCATTGAGCCCTGCCATTGCCGAGATTCTCTTTGCCGTCGGGCGCGGCAGCGAAGTCGTTGGCGTCAGCGACTATACCACTTACCCCAAAGAGGCCGCTGCCCTTCCCAAGGTCGGCGGCTACTTTCAGCCCAATATCGAAACCATACTCGCCCTCCGGCCCACCCTTGTAATTGCCCAAAATAACCATGCCGCCGTACTGCAACAGCTTCAAGATCTGCATATTGCTACACAAACGGTTCATCTGGAACATCTTGAGGAAATCATCCAAACCATTGCACAGCTAGGGAAGCATTCGGCGCAGGCAAAAAAGCGCATTACTGCCATTGAAACGGTTAAAAACCGCTATAGCAAAACCGTAACTTCACAACGTGTTCTTGTTGTATTTGGTCTTTCTCAAGATCTTCGTGACCATATTTATGTCAGTGGACCGCATCTTTTTTTTAATGAAATCATTGAGTTGTGCGGAGCTATCAATGCAATGACGTCACCAACTCCCAAGCAGCCGGTACTGACCTATGAATCTCTTATTTCTCTCAATCCCGATACGGTACTCATTGTAAACAGCAATCCCCTTTCCCCCGCTCAAGAAGCCCTCCAAAATTGGTACGACACCCCCATTGCAGCGGCAAAAAACGGTCGTATTTTTGTTCTTGAGAACGATTTTATTGCCATCCCGTCTCATCGTGTTGCGCAGAGTATCGAGACAATCTGCAGGGTCATTCATGATTAAAGCATCTCGCCTAAGCTGCCGCTACAGTGAGCGTGCCTATCTTGAGAATCTCTCATTTCATGTCACCTCACACCTTAGCATTTTGGGTGCCAACGGATCTGGAAAAAGCATGTTGGCCCGTACGTTGTGCGGACTGCTTCCTTACAACGGCACACTTACACTTAACAATCAAGAGCTCGCCGCTCTTACTCCCCGAACCATTGCGAAAACCATCAGCTACATTCCTGCTAAACTTGAGCTTTTCGACAGCTATACTACCGTTGAAGCATTTGCCCTTCTGGGGCGCTATCCCTACAAAGAGCCCTATAAAGAGTACACTCAGTACGATAAAGAGAAGGCAGAAAAGATCCTTACAGAGTTGGGTATTGGCTCACTAAAAAAACAGCGTGTCATCCACTTGAGTTCAGGACAACAGCAACTGCTGCTTATTGCTCAAGCACTCATTCAATCGACCCGAATCATGATTTTTGATGAACCTACCGCCAATCTTGACCCCTACAATACTCTAAAATTTGCCGCACTCTTTCAACAGCTTCAGCATCAGCATATAACGATTTTAATTACCCATGATTTGGCTTTGGCACAACATTTGCAAGGCTCGGTACTGTTTATACAACAGCATACCGCTGCTTTTTATGCAAATGCGGAAGATTTTTTTGATGACGACAATCTCAAACATTGCTATCGTGTCAACTTTCACCCACACACCAAGGCCCTGCGCTATGAGTAAAAAAGCAATCTTGACCCTGCTGCTCTTTATTGCCTGTCTATCGCCTTTTGTCGGTACCGTTTCACTGCATCTCAATGACATTGCAACGGCAGGAACACTCAGTCATCAGATCTTTTTTGAACTGCGTCTGCCACGGATGCTGCTGGCCTTTATGGCAGGGGCGACCCTGGCGCTTTCAGGACTGCTCTTTCAGACACTTTTTCGCAATGTCTTAATGACCCCCTACACACTAGGCATCTCCAGCGGTGCTATTTTAGGAGCGGGTATCGGCATGAAACTGGGATGGGGGAGCCTTATTTTTGGCATTGGTGCCGTATCACTATTTGGGTTTTTAGGAGCCGTACTCACCGTCATGTTGCTACTGTATCTAAGCCGTTATCTGCAGCACGATCACAGTACTTCGCTGCTGCTTTTGGGCATCGCCCTCTCTTTTTTCTATACAGCAGCACTGATGATACTTTACTTCTTAAGCAGTGCCATGGAGATACAAACGCTTGTACGCTTTACCATGGGCTCCCTTTCGACCATCGGGTACACCTACCCTGCTGTTGTAAGTATGACCACGCTGCTGCTCTTGGGTATTTTACATGTAAAACGGTACGAACTGCAGCTCTTTTCTCTTTCGGAAGAACAGGCTCGTCTAAAGGGCATACACACCGAACAACTGCGCTTGCAGCTGTTAGTCGTTGCCTCCTTGAGTATCGGTGTTCTGGTCAGCCTGACCGGTCCCATTGGGTTTGTCGGCTTGATTGTTCCGCATATTGTAAGAAGACTCTATCAAAGCAACATCAGCCAATTGATGCTGCGAACTTTTCTTATCGGTGGACTCTTTTTGCTCATCTGTGATGTTGTTGCTCGAACTATTCATGTCGGCGGCAATCTGCCTGTCGGTATCATTACTGCTCTCTTGGGCGGGCCTTTTTTTATCTATTTAATCCTTAAACGGCAGCAATAATACCCGATACCGTTTCAAAAAAGTATTGTAAGCGTTATGCCAACAGCCCTCAAGTCTGTATGCGATGTCATACCAAAGAGCTGCAACATGATATAATTACTCTATCTGAAACGGCGAGGTGCCTATGGCCTATGCAATTTTGACAGCATCAAGTGTGGAACGCTATCTCTTGTCACTTCAAGACATTGCACTCTTTTTCGACGGGGCACCTCTTCATATTGAGGAGATCGGTGACGGTAACCTGAACTTTGTTTTTTTGGCCACATCGACCCGTGACCGTACCAAGCGGCTGATTGTCAAGCAGGCCGTTCCCTATTTGCGATGTGCCGGGGAGAGCTATCCGCTCTCTAAAGAGCGCATGACCTATGAGATTCGCTCGTTACACCACTTTGCCACGCTCTGCGAACACATACCTAAAATATATTACAGCGACGAGACGATGAGTGTGTTGATTATGGAATATTTAGGCAATCACTGTATTATGCGCAAAGGAATGATTGACGAAGTCATCTACCCTCATGCATCAATGCATTTGGGACACCTCCTGGCTCATACCCTCTTTAAAACCTCCGCGCTCTGCCTCAGTAGCGGCGAGCACCGTCACCTTGTTTCCCAATTTATCGGAAACCGTGAGCTTTGCAAGCTCACAGAAGATTTTGTCTTTACCGCACCGTTTATGAATCATCATACCAACGCCGACCTTCCTGAACTTGCCGATCTTGCCGGCGAGATTGCCGGTGATATGACGTTAAAAATGCATATTCTCACACTGAAAAACCTCTTTATGAACCGCAATGATGCCCTGCTTCACGGTGATTTACACACCGGTTCCATCATGCTCAACCAAGACGAAACCTATGTTATTGACTCCGAATTTGCTTTTATGGGGCCGATGGGATTTGATATCGGTACCCTGCTTGCCAATTTCATTATGTCATGGGTCGCCCACGGAGTCCACCGGCATCATGCCTACCAAGAGTGGATTCTTGAAACCATTGAGCAATTTTGGCAACACTTTGAAAGTACATTCTGTGCACTTTGGAATGCAACTCCTCACAGCGCCCTTGTTAGCAGCGGATTTACGACACCGCGACTGTTACAACGCTATCAAAATACCTACATGCGTCAATTGCTTCAAGAGAGCATCGGTTTTGCCGGTTGTGAAGTGTTGCGCCGCCAATTCGGCATTGCCGGTGTCGAAGATATTCGCGGCATTGCCGACAGCACGTTACGCGAACAGGCCAATCGAGAAGCGGTTGCTATTGGCAGAAATTTGATTGGAAACCATTTACATGTAAATAGCGGTGACGATATCCTCAGACTGATCAAGGAGCATTATGCACGGTAACTACCGCCCCTTTTGGCTGAATAGCAATGGCGATTTGGAAGTGCTTGACCAGCGCTTTCTTCCTTTTGAAAAGCGCATCCGTACCCTCAAAACCGGATCCGATGTCGTCTCGGCCATCTGCAATATGACAG
>JAJRVF010000141.1 GCA_024277395.1 Campylobacterales bacterium
GCCGATGCGATTAACTATGCGGCGGCTGTCGGTGCCAAACAAAAGATTTTTGCTATTGAAGTCCTCAACGATGCCACCATTCCCAATGCCGTCGCTACGGCACCGCTTAGCGGCACCGAACCGCTGTTGAAATTGCTGGGTACAACACATACTGTTGCCCCCGCTGCTGCTGGTAGTGTGCCCTTTCTCAACAACAGTGTCGCACGGTTTACAGTGGGGGGTCACAGCTCTCTGCTAAGTCCTGAATCCTCTGTTGAAGCTACCGAGGAAATGCAGTTGCAGACAGCCTCATTTATCGGTTCTCAAGCCACTGACATTCAAGTCAAAAACTACACTATTTTACAGCCATAATTGCAGCCGTTCTCACCAATAGAGCCGTTGAACGGCTCTGGCAATCTACTCTCTCTTTTTCGAGTTTTTTATAGCCGTCATCGGCCCTATGATATGGAACAGCTTGTCGAGTTTTTTAGTATTTTTGGCGGCAGTTCTATAGCCGTTGACATCGATGCACCGCTCGAAAATGAGATCGTTACCCACATATTAGAACATTATGGAGCCTTCTACAATGCCATTGATGATCTTATCTTGCATGATAAAACTTATGCCAAACTGCTCCGCGCCATCGCCAAAGGAGACCGCCGCACCCACTCAGCATTGAAACGTGCCCGCCTGGGTGTGCACAAGGGAAAAGAAACATTACAGTTTCTCATTGATCTGCACCTGCTTGAGTGGGAACGCTCTCGTGAAACTCCCGTTACAGCATATAGCGCAAAACAAAAGCTCCCCAAAGAGCTTGCCCGCCATAAAATTTCAGACAAACTGCGTATTACACTGCCATTCATACGCTTTTGGTTCTACTTTGTTGTACCTCATCACCACAGTATCACGACCGGAGACTATGAACCCTTTCTGGACTATTTTAAAATGCACAGACATAGTTTTTGCGGTTATATCTATGAACAGCTCAATCTCTATTTGCTTGCTCAGGCATTTCGTTGCGACCCCATTATTGATGCCAAAAGTTACTGGGATCGTCACGTCGAAATTGATATTCTAGCACTAACTCGGAGCAGGAAAAGCATTGTTGCCGAATGCAAGTGGACCAATCATAAAATGAATAAAAAGGAGTGGGGGAAACTCAAGGAAAAGTGTACATTAATCGGTCTAAAGCCCGACTACATTGCCCTCTTCAGTAAACGGGGATTCTCCAATGAACTGCGCTCCATGCAGAGCCCTGCTTTGTTGCTGTTTGAAGCACATAATCTGGAGTTGCTGGTGTGCGCTTCAACTCACAATACGTAAAGCGGTGTAGGCCTCTTGCAGCAGTTGAAATTTTTGCGTATAGCGATGTACGATCTCACGGTTTTCACAATGCACACGATCAGGATGGTACACCCGTGCCAATTTTTTATAGCTCTGTTTCAGTGCATCTTGACTCGCACCGATATGGCACTCTAAAATCGTGTAATGCTGCATCATTGTATCAATCTCTTCATCTTCAAACGCTTCATCAAAATACTCATTGTAAACCCGTTGCATAAACAGACTGTCATATTGATATTGTAGTTGAAAATGCAAAATATGGCGTTTGTTCATCAGACGCTCAAACCGTACTTTAGCCTTTTCATCACCCAGTGTCACCACAATATTGCTCTCACTCACTGCATCAACATAGCCATCAAGCTGCGCTGACAAATAGGCCATAACAAAAGCATTGGGAGCATAAAGCGACATTTCTACCGTTGCAGCGTCATAAGCATAAAGTTCAATACCGACACACTCACGTTCACACGGTGAATTGAGCTCAATTTTAATGGGTTTGTTCGAATATTTAAGTATGGATTTGAGATAGAAACTTTCACTGTATTCATGCGTCATCGCATAATAACTACAGAGTTGACGCATAAAAAGTTCACGCTCTTTGGCATACTTGTTATGAGAAAATATCATCATTGCACTCGGCAAGAACAGCGCATCTTTTACATGTAAATGAATATATGCTTGCATCCACGATGATGCTATGGTCTCAAAATCGCTACGTACCCGTACTAGATTACGCTCTAATACAATCTCCATTGTAACTCCTTCTTTGCCCATGCTAAGCAAAAAGAGTTCCACACTAAAGCTTCACTAATTAACTATAACACTCCGGACGACGGTCTCGCAACAGAGCCCAATATTTCCGATCATTGGCAATGCGTTCGAGATCAAATCTTGCGGTAATGATACTCTCATTATCACGTGATGCTTCAGCAACTTTAGCTCCTGTTGCATCGGTTATAAATGATGAGCCGTAAAACTCCAGAGTGCAGCTTTCCCCTGCCTCACGACCAAATCGATTCGCAGCAATAACAGGGACAGTATTAGCAGCAGCATGCCCCATCTGAACCCGCTGCCAATGAGCACATGAATCAATCTGTAGTTCTGGTTCACTCCCAATAGCAGTAGGATAAAAAATAAGCTCAGCGCCCATTAATGTTAAAATCCTCGCTGTTTCAGGAAACCATTGATCCCAGCAAATGCCGACACCAATGCGCCCGTATCGGGTATTGTATACCTGAAATCCGGTATTGCCGGGAGAAAAATAGAAGGTTTCTTCATACCCCGGACCATCGGGTATATGCGTTTTCCGGTAATTTTGAAGCACACTCCCGTCAGCATCAATCACAACAAGCGCATTATAGTATCCCTCTTCAGAATACTCAAAGTAGCTCATTGGCAGCACTACCTCCAATGTTTTGGCAAGAGCACGAAAATGTCTAATAGCCCGGTTGGTTCTTGTTGTCGTCGCCAAGGAAAAATAGATGGTGTCTTTGTCTTTGCAAAAGTATTGATGCTCAAAGAGTTCGGGAAGCAAAATAATGTTTGCCCCCTTCGCAGCAGCTTGGCGAACCAATCGTTCTGCCGTCGCAAGATTATTGCTGGTATGCGCATGCATCTGCATCTGAATTGCCGCAACCGTTACCATATGTCCACTTTACATGTAAATTTCAATAAAACTGTCGACAGTTTTCATATGTAATCTCAATACGAAACAGCTCTGCATTACTTACAGCATTGCGGTAGCGGTACTCAATATTCATACCGTTTTCAAAATGAATCTTCGAACGTCGGCACTCCCCCTGTATAATCGCTTTTTTCATGCGTGGCATATCGTCACGTCGAATGCTCGCATCACTTTTGGCACCGGTATGAATGGTATATATGTAAATCAGTGTCTGATCTTCCACTTCAACGCCAACCAGGGTGGTATAGGCGTCAATTTTTTTTGGAAGCCCTTTGGAGAGTTCTGAGTGCATCATCTCCAAAATCTGATGATTCTGCATCATTTTTTTGCTCACATTACCATCGGCGTAAGTTAACATGCTCAATAAAAAGGCTGTTAAGAGTAGTCGTACCATCATATTACCTCATTACATGGAGTCTTTTGCCTGAATCCCTAGCAGTGACAGCCCGGTTTTTAGAGAAAGTGCTGTTACCATAAAAAGTTTCAAAAGTTTTTTCTCATCTTCCGTGCCAATAATACGGTAGTCATAATAGAACTTATGAAGACGTGAAGCGAGGCTTTTAAGATAATCGGTCAATTTTTGAATCTGGCGCGAATGAAACGCATCATCAATAACTTCGGGCAGAAGCAGCGCTTCAAAAAGCAGTCCATCTGCATCCTCGCTGAGATCAAGCAAAGTGCTCTGCAAAATCTCCTCACGACTAAAATTACTCTTGGAGACAATAGTCTGAATACGGGCATGGGCATAATTAATATAGTAGATGGGGTTGGAGCTGTCTTCACGCTTGAGTGCCTCAATATCAAATTCCAAGGCGGTATCGCATTTTTTACTGGCAAAAATAAATCGTAGTGCATCTGCACCAATCTCATCTACCACATCGCTCATTAAGATGACATTGCCCGCACGTTTGCTCATCTTAAACGGTTCGCCGTCTTTAAGCAGACTGACCATCTGCGAAAGCAGTACTTCCAGTTTGGAGGCGTCATAACCCAAAAAGGCTACCGCTGCTTTCACTCGCGCAATATAGCCGTGGTGGTCAGCGCCCCAAATGTTAATATAGTGGTCAAAGCCCTGCTCAAACTTTTGATTGTGATACACAATATCACCGGCTAAATAGGTCGGACGACCGTCTTCACGCACCACTACACGATCTTTTTCATCGTCTTGCTCGCTTGAGCGAATCCAAAGTCTGCCCTCACTCTCATAAACATGAGCATCCATTTTAGCAAGTACGCGATCCCAGTCACTATAGAGTGCACTTTCACTCACAAAAGAGTCAAATTCA
>JAJRVF010000142.1 GCA_024277395.1 Campylobacterales bacterium
ATACAATATATATAGGAGATATACCAAATGGCAATTACAAAAGATCAAATCATCGAAGCCGCTGAAGCCCTGAAATCCGCAGGTGTTAACCCAAGCATGGCAGCGGTTAGAGAAAGGCTTGGTGGCGGCTCTTTTGCGACTATTAGCCCGGTTTTGAGGGAATGGCGGGAGTCTCAAGAGCAACGGGCAACTGTGGCAATAGAGATGCCAGCAGAGGCAAAGCCGCTCTGGATCGTGCTGGTGTTGATATTTGGCGGATTGTTACTGGGCTTGCAACTGAAAAGCTAGCTAAAGTGCAAGCTGAAGCTGATGAAGCAGTGAAATCGGCAACAGCAGAGCGTGACGAAGCCCTGGGCGAGATTGAACGATTAGAAGCACAAAATGAAAAATTAAAAACAGAACTGGCAAACAAATCAGAGATTGAAGAAAAAGCCAAGCAACTTGATATGCAAGTCCACAAACTTCAAATATCGCTGGATGCGTCCGTAAAGGCCGCTGACGAGTTAAAAGCCGAAATTAAGCACCTTAGACAGGTGAACGAGGAAAAAACGCTGGAGCTGGGCAAAATGGCGGCCACTCTGGAGCAGAACGAGCAATTGAAGAAAAAGATTGATGAGTTAACTTCTAAATAATGGTATTGTTACATGTAACTATTTTTAAGTGTTATGGAGGGAAAATGTTAGTTGCCGAACGAGTTAGAAAACATCGTAATAAATTACGGGAAAAAGGATATAGACCTATACAGATATGGGTTCCAGACACTCGGTCACCTGAATTTATTGAAGAATGTAGAAAACAATCACAACAACTAAAAGATGATCCGCAAGAAAAAGAAGTTCTTAGTTGGATTGAGAAAGGGGCTGATTTATCGGAGTGGGAATGAAACGAGGCGACATTGTTACCGTTGTTATTCCAGGATCGTATGGTAAACCAAGGCCAGCCCTGGTGGTGCAATCCGATTTGTTTAGTGAACATCCATCGGTCACTGTTTTACCGATTACCAGTCATATTCGACAAACACCATTATTTCGCTTGGATATTGAACCAAGTCTAAAAACAGGATTAAACAAAAAAAGCCAGGTCATGATAGATAAGGCTTTAACTGTACCAAGGGAAAAGGTTGGTCAGGTCATTGGACATCTTAATCAGCAGAAAATAACTGAAATTAACAGAATGCTGGCCATATTTTTAGGGGTTGTTTAGCATGAAAAAAGCCGGTGATACTGCCGCGTTAGCGTTAGCGGCAAAAATGGAGCGTCTAAATAAAAAAATAGCGCAGCGCGCAAAAAATAAACCTGTTAAACCGCTTAAACCGCAGGAGCGAAAAGTTATCAAGCTTCCGGTTTGGCCGGAGTTTGCGCGTGGAGTACCGAACAGCATTTTAAGATCGGCTCTCTTTGGTATCGTAAGGCGGGGAAGGAGGGCATATCTTGAACGCAAACAGGTGGCCGCTGTGGACGGCATTAAAATTATTTTTTCCGGCCCACAGCTCGATCAAGCAGATTTAGACGTGTGGGAGCAGTGCTTACACATTTCAAGATCAAACAATCTTGGCAATAAAATTTATTTCACAGCACATAGCTTTTTAAAAGGTATCAATCGCGGAACAGGGAAAAGTCAACACGAGTGGCTCAAAGGCGCATTTGCGCGTCTATCAACATCAGCAGTTGAGATAGCAGACGGCAAAAAGGCATATTTCGGCGCAATGATCTATGGTGGCGCAAGGGATGACCAGACCGGTAAATATTTTATTGAAATCAATCCCAAGATTATGGCGTTATATGGTCATGATAGCTGGACAGGTATCGAGTTTGAACAACGCCTGGCGCTGAAATCTCAACCGCTCGCTCAATGGTTACATGGGTTTTATTCAACCCATGCGAAACCATATCCTTATAAAGTTTCGACAATCAAAGAGCTTTGCGGGAGTGAAAGCAAGCAGTTAAAACATTTTAAAGAGCAACTAAAAAAGGCCATTGCTCAAGTATCGGGCGTTACAGGCTGGAAAATCTGGATTGACGATAAAGATTTATTACACGTTGAAAAATAGCACGGCATAGCACCGACCAAGGCACGGCATAGCACCGACCAAGGCACGGCATAGCACCGACCAAGGCACGGCATAGCACCGACCAAGGCACGGCATAGCACCGACCAAGGCACGGCAAAAAAAACGCTGAAAGTCGCGGCTGGCGCACCTTTCAGCGATTCGCGTTTTTTTGCTAATCTATTATTAATCTTTATTTAATCCCATGCGCAGCTAAAAAACGCCTGTGGATAACTCAAAAAATCGGCTTCGAAAAACCACCAGGTAATAGATGACTATCGTCATCGTTTGGTTTGATCGTTCATGCTTCGCATTCACTTAATTTCAATCATTCGCTATCGCTCATTCAATAATAATGTGGTGGCTATGCTTCGCATACGCCACTATTTTAATTTATAATAAACAACAAGCCAGCCTACACCCTGGGGGTATATTCCTATCCTTCGGATACGGAATCCCCAGGGTGGCTGGCAAGGGCGCTGCCCCTTGACCCTGCTCTACCGAGAGTCCTGGCAGGGGCCAGTAATGAGTCCTAGCTGCGCTACGGACATTTAAAACCCGCTTTAAAAAGCGGGGCAAATGGGCAGTAGGGGAAATAATTTATGTTTTGTTCTAGGTGGTTTTGAGATATGAGCGGTGGGAAAAGAACGAAGTGGATAAAGGTTAGAGTTAGTGAATCCGAAAAATCCGTTATTGATGAAAAAGCGTCGGCGGCGGGTGTCACCGTTGCTGAACTGATCCGCGAATCATTGTGCCGTGTTCGAACGTGGACACTTGCAGACAAAGAGACCGAACGCGAGCGTATCCGCGAGATCCGCCGCATCGGTCAAAATCTTAATCAGATTGCACGCTGGTGCAATCAGCACAAATCAGCAGCCGATGCCGCTCAAGTCATAGCGCATCTAATTTCAATCGAAAACATGCTGAAATTATATTCCCTACCGCCCGATACCACCGCGCCGAGCGCGGTGGATGCGAGCGATAGCGAGCCGGAGGGCAAACCAAATGCACATTAAGTTCCTGGGGCGCGGCACAGGCAGCGGGTCAGGCGCGATTGATTACGTTTTGTCCGACAAGGATCACACAAAAGCCGCCCGCCCGCACCAGCCGCAAGTGTTGCGAGGCGATCCGTCAGCAGTCGCCGAATTAGCTGACTCGTTAGAATTTAAGAGCAAATATTCTTCGGCAGTCATCGCTTGGCATCCAGACGATAAACCGACAGACGATCAGATCAGCGAAGTTTTGGACGGTTTTGAAAAAGTCGCTTTCGCTGGGCTTGATCATGACCAGTACACTTGGACAGCGGTACTGCATCGTGAGCAAAACAGCGAGCATATCCACGTCATTATCCCGCGCGTTGAGTTGTCAACCGGCAAATCATTCAACCCAGCTCCGCCAGGTTGGCAGCGTGATTTCGATCCACTTCGGGATTATTTTAACGCTAAATATCAGTGGGCAAGCCCGGATATATCACTAGAACCAAACCGGGCGCGGGTTACACAACCGGAACTTGATGCTCTCAGGAAAGGCACACGGGCAGAAATCAAGAAAACAATTGAACAATATTTATTATCCGAAATTGAAGCCGGAAACATAGAAAACCGCGAGGACATCATCCAAACCTTGCAGGGCTTAGGCTTTGAAATTCCGCGCAAAGGTAAAGACTACATAACCATATTACACAGTGAGAGTGATACAAGAATCAGGCTGAGAGGAGCAATTTATGAGCAGCATTGGAAATTTGAACGAACGCTTGAAACAGAAAATATCCGAGCGACAGAAAGAGACCGAAACGCTTGTGAATCAAGAGCTAGAGCAGCTTACAGCGAACTTGAAAGCAGAATATCAAAACGCGCTGAATACAATATCAGCAGATATCCGCGACCAGAACCAGAACTTACAACAAGAACTGACAGAGATAAAAAACACCAACGAGATACTGATCAACGAGATCAAAAAACGGGCGATACTCGGCTGGATCAAGCCCAGCCTGATAGCTATAACGATCTTGATAACTATCTCATTGAGCAACTGGGGGCTGATGCAATACCTCTCGAGAAAAATTCAGACTCAGTTAGTGTAGATCGAGCAGAACCAGCAGACGCTGAAAACGCTGGACAACCAGGGCGGCTGGATCAAGTTCAATCACTGCGGGAAAAGCGGGAAACTATGCGCCCAAATAGACGAATCAGCACCGCAATACAAAGATGGTTACAGAATTTTAAAAGGGCAATGAGAGCAGAGTATGACCGAGTTAGAGCAGCATTTAATTACCGCATTAGAAAATTTATCGAATCAGTACAAACAGGATATGACAAATTTAGAAAAGCAGATCGGCACCTTAGCACAGCAAGTGCAGAGCTTGAGCGAGCAAAACAGAATACTGATAGAGAACTACAAAGAGGTGGCCAGGTTATTACAAGAGGAGTTAGAGCGGTGAGAGAGAACAGATCAGACGAGTTAGAGCGTTTCAAAACCCAGATCAATTTAGTTGAATATGCTGCGAGCTTCAATTATCGGATCGACAGAAAATCATCATCCGTGAATAGTAAAGTAATGAAAAGCCCGGCTGGTGAAAAGATCGTGATTATGACTGACCAGGATGGGCATGGTATTTATTTTAATGTCAATGACAAAGAAGCTGATAGTGGCAGTATTATTGATTTTCATCAGAAAAGAACAGGAGACAACCTGGGGCAAACAAGAAAAGCATTAAGGCAGTTTGGCGGCTTTGCAGACGTGCAAGATTATAAAGCCTATACCAAGCCCGCTAGAACTGATAAAAACACGGCTCAGGTCGCACACGCTTACGCCTCGGCAGAGTTTACAGACAGTCACCCGTATTTGCTGCAAGAAAGAAAAATCAGCGCAGAGACGCTCAGAGACAGCCGTTTTGCTCAGTCAGTGAAGATAGACCGGCGCGGCAATGCCCTTTTTCCTCACTATAACGGTTCCGGCATATCAGGCTATGAAATCAAAAATACCAATTTTACCGGCTTTGCAAAAGGTGGCACCCGCGGCGTCTGGTACTCAGCAAACATCACACGCGCTGATCGTGTTGTCATTGTTGAGAGTGCGATTGATGCCCTATCACACGCAGAACTTAAAAAGACAGGCCAGGAAACCGCGTATATCAGTATTGCCGGGTCAATGAGTCCAGCCCAGTTAGAACTAATCAAACGGCTATCAGATCGCCAAGTAATCATTGCTACCGATAATGATACAGCTGGCAATAAATACGCCAAGCAGATCAAAGAAGTCATCCCGACCGCAGAGCGTGAGATAGCGCAGGGGAAAGACTGGAATGCCGACCTGCAAGCACAGCATGAGCAAGAGCAAAGCCGGGGATTTGATCTCGAAATGTAAACTTGCATAATGTATATATTGTATGTAT
>JAJRVF010000143.1 GCA_024277395.1 Campylobacterales bacterium
CAAAGAGAGTCCCAACACAAGATACCACAGATAGAAAAATTTTTTAGAGAGAATCGCCAAACCAAACAGTATGACAAAAAAGACCAGATGACTCAATACCCAGGTAATAATGGCAATGCGCGGATGTCCAAACCACATTACGAGTGTCTGCCACAGTTCATCGGCTTGAATATTGGCAACACTCGGATGCAAGCCGGGATTAATCAACCAAACAATCCCTCCGGGAATGGCAATGAGTGCCCAGTAGACGAAAAAAATACGTGAAAGCGATATGACCATAAACTCAACGTACCCACGCCCTTTTTCAATGAGATGATAGGAGGTGTAAAACACCGTAAAACCCATCAGCACCATCAAGAGATCCTCCCCCATGGAGCCAAATTTAAAATAGTTCCAAAACAGCTCTTTGTTGCCGTAGTTATTGTAGTGCTGCGTAGCATGATATATCATTAGCAGCGAGGCCAAGAACGTATAAAGCACCTGCAAACTAACCAATGTTTTGCTTTGACGCGGGTCATGATACATAACTGCTCCCAAAATACATGTAAATTTTTCGGCTCATTCTACACGACTTTATCTAATAAAGACAAAACAATATCCCATAATGTTAATCATTATCTTTTTTTTAAGGTTGCGGTATTTTCCAATAGAAAATATGGCTCTCATCAGCAGCACTAAAGAGTTCATGTTCATTTAAAAAAACAAGCGTATTGAGCAGAGCGTGATGTCCGACAAGTCGATCTCCCATCATTTTGCTTTGCGTATTGAAGAGCTGCAGATCATTTTCTGTGCCGCTGGAGTAGACCACTGTTTTGCCGCTGGGGCTGAGTGCTGCACAGTAGATAAGAAAATCACTTTTAATGTGATACGCCGCTTCACCGGGAAGGTAGACCCCAAGACGACGATCCTGACCGGCAGTAACAACCACCCCGTTGCGATATGCCACCCGGTAAATATTGTCAACATTTTCTGAGTCCAATACCCGTTCTACCCTGCCGCTGGCGACATCAACAAGCCGTACGCTGCCGCTTTCGTCCGCCATTGCCATTTTATGCCGCTTCTGACTTAACATCACATCACCCAACGTACTTTGTGAGAGATGCTTTTGATACTGCGTTGACATTTCAGCATAATCATACAACACAATCTCTGAAGCAACAGTACCCAAGACCAGCTGCTCTTCATTGACGAAACGTGCTTTTTTAACAAGCAGCTGCCGTGTGCTGCCGACAATTTTCCGTAACGTTGTCCCCTCATGCATCCAGACACTTCGAAAAACGCTGCCGTTGCTGTCGCTGACAATGAGTGTTTTGCCGCTCAATCGGTCAATACTGTAAATGCGGGCCGGCACGGTTGCCCCTCTGCTGGTACGTATTGGCTCCAGGAGAATCTGCTCGACAATGGTTCTGCTGTTTAAATCAAATATATCAATAACACCGGCATCGGTTGCGGCATAGAGTCGGGTACCGTCAATAACAAAGTCCGTCACTGTCGATGTCGTATTCAGCTGAAACGTCGGCTTTATCTCCTGAGCATCAAGCAGCAGCGCCATACCGAGCAGAACAAGAGCGCTAACTATCAATACCTGTTACCGCACTGCTAATGCGCCGAATACTCTCCTCTTTACCGATAACCGCCATACCGGTATCAAGTCCGGGACCTGAAAGTTTACCCAGCAGTGCCACACGAAGCGGCTGTCCGATTTTACCAAATCCGATGCCTTTTTCATTGACCAACTCCTCCATCGCTTCATGATAATCACTCGGAAGGTGCATCTCATCACGAACCTGAAGCTTCAGAATAAAGTCTTCCAAAATTGCTTTTGCATCGCCCTTAAACGCTTTTTTGACCGCTTTGGCATCATATGTTTTGGGCGTGCTGACAATTTCATCAACCATGGTCGCCATCTCTTTAAGCGTTTTGGCGCGATCTTTCAGTGCATCAAGCAGAATCTCTTTTTTGTCATGACTCACCAGGGTAATGCCGTAAGGCTCCAACAGTGTTACCAACGTCGCGTTGGAACTGTTTTTAATATAGTGCGCATTGAGCCAGTCAAGTTTTTCGGTATTGTATACCGATGCGGATTTGTTAATGTCTTTGGGATCGAATAACGCGCACATCTCCTCAAAAGAGAAAATTTCCTGATCACCGTGACTCCACCCCAGACGCACCAAAAAGTTCAACAGTGCCTCAGGAAGATAGCCCATCTCCTTGTATGCCATAACATCGGTGGCGCCGTCACGTTTGGAGAGTTTTTTGCCGTCTTGGTTGTGGATCATCGGGACATGATAAAATCGGGGCGGCTCAAAACCCAATGCTTCGTACACCACTATCTGCTTGGGTGCATTGGAGAGATGGTCATCGCCGCGAATCACCTCGTTCACGCCCATTAACGCATCGTCAACCGCCACGACAAAGTTATAGGTCGGCGTACCGTCGGCTCGGGCAATAATAAAATCATCTAAAATATCTTCAGCCTGAAACACCACCTCGCCCTTAATACCGTCGCGAATGACAATAGGGCCGCTCAACGGCGCTTTAATGCGCACCACCGGGGCAGTATCACCGGGAGTCTCTCCGTCAAAATCGCGATAACGCCCATCGTAGCGGGTACGCTCCTTAGCCGCCATCTGCTGCTCTCGCAGTACATCGAGCTCCTCTTTGCTCATATAGCAGTAGTACGCTTTGTTTTCATCTAAAAGCTGCTGAATATATTGCGTATAGAGGGCCTTGCGCTCAGACTGAAAAAAGATCTCATCGTCATGCTCCAACCCAACCCATTTAAATGCTTCAATAATAGCTTCAGTCGCTTCATGATTATTGCGACGCTCATCGGTGTCTTCAATGCGAAGCAGAAATTTTCCGCCGTTTTTTCGTGCCCACAAGTAGCTAAAAAGCGCGGTACGAAGCCCTCCGATATGGAGATAGCCCGTTGGACTCGGTGCAAAACGTGTTACGGTCATAAATTGCCTTTTTACATGTAAATTGCGGCATTCTACCCAAATACCGATTTGAAAGGATTAAAAAAATCGGTTTAATTTTCTAAGAGACCCGCTCTGTTACCAAACTCCTTGCATATTACGATAAAATTACAGAAAAAAAGAGTATTTTATGAGTCATTATCTGTTAGTGTTCCTTCTTCTGGGCACCTTGTTGCACGCCAAGACCGTCGGCGGCATTGCCGTATTGGTTCAGAACGAGCCCATTACCCTGTTTGAAATTCAAGAGATGATGCAGCGCGACCGTCTCTCTCTTAAACAAAGCGTTCAAAAACTCATTCGTCAAAAACTTGAAGCCATAGAGATTAAAGAGCGGCGCATTAGCGTAAATACCGACGAGGTGCTCCGTGAGATTCAAACAATGGCGCAGCAAAACGGCATGAACGTCACACAGTTTTACATGGTCATGCAAAACGCTCGCGGCGTAAGCGAGCGTGAACTTAAAGAGAAGGTCAAAGAGAGTCTTCTCAATAAAAAGCTCTACAGTGCCATTGCCTACGCTAAAATTTCCCAACCGAGCCGACATGAAATTGAAGAGTACTACAAGCTACACCAAGAGCAGTTTGCCCGACCCGAATCGTTTCAGGTTATTCTCTACCGATCACAATCACCCCAACAGCTGCAGCAGCAGGTCACCAACCCCATGTTCTACTCGCCGCAGATTCATACCGAGGAGATGACCCTGAACTACAGCAAAATTGACCCTGCGCTGGCCAACTTGCTGCACCATACCAAGGTCAACAGCTTTACACAAATTGTTCCCGACCCCAAGGGCGGCTATATGGCCTTTTTCGTTAAAGAGAAATCGCAAGTGCAACTGCATGATGTCGATGCATATGCCAACGAAGTGAGCGCCGCTATATTAGAAGACAAGCGCAAACAGGTGCTCAACGACTATTTTGCACGGCTGCGTCTCAATGCCGACATTCAAACCTTGCGACTGCCGGAGTGACGGGTCTTAAAATCAAATACAGAACATTCGCGAAGCACTATGCTATAATTTGCCCGTTACTCCACCAAAAAGGCAGGAAATGGGCTTAAAAGCAGACAGTTGGATACGACAGATATCGCTTCAAGAGGGCATGATCTCTCCGTTTTGCGAAGATCAGGTAGGGCACGGAGTTGTCAGCTACGGGCTGAGTTCATACGGTTACGATATTCGCGTCAGCGACGAGTTCAAAATTTTTACCAACCTCAACTCTACCGTGGTCGATCCCAAGTGTTTTGACGATGCCAACGTGGTCGATTTTAAAGGCGATATCTGCATTGTGCCGCCCAACTCTTTTGCCCTCGCTCGCACGGTCGAGTACTTTAAAATCCCGCGTGACGTCTTGGCAATCTGTTTGGGAAAATCCACCTATGCGCGCTGCGGCATCATTGTCAACGTCACCCCGTTTGAGCCGGAGTTTGAAGGGCACATTACCATTGAAATTTCCAACACCACGCCCCTTACTGCCAAAATATACGCTAACGAAGGTATTGCCCAGGTACTGTTTTTACAGGGCGACGAACCGTGCGAGACCAGCTATAAAGACAAGCGCGGCAAATACCAAGGACAAGAGGGCATCACCCTTCCGCGTATTTTACAGTAACAAATTTACATGTATAAGTACCCCTTGGGCTTATGCATGGTATGATTTCATACTATATTTTAAAAGGATATCTTTTCATGCTACATGAATACCGCGATGTTATTACCCACATGAAACAAAACGAGGCGGCCAATGCGCACTTCTTGCGTATTTTCGACAAACACAATGCACTGGACGATCAGATCACCAAGGCCGAAAACGGAGAGGTTCCCATGACCGATCTGGAAATTGAAAAACTCAAAAAAGAGAAACTGTTACTCAAAGATGAAGCCTACGGCATTCTCATTAAGTACAAAAAAGAGCACAACCTCTAAACCGGTACGGTCTCAAACTGTACGGTTACGCCAGCAGTGCCTCCACCTGCTCCAACGGTCTTGCTACCACGGCCCGATTCTCCTTAATGACAATCGGGCGCTCGATAAGCCGCGGGTTGGCTGCCATTGCCGCCATCAGCTCCGCTTCATCGCTTACGGCATCCAAGCCCAGCTCGCTATAAACATCTTCTTTGGTTCGCATAAGTTCTCGTGCCGACATGCCGAGCTTTTGCAACACCGATGAGAGCATCGCAACCGTTACCGGTGCGTCGAGATATTTAAAAACTTCCGTCTCAACACCCTGCTCCTGCAGATACTGTAGCGCCTGCCGTGATTTTGAACAACGCGGGTTGTGCCAAATGGTAATCATCTATTTAATCCTTATTACAATAACTCTATGTTAGAATCATACCGAAAAAATACATGTAATTTTGTTTAGGAGCCTATGGAACCCCTGCGTCTTTTTACTCGGCAACTTAAAAGTTCCTTTCGTGATCTGCTGCCCATCATTGTAGTCATTGCCTTTTTTCAAGCAGTTATTTTGCAGCAGATACCTGAAGGACTTGGTTCTATTGCTCTGGGGCTGTTTATTGTAGCGGTCGGTTTGGCACTCTTTATTCAAGGTCTGGAGGTCGGCATTTTCCCCGTTGGTGAAAATCTGGCACATGAATTTTCCGCGAAAGGATCCGTATTTTGGCTGCTGCTTTTTGCCTTTTTAATGGGCTTCTCCACTACCATAGCCGAACCCGCTCTTATTGCCATCGCTCAAAAAGCATCACTGACCAGCGAGGGGCGCATCGATGCCTTTGTGTTGCGCATCTGGGTTGCCTTTTCCGTCGGTTTTGCCATTGCACTGGGGGCATTTCGCATTCTTACGGGGCATCCGATCGCCTACTATATTATTGCAGGATATGTTATGGTTGTGGCACTCACCCCTTTTGTGCCGGTAGAGATTGTCGGGCTGGCGTATGACTCGGGCGGGGTCACCACCTCCACCGTGACCGTCCCGCTGGTTGCCGCGTTGGGTGTGGGTCTGGCAGCGAGTATTCGCGGAAGAAATCCGGTCATAGACGGCTTTGGGCTCATCGCTTTTGCTTCGCTCACCCCGATGATTTTCGTACAGCTTTACGGACTTTATGTCTACTCTTTTGCCGAAGCCACATCACTCGAATCGCTCTCAGGCATGGCCGCAGCCGCGTCACATCAGGTGCACGGGGCAGCCGAGATTATCCAAAAACTCTTCCATGAGCTTTTAAGCGTTGTCACCGATATACTGCCCATTTTAGTCGTTATCTTCTTTTTTCAGTACGCTATTATTAAAAAAGCCGTACCCAATCTTCCAAAAATCTCCTTGGGTATTGCACTGGTTATTTTGGGGCTCTACGCTTTTATTGTCGGACTGGAGATGGGGCTCTTTCCCATCGGCGAATCCATGGCGCGACAGCTGAGTGAACAGAACAATGTCCTTTACATCTACCTCTTTGCCTTTCTCATCGGTTTTTCTACCACTATGGCAGAGCCGGCACTCTTAGCTATTGCCATGAAAGTTGAGGAGATCTCCGGCGGCACCATTAAACAGAAAATTCTACGCAGTGTCGTAGCGATCGGCGTGGCATTGGGTATTGCATTGGGGGCATATCGCATCATTAGCGGCGATCCCATCCACTACTACATTATTGCGGGCTATATTGTCGTGATTATCTTAACCTTTTTAGCGCCAAAATACATTGTACCCATTGCCTACGACTCGGGCGGGGTCACCACCTCCACCGTGACCGTCCCGCTGGTTGCCGCGTTGGGGTTGGGGCTTGCTACGAATATTGAGGGACGCAGTCCGCTTATTGACGGCTTCGGCCTCATTGCCTTTGCCTCACTCTTTCCCATGATTACCGTACTGGGTTACGGTATTGTTTCGAATCTATCTCAACACAATAAGGAGCAGACATGAAATTTGCCATGGTCATTGCCATTGTCGCCGATACCTTAGAAGACAAGGCTATCGACATTGCCAAAGAGCACGGTGCCGGCGGCGTCACCCTCATGAAAGGGAGCGGTATCGGGCTCAACGAAAAAAAGACCTTTTTCGGACTCACCTACGAGCGGGCTGAATCGGTTCTGATGTTTATTTTAGAGAAAAAGGTCTCACTCAAAGTCATGAAAGCGCTGAACCGTGAACTCGATTTGGAGCACTCCGGTCACGGTCTCGTCGTCACCATGGCGCTTGATCACATTGCGGGCATTCCCCAAAATCAGCTCGAAAAATTTCAAGAACAGGTTAAAGAGGAGTTATAAATATGAAACAGACGCTCGTTAGCAATGCTATGAAACCCAAAGAGCATGTTGTTACCATCTCTGCCATGGCAAAAGTACGTGATGTACTCGAAGCGATGAACCACC
The DNA here is from genome assembly GCA_024277395.1 of Campylobacterales bacterium. Taxonomy (GTDB): domain Bacteria; phylum Campylobacterota; class Campylobacteria; order Campylobacterales; family Sulfurimonadaceae; genus QNZR01. The sequence goes on from JAJRVF010000143.1 coordinate 7,303, forward strand.
ATAATGTCAAGTCGGTCGTTGTCAACAAAAGTCATGCACATGATGCCTACGGCATTGTCACCTACAGTAATATTTTAGAGGCACTCTTCTCCAACGACGGCGACATGGATCTGCTCAATGTCTATGATATTGCCTCCAAACCGATGGTACAGATCTCCAAAGAGCTTGACATTAAATATGCCGCACGCATGATGGTCAACTACAAAATCACCCGTCTGCTTGTCACCGTAAACGGTGAGCTTGAGGGGTTGCTGACCATGAACGATATTATGAAAATACTGCTCAAAGAGGTGGCGTCAGAGCTACAGTAGATTCTTTTGCATCCAGTGCGAGAGGACGTACAATCCCCAGACATGATGTTTAAAACGTCCTCTGCGTGCCTTTTGAAGATACGTTTGAAGCACGTCATGATGAAACAGTCCGCTCTGTCGGTTCACTTCCGTAATGAGAGACAGTGCTTCTGAAGCCATCAGATACTCCATATAAGGATTGGAAAATCCCTTTTTCCTACGACTGAGTATACGGTCATCAAGATAGTTCCGAGCAAATTTTTGTAAGATATTTTTCGTTCCTTGGCTCCCCATCCGTGCGTCAGCATCAAAGGTGAACAAGTGTTCTATGAGGCGGTGATCCAAAAACGGGGTGCGCGCTTCAATAGAGTGCGCCATCGAGACCTTGTCAAGCTTCATTAGAAAATGTTCGCCTTGAAAAATTTTGAGGTCAATGTAACTGTACCATCGTGTCGCATCGTCTGCGTATTGCGATGCCTCAAAACGTTCACGGTAAGGTTGCAAATAGCGGTATGAGTGATTGTCCTTCACGTTGCGTCGCAAGAGCATATTTTGCTGCAAGTCACTAAAACGCTCTCCGGAGGTTCTAAAAAGCAACTGGTTGTCAAAGACCCGTTTGTACCACTCCCACTCCCGATTCATAGAGAAATGGGCACGAAAATATTTCCGTATCCAGTTTTTGTTATGCAGGCTTGTCAATGATTCAATCTCGGCATACTCCCTGTAATGACGGTATCCTAAAAATATCTCATCGCTCCCCTCACCGCTAAGCACCACCTTGTAGCCGTGACGCCGGATCTCTTGAAACAGCAAAAACAGCGGTACGGCAGCCGGATCATTCAGCGGTTCGTCCAAGCTCTCAAGCACGCGGGGAACGGCAGCCATAAAATCTGCCCGACTAATCTCAACTGAACAGTTGTTCACACCCAAAAAATCCGCTGTATAGGCGGCATACTCCCGCTCATCATAACTGCTGTACTCCTTATAGCCTAGTGTGAACGTAGTAAATTCAGGCAGACGGTCTCGAGCCACAGCAGCAATCATTGCACTGTCAATACCGCCGGACAACAGACCGGCAACGGGTACATCCGCCTGCAGACGCAAGGCAATCGATTCGCCAAGCAGCGCCTCGACAGATTCTGATTTACATGTATTGCTCTCGCAGGTCAGATCATAATAGCGCTCAAGACGCAATGCAGCATTCTCATAGACGGCGTAGCACCCCGCTTCTAATTTCTCAATCCCTTCATAAAATGTATGCGGCGGCACCGGTGCTAAAAAACTCAAGTAGCTCAACAGGGCGTCGGTATTCATTCGGACCTGTTTTAAAAACGGGGTCAGCGCTTTCATCTCCGAAGCAAAAACAAAGCGCTCGTTACTTCGATAATAATAGAGCGGTTTTTTCCCGAAACGGTCCCGAAAGAGATAGAGCCGATCACCCTCAATAATGGCAATAGCAAACATACCGCGCAGATAATGGACAAAATCAACACCATAGTGCAGGTAGGCCGCCAAAACAACCTCGGCATCACTGTGTGTCTTAAAAGCGTACGGCAGTTGTTTGCGAAGCATTTGATGGTTGTAGATCTCGCCGTTAAAACTCAGCAGCACCTGCTGATGCCGCAACGGCTGGTGTGCCTGAGCGCCGGTATCGACAATGCTGAGACGGTTGTGTGCAAAAAAGAGTCGTTCGCGCTCTACAATGCCGCAAAAATCGGGACCGCGATGGGCCATGCGTGCCAATGCCGCTTTGGCCTGTGAAGAGGTGTACTCTCCTAAAATTCCAAAAACGGCACACATCAATCAACTGCCGCTTGCTTGTACAGTGCAACACTCATATCATGCTCCAAATAACCCGTAGTAATTTTACATGTAGCATCCAGCGCCTTGGCAATGGTTTCTACTGCTTCCGCCTGCATATAGTTATAGACCTGATCTTCCCGATCACCCCGTAACACATTGAATACAAAGCCATAGCGTGAAGCATCATAACAGCGGCGAATAAACAACTGTGTCTCAAAAGGGTCTAAAATATTCATGGCACCGCTGCAGCAATAAAAATCTGCTTCCATGAGAGAATCGCGTAAAATATCGCATTCAAAGATGTCGCATGACGTTCTCTTTCGGGCTTCGGCAACCATAGCATCCATAGAGTCAAGACCGGTGTATCGCAACGGAAGAGCCTCCTGATCGCGCAAATAAAGATAAAAATCACCAAAACCGCAACCGGCATCAATTATAGTATAATGCGCTATCTTTTTCGGTAACAGGGTCAACAGCTGCTCAAATCGTATGCGTTGGGCTTTTTGGGAAGTCCAATGAAGCCCTTGTGCTGTTTTGCCATACTTTTTTAACGCAGCGTTATAAAACTTTTTATTATCTATTTGCATCGTAGCATTATAAACAAAACTACCATAAAATCGCTCAAAAATCGTTTTAAAAGGGTAGTTTCAGTGGTTTTTAATAAAAACAAACATACAATAAGCAAATTATCTTCACACTCTAAGGATTTTTAATGAAACTTTTTTTATCTGCTCTCGTTGCTCTGGGCGCCATTGGGCTTACCGGGTGTACTTGTCCGCAACCGGTCTACAACGTCGCTTCCACCGGGAAAAAGAGCGACCTTTATGCCGCTGCCGCCAAAACTGCCGATGAGCTGCTCACGTGCAAAGTGCTTCAGGAAAACAAAGCAACGCCGATTGTTCTAACCTCTTTGGTCAATGTTCATAAATTTCAAGAAACTTCTGACTTCGGCCGTCTCTTTAGCGAAACACTTCTAAGTGAAATCAGCAAACGCGGCTACAACGTCATTGATTACCGCGGTGAAAATGTTATTATACAAAAACAACAGGGGGAATTTTACCTGAAAAGAAATGCCAGCGAAATTAAGAAATATGCCAGTGCTTTAGTTCTTGTCGGAACCTACGGCAAATATAACCGAGGGGTTGCCGTCAATACCCGACTGCTTGACCACAGCAATACGGTGCAATCTTCCTCCAATATTCATCTTGCCAACAGTGAGCTCCTTACGATGACCAACAAAGACAACTGTAACTATTTGGGCTGTTGCGACATGGGCGGCTGTGAAAAACCCGCAGTCAAAAAAGCACCGGCAGAGCCGCCGTTTTTTGTCAAAATCGTTGAAGACGACTGCAAAACACCGAGTGAGTGCTGCAACAAACCCGGCTGCGTCAACTAAAGGAGATGAACATGAAAAAAACACTAGCTCTCCTCTCGGTGACCGCTTTGACTCTCGTTGCCTTCAGTGGGTGCAGCAGTGCACTAAGCCCACAGACGTTAACCAAAAAGGTCTGCAGCAGCAGTACCATTTCTACCAAGCAGTATTATGACATATACATTAACTACAGTGGCGTCATGGATGATGCTATTGACTCCATTTTAAACTCACCGTTTAATCTCGATGAGAACAATACCGACAAGCTCAAAACCGGAGAACAGGTACTCGTTACCGATTTTGTCGACACCACGTCACTGGAAAATCACTCCAAATTCGGATTTGTCCTCTCCAATAGTCTGAAAGACTCTTTAATCAACAAGCACAACTTTAAAGTCCTTGAAGCCGAGGTCTCCAAATATTTTAAAATCTCCGGAAATGGCTTGAAGATTCTCTCCCGTAATTCGGATAATATGCGAAAGACAACGGTTGCAGTCAAGCGCGTTATTGCCGGAACTTATACCTACACCAATGAGGAGTTGGTGATTTTTGTCAAACTCATTAACCTCAAAACCGGTATTATTGAAGGCTCCTACGCCAGAACACTGCCAATGACCTGCGAGGTCATTGAAATGCTTCATTAAGCCTAAAAACTTACCTTACTAAGGTAAGTTGAGCATGCCCTTTGTCTCTTGGAATCTGCTCTTTTATGTGGCATTTATCTGCTATAATGCCGGAACCTCTGAATGAATGACATGAGATGAATCGATACGCAACAACCGACTTTCAAAAACGCGCCGATGCCACGCGGCACGACTTTATCAATATTGCATCGGGCTTCAGCGCCCTCCTTCTCTTGGGTTTTGGGCTCGTGCATATCGTACTCGCTTCCTACACCGTCGGTCTCCTGGAATTTCTCTTTGCCTTGTTATTCATTCTCAATATTATCTACCTTAAAGAATCAAAAAACACCCTGCTTTCGAGTGAACTGTTTTTAAGCATTGTTGCCATGGTCAGCCTTATCATCTTCGCCAACGGAGGATATCAGGGAACCGGCCATATTTGGGTCATTCTCTTTCCTTTTATCGCGCTGTATCTTCAAGGTGAAAAACGGGGACTGCTCTGGGTCTTATCACACTTTGCCACCTTGCTGATACTCACCTATTTTATCTATGACGGCATCTTGCATCCGGGCTACAGCTATGCTCTGGCACAACAGAGTATTCTTGCCTATTTTGGTGCTGTGATTCTTGCGTATATGAATGAGAAACTCAAACGTATCAGCTATGAGCATACGCTCGATGCCCACAACGAGATCACTTCAGTTCTTGATAACATGCAAGACACCTTCTACCGCACCGATACCTCGTATCGTTTTATTGCCGTTACTCCCTCAATTTACGCCCTCTTAGGCTACCACAACTATGAACTGATTGACCACTCCTTAATTGACCTGCTGACCAATGAGGATGAACG
>JAJRVF010000144.1 GCA_024277395.1 Campylobacterales bacterium
ACTCTTCTCTGCCTTGTGCGGCAGCTGGATGGGCGGTACGGCCAATATGCTCGCGATTGCTTCAGCACTGCAGGTGAGCGAAACAATGATGGGCTATGCACTCATTGTCGATTCGGTCGATTATGCGTTGTGGGTCATGCTGCTCTTGGCACTGGTTCCCTACGCAACTCTGTTCAACCGCTTTACCCGCGCCAAAGCATCCGATATACAGCTCAATGAACTCGGCTGCGCTTGCGAAATGGGAGCCCCCCGTTACTGGAGTCTGCTCCTTTTAGCTCTGGGTGTTGCCCTTCTCACGCAACTGATCAGCCCGCTTCTTGGCGGCTTAAGCAGCACCACATGGGTCGTACTGATTGCTACATTTTTGGGTGTTGCTGCCTCATTCACCCCTTTGCAACGCTACGGAGGCAGCGGCAGTATTGCCACAACCATGCTCTATCTTCTTGTCGCACTGATTGGATCACGGGCAAGTTTTGAGGGAATGAGCAGCGTGCCGCTCTACCTCATTGCGGGCATACTTATTTTAGCACTTCATGCGCTTTTCATGGTGATTGCCGCCAAACTCTTTAAGCTCGATCTCTTCAGTATTGCCATTGCCTCATTGGCCAATATCGGCGGGGTGGCATCGGCACCTATCTTAGCAGCCGCCTACCACCGCTCTTTAATCGGCGTGGCTGTACTGATGGCCATTATGGGCTACCTTATCGGTACTTTTGCCGGTCTGGGCGTTGCCATGATACTGCAGAGTCTGGCAACATGATACTCTCTTCACTCACTACAAAAAGATCATGTATTCCATTGAAAAAACCGTTCATCACAGCACTGCGACGGGTCGATGCCGTCGAGAGCCTGATTCTTACACTCACCACAGATGAAGGACTCTGTGCATACGGTGAGGCTCCCCCGACCGTTGCCGTTACCGGTGAAAGTATGGCATCCATAGAAGCGACGATCACCCATATTATTGCCCCAAAAATTTTACATGTAAATTTCTCCAATATCACGGCCATGCTACAAGCTGTGCAATATAGCTGTGTGCATCATAACAGTGCCAAAGCTGCAGTCGACATGGCTGTCTACCGCCTTTATGCCTACGCCGCCTCTCAACCCTTGGTGACCTTTCTCGGCGGCCGACATCTGCCGCTTTCGACCTATATTACCATCAGTCTGAATGCTCCTGACATCATGGCGAATGATGCTGTAGAAGCCTATGAAAACGGCTACCCGCTGCTAAAGATCAAAGTCGGCGCACCTGATGGTCATGATCTGCAGCGCATTTTACATGTAAAAGAGGCGGTACCGCAAGCTAAAATTATTGTTGATGCCAATCAGGCATGGAGTTATGAACAGAGCATGACTGTCGTTGCGGCGTTAAAAGGAGTCGATATTGTTGCTATAGAGCAACCCGTCAAAGCCGAGGCACGTAAGGTGCTTCGAGCTATTACGGCAGCATCTTCTATTGACATTATTGCCGATGAAGCTGTTTTTTCACTCCACGATGCCCAAGAAGTCATTCGCACCAACAGTGCCGATATTATTAATATCAAGCTAATGAAATGCGGCGGTATTTATAATGCGCTAAAAATTATTGCACTCTGCCGACAGCATCAAATACGGTGTATGATGGGGTCAATGTTGGAGGGAGTCTACTCAATCGAAGCAGCCTTGCATCTTGCCATGGCGCATCGCGACGTTATACGATTCGTTGATCTTGACAGTCCCGTATTATACGAGAACATGCCAAGACATTCTGTTATCAGTTGTAAGGAGAGAAAATTATCAATTACTGCTTTAGATTCCTCATATGAGGGGGAAACGGAATCTAAAGAGTAAATAACATACTTCTTGAAACAGACATCGGTAGTATAGGAAAGTATTATTAAAAATCTTTATAATATGGTAGATTAGTTGTGACGTAAAATATTGTTTTAAGAATCACAATTTTAATATTGTATTTATTTTAATACATTACAATAAATTTATCATATAAACTCACAAAAAAGGAACATATCATGCCTCGCATACTTCTCTTCTTCTCTTTGGTATTCGTGATAGCGCTTTTCAACAGCGGGTGCGGCGGTGGTGGCGGTAGCACATCTGCTACGACTCAGTCACTGGACTTCACAACCAGCGGTACCTACGATCTTAGCCTCTACATTGTGCCGACACAAAATCAATTAAGCACCTTTAATGAACGTACTTATGAAGACAGCGGCGGCAACAAAATCTACGGTACCATCCCCACCAAAACAGCACAGAAGACACAACGCTATCAGATCACCAACAATGTCGTTGAAGAATATGACGGCAACGGACAGCTCGACACGACCTACACCATCTCACAAACGGCCATTACACAGACATCTGAGAATACCGGTTCGTATGAAACCGCTAAAGGTGTCCGTTATGCCGATCTCGGTGATCCTGTGGCTGTCATTGCATTGCCCGTCCCTCTTGAAGCTTTCAACAAAGAGTTGCCGCTGACAATGAACTGCAGACTTCAAAAACACTTTGATTCCAAAACCATTAACACCGTAACCTATGATGATGTCATCACCGTCTCTTGCGAGGGCGTGAGCAATTCGGATCTTACCTATCAAAATGTCCCCGTAACGTTGGACATAAGCACTACCGTCACTTTTTATTATGCTCATAGTCTCGGTGAAATTGGCTCTGTCAGTGAGCTTTGCTATACTGTTGGCACTAGCGCTGCTCAAACAGTACAGGCATGTACGAAAGAGATCTCTGAAGTTACCTCAATCCTCTAAAGCGGCTTTTTTCAGTGTCACATACAGAGCTCTAGCTATTGCCGCATAGCCCTGTGCATTGGGATGTACATAGTCACTTTTTAAGTGTTCATCACGCAATACCTGCATCAGTATCTCCCCTTCAAACGCCAATGCATGCCGTATAGCCACCTGTTCGTAAAGCGCTAGTGCATCGAGCCCAAACAGTGAAAGATTGGGTACGGCGACCAGCAGCACTTCGCTGCTCGCATCTTGTGCCAGCATGACCATCTGCTCTAAATTGTGCTGCAGCTGTTTCAACGAGCGCTTTTGTAAAATATCGTTACCGCCGTGACAGATAATAAGCAGATCGGGTCGATACTGCTCAAGCAGCGACGGCAAACGCTCCAAGCCTTCCCCTGAAAGCTCTCCGTTAATGCCTGCATTCACCACCTCGACCCCCAACAGCTGTGAGAGATACGCAGGATAGCTTTGTGACGCAGACGCACCAAAACCAAAAGTCAAACTGTCACCAAATGCTACAATATTACGATACACCTGAGGCTCCTTGGTTGTGGTGTTGTGCTCATCGTTCAACACAAACAGCAATAATGCAAAAACAAACAGCATCAAGGCGGTTTTTTGAATGGTTGTCATCATTCACGCTCCCTAAACTGTTTCTGCTCTCTTAATATAAACGGTATTGTAACCAATTTCATCTCTCTTCATCGTAGCTTCATAATATTGTGAGACGATACCGCATCACAACACCAAAGGAGACCTATCTCATGATAACAAAAAACACCTTCCTAGCGAGTGGATGCAGCATCTCACTCTGTTTGTTACTAGCAGGCTGTGGCGGAGGGGACTCCTCTTCTGAAGCGTCACCGACCTCTAACAATACAACCATGCGTTCTGTCTCAGGCACCGTTCCGGGAACACTGATTGAAGCATTTTGTAAAGACGGCGGCTACTATAGTGTCACCTCCACCGACGACGGCACCACTATGCATCCGTTTACCCTTGAGTTGCCTTCTGATGTCAACTGTAAATTTATTATGACGACCAATGAAAAAGATCCTGATGTTACCAAGCATATCGTCACGCCGATACTCTTTAATAATGGCGAAAAGACCTCCAGCTATATTCAGGTTCTAGATGATGTCAACTTTGGTCATATACCGCTCCCGCTCTCTGGCACAGGCGTGCAGACTCCTCTTGTTTTGGAGCTCTCCCGTGAAAACAACGTTGCCGTCAATGCTTTTTCCTATGACCCTTTAGATGATGATAACGACGATATTCCCAATGCCTATGAAGATGATGACGGTGATGGTATCTATAATAAATATGACGATGATGACGATGACAAAGACGAATATTCCAAAGATGATGACGAT
>JAJRVF010000145.1 GCA_024277395.1 Campylobacterales bacterium
CAGCTTGTACACTTTGGTAAGATTTTGCACTCTGATGACACTGTTTTTACTCATTACAATACATCTCCAAAATGCGGTCGCAACCTTTTAAACACAATGGCACCTACAATAAAAAAGAGCGAACTCATTAGCAAAAAGTAGGGTGTTGCACCAGGAAATTGCCAAAACCACACCTCTTTAATAAAGATATTTCGAAATCCTTCAACAATATAATACGCCGGATTGAGTTGTACCATCCAATGATGCTGCTGCGGCACCATATCAATATTCCAAAATATCGGAGTTGCCCAAAAACCAACTTGAATAACAACCGTCATAATATTTCCGATATCTTTTACAAAGACTTTAAGAGAAGAAGTGATCCAAGAGATCCCCAGCACTAAAAAAATTGAACAGAATATATAGTAAGGCAGTTGAATCCAAAAAATTGTCGGCATCAGTCCGTACAGCATACATGCCACCATTAAAAACAGTACCAATCCCATATGAATAATCAGTGCTGACCCAATTTGAACCAGAGGTAAAATACTGACTCGAAAAGCCACTTTCTTCACCAAAAATGCATTGTTGACAACTGCATCAGTTCCGGACAATAGCGCATTAGAAAGAAAAAACCAAGGTATCATGCCGCAAATAAGCCATAAAAAAAACGGTGTATCATCGGCCAGTGGTGTTGCACGAAATCCATACGTAAATACAAACCAAATAACCAACATAAATACAAAAGGCTGTACAAAGGCCCATATTAGTCCTAAATATGATCCAAGGTATTGTTTACGAAATTCATTTTTAACGAGTGTTAGCAACAGATCCCGACTTTGAGCTACATGCTTTATAAAGCGATAAAACTCTTTGATATAGCGAACAATCATCTCTTCAAAAGAACCGTAACGGCAGCTCTATTGTTCCCCATCGCAATACTGCCTGCTTTCATCGGTTCCCTTCCGTATCAAAGTAACGTTAGTGTACCTTGAAAATACTCAAAAAAAGCTTATAATATTTTTAGTGAGAATATATTCTTAGGCAATATTTGTAAACACCTCTTGCACGTCATCATCTTCTTCAATTTTTTGCAGCATTTTGTCAACCTCTTCTTGCTGCGCTGCGGTTAACGAAATGGGAGTATTGGCAATACGTTGCAGATTGGCTTTTGTCAGCTCTATCTGCAAGCGTTCAAAAGCCTCATTCAACATTCCAAAGTCTTTATAGTCGGCCGTAACAAGAACAATACCATCCTCCTCTTCAATCTCTTCAAGTCCGGCATCGATAAGCTCAAGCTCAAGCTCTTCTAAATCCATGCTTTCGGTTTTATTGAATTCAGAAACAGCTTTACGTGAAAACATAAATTCTAACGACCCTTTATTGAGCATCTCTCCGCCATTTTTGTTAAAATGATTTTTGACATTGGCAACCGTACGTGTATTATTGTCAGTAGCACATTCAACAAAGACCAGAACGCCGTGTGGTCCTTTGCCTTCAAAAGTCACCTCTAGCATATCGCTCGCATCTTTTGCCGTCGCACGTTTAATGGCCGCTTCAATGTTGTCTTTGGGCATATTCTCCGCTTTGGCATTTAATATTGCCGTACGCAAGCGCGGGTTTAGATCCGGATCGGTACCACCCTCCTTGGCGGCCATAGTAATCACTTTACCCAACTTTGGAAACAGTTTTGACATAGCGCCCCAACGTTTTAGTTTTGAAGCTTTTCGGTATTCAAAGGCTCTTCCCATAATATCCCTTACTGTTTTTTATGGAATTATACAGAAATTTCAGTATGATGTCATACATAAGCTTCCAAGGAGTCTGCATGGATAATTTTTCCACCGAAGGTACCAAGATGCTGGTGTTACTCGGTATTGTTGTCGTCTTTTTTTTTATACTGCGACAAAAAAAAGAGAAATAGGTCACCAAAACAATGTCCGCTGCGCCATCTCCTAAAATGACAAACTTCATTGTTCTGTACATTCTTTACATGCTGCTTGCGTTTATGCTTATTGAGTATGACAACATCAAAAATCTTTTAAATCTGGATGCCTTTTACACCGGCAGTGTTGTCTGGCTCAGCACCCATCTCATTGGACTCTTAGGCATTAACGTCACGGCAAACGGTGCCTTCTTGCACCTCAAAAGTGCCGTAATGGAGGTCAAATTCGGCTGTAACGGGCTGGAGGCTATTTTACTCTATTGTGCCGCTGTTCTCGCGTTTCCCGCCTCATGGAAACAACGGGTTTGGGGTATTGTTCTGGGCTCAACACTGCTGCAGATTTTCAATCTTATGCGCATTGCCCTGCTGGCATGGGTTTTGGAGTATCACCGCAGTCTGTTTGATATGATGCATGAGTACATCACTCAAAGTATTATGATCGCCATAGCCTTTATTATCTTCTTGATCTACTTACAGTACGTGACCGATGAAACAGCTGCTTCGCAATAGTATTCTTGCCGTTTTTCTCTACTTTTTAGCAAGTTTTGCACTCATACTTCCTCTATGGCTTCAGGTTAACAATGCCTACAACCATGCAGTGACCAATCTTGTTTTTCATAGTGCCGCACTCAAATATGAGCTAGACATTACCCGGACACAGATCAAAGACGATGCCATTGTTTTTAGCATTCAAAACAGCACACCCATTAAAGATTTTCGTAACCAGGTGCGTCACATCAACGCACATATTACGCTCAACACTGCCTCGGTAACGTTTAATGTCCCCATGACACTCGCACTGCTGCTGGCCTTGACCTTTTCGTTCCGTGCCCCGCGACGGCACAAAGTGGCACTCGTAGCCAAAAGCATGCTACTGCTGTTTCTATTGCATCTGGTGACGCTCTATATCATTGCGCTCTCTACACTTATTCAGGCTGCTGAGAGTTCGGCACTGATGCATTTTTATCTCAACCGCTTTTATCTGCCCAGGGAGTTCATTTTTAATGCCGCCTCGCTCCTCAACAGTTATGCCGCGCGCTTTGAACCTTTTTTACTGGCAATTTTTGTCTGGTGGAGCTTGCAGAGCATAAAACAAAAGAGTCTGCCACGCACCAATGCACCCCTGCCTAGGTTGTAACACTGTGTTGCAGTAAAAACGCGGCAAACTGAAAGTCTAAAGCATCATCAATATCGACAGAAACCTCTCGGGGCATTCGGTACGCCACAATATTATTTGCAATTAAAAAACGCTTCTCCTGCAATAACCGATCTCTTTTGCAGATATAGATCGCGCCGTTTAGCCGATAATAGGTCGGTAGATCCTGTGAACGCTCAGCAGCCTGAATATTCTTTACAAATGTTTCCATACACCCACTCTCAGGAAGTGTATGCGACCACAGCGGTGAATGTTCCGTCTCACAGACTGAAACAACGGCATCGGCACGGCATTGGAACAACTGTTCAATCGCCCCATCTACATGAGAAGCCCGTCGCAGCGGTGATGTCGGCTGCAGCAGCAATACATAGTCATACGGCACCCCTACCCGATCCAAAATATGTGCCACCGCATCAAACGATGTCGCCGTATCGCTTGCCAAATATGCCGGTCGCTTCACCCTGCCTGCGCCATAATCTGCAGCAATCTCCAGTACGGTATCATCATCACTGCTAACATAGACGGCATCAACATAACGGCTCTGCACTCCCGCCTCAATGCTCCATGCCACCAAAGGCTTTTCACCAAGTGTCAAGATGTTTTTTCCAGGCAGACGTTTACTCCCGCCGCGTGCCAAAATAACAGCTACAACTGTTTTGCCCTCATACATTAAAAGACCTCATGGTATTCCTGATTGGCTTTTTCATACTCTTCAATTCTTCCAATATCAAGCCAGTACTCTCGAAGCGGAAACGAGACACTTTTTTTTCCTTGGGCAATAAGCTCTTCAAACAGTGTAGGCATATCGTAAAACGCATCTTTTGGAATGAAGTCAATACAGTGAGGATCTAACATGTAAATGCCCGCACTGACAAAAAACTTGTGCACGGGCTTCTCTTCAATAGCTAGAATATTCCCCTCCTCAACACGAACCACACCGTAGGGAACCTGAAAATCATACTCCCGTACACACATGCTGGCAACCGCGTCATTGCTCTCGTGAAACTCTAGCAGGTGCTCAAAATTTACATTGGTTAAAAGATCCCCATTCATCACAAAAAATGGTTCACAAGGTCTGTTTTTTAGTAAACTGAGCGCACCGGCAGTTCCCATACGTTTATCTTCAAGTACGTACTCTATAGTAGCCCCAAACTTGCTTCCATCTTCAAAAAAGTCTTGAATTATCTTCGATTTATAGCCCACACACATTACTATATTGACAAATCCATAATTTACAAACTTTTCGACAATAGTCTGCAAAATGGGTTTGCCGCCAACATGCAACATTGGCTTAGGGGTTTTTTCAGTAAGTGGTCGCAACCGTGTCCCTAAGCCACCTACCATTAATACGACTTGATTGTTGCGGGTTTGAGGCTTGAGCAGTTCATCAAGCAGATCAATACCGACAATGCGAAACTGCTCATCAACAACAGGAATCTGATGAATCTTTTTAGAGGTACAGATATTGATGACCTCTTCTTTACTTGCATTGGCACTCACCACAGTCGGATCTTTAGAGTAGATCTCTGCTACCGTATCCTCAATGGTTTTACCCTCTAAGATGGCCCTTCGAATATCACCGTCGGTCAAGGTGCCAAGAAGAATGTCCTCTTCATTGACTACCACGGCAATCTTAACGGCACCGCTGTCAATAATACGCAACGCCTCTTTAATGGTCGAAGACTCATTGAGTTTGATTTTAGCAATATCATTCATCTCTCACTCTTTCTATCTACAAATTTTTTGATAACACCAAGCGGTTCTCTTTCAAGTATATCGACAATGCATGCGGCTGCATTGCCGTCACCGTAAATATTTTCTATCGGATTGCATTTACATGTAAAATCACGAGACAGAGCTTTGGTTATGGCGCTACCTAGCGATTTAATATCGCAATCTATCACATTGCCGCTTTGCAGTCGTCCTTTTTGCCGAGTGCCGATATTGACCACAGGTTTGTGAAAACTTGCCGCTTCAATAATACCGCTTGAGGTATTGCCAATAAGAACATCGACATAGTTCATTGCACTCAAATACCGAAGCTGACCAAGGCTTTTCTCAACGCGATATTTCACAGGGTTGCTATGACAAAACCTTTCTATTAACTGATTAATCAGCCTTCCGTTATCATCCGCATTGGCGTAGGTAAACAGAACATTCAGGTTGGATGCTGCTAAAGCATTGAATATTTTTTCCATATCATTACTGACGTTGCTGTTATCGAGCGTAACCGGATGATAGGTGAAAAGTGCGCTTTTTGAGCCGAACTTCCAATTGAGGTCGTCTTCAAGCTCCTCTTTTTCAAGCAATTTTAAATTGACAATATTATCAATCCCGGGTGCACCGCAACAAAAAACCCGTTCTGATGCCTCACCCATTTGAAGAATCCGCTCTTTATACACCTCTGTAGCAGTAAAATGCCAATAACTCATCTTGGTAATGGCGTGACGTATCTGCTCATCGACCGCGCCTTCGGTGATCTCGCCACCGTGAATATGGGCAATGGGAATGTTCATTAGCATCGCCGTTGTCGCAGCAGCGTGGGTCTCAAATCGATCGCCAAGCAGCAGCAGTACATCGGGCTTCAAGCGCTTAAAACTGTCTGAAAGCAGCAGTGTCGCCAGTGCCGCTGACTTGGCAACAGCAGCGCTACTGTCTGAAGCAATCAAGTTCTCAATTTTATCATCAATGACAAATCCGTCCTCTTCAATCTGTTTATAGGTCAGACCAAACTCCTCACTCAAATGCATGGTAGTGGCTATGAGTTGCAGCTCAAGAGCGGGCGAGGCTTGAATCTTTTTGAGTATGGGGTAAAACAGACCGTACTCTGCGCGGGTTCCGGTAACGACACACACTTTTCTTTTACTCATAATAACGCATCTGCTTCATAGTTTTTTGTAGCACGGGTGCCAATGATCTCATCCCAGCGCATCGGGCTTATGCCGTTTCCGGGTCGTTTAACAGCTAAGTTTGCTTCACTTAAAAGGTCGCCTTTTTTAATTCTTTGACGTGCTACAATAGATTTTCTGGCAATTGCCATGTTGGGTCGTTCGCTGCTGCTCGGTTTTTTAATGCCGTCGCCCAGAGCCCGCTCAATATTTCGTATGGCTGATACCATTGCCTTGAGTTCATCAGGCTCCAATGAAGCCTGATGGTCGGGGCCTGCCATGCTCTTGTCTAGGGTAAAATGTTTCTCAATCACCGATGCGCCTAGTGCCGCGGCGGCAATGTCGACTTCAATACCTAAGGTATGGTCACTATAGCCGTAAGCAATATCAAAAGCCGTTCCTATGGTGAGCATTGCTTTTAAGTTCACATCTTCCATAGGCGTCGGATACATTGTGTTGGCATGAAGCACGGTAATATTTTTTTTACATGTACCCGCCTCCATTAAAATATTTAAAGCATCTTCTATTTCACCGAGTGTTGCCATACCCGTGGAGAGAATGACCTCTTTTTGCAAGGATCCGATTGCTCTTAGATAGGGAAGATTGGTTATCTCACCGCTTGGAATTTTAAAGATAGCA
>JAJRVF010000146.1 GCA_024277395.1 Campylobacterales bacterium
AACGCCTTCAAAATTGAAAGCTTCGCGCATTTTATTCGTCAAATAGCGACGGTAGGTAAAATGCAGACCTTTAGGCTTATTCATAACCAATACAATACGTGGCGGTCGGGTCTCATACTGCGTTGCAAAATAGAGCCGAATACGCTGACCGTGCATGGATGGCAAGGTGTGGCGGCGCATGGCTCTCTCAATAACCTCGTTCAGCTTGGAGGTTGCAATACGCTGTGAAAAGTTTTCATTGATCTCGACAAGCTTTTCAAAAATCTTATGAATACGCTGCTTCGAATGTGCCGAAACGGTAATAATAGGCGCATAGTGCAAAAATTTAAAACGATCCCGAACCTCTTGCACAATCTTGTCATAATCCTCACGCGGCGCAATATCCCACTTGTTAAGCACAATGAGACAGCCCAGACGGTTCTCATCAATGAGTCCGGCAATTTTTTCATCCAGATCTAAAAACGGCTCGCTTGCATCAAGAACCAATAGCGCGATGTCGGCACTCTCGAGCTGTTTTTGGGTACGCATAAGCGCATATTTTTCAATACCCAAAATTTTGCCGCGCTTGCGAATACCGGCGGTATCGACAAAGGTAATCTGCTTATCTCCATATTCAAAGGTCTCGTTGATCGGATCAATTGTCGTACCGGCAACCGAACTGACCACGGCACGTTCATCATCAAGCAAAGCATTGAGCAACGAACTCTTGCCTACATTGACTCGCCCAATAATAGCCACTTTAAACTCTTTGAATGTCGCTTCGTCAACATCCGACATAATGTCGGTCTCTTCATCGTAAAACTCCTCTTCACCCTCTTCTTGCTGTGCGGCATAATCATCATAGGGGTAAAAATAGCCGTCATCATCCTCATTCTCTTGAGGAAAGTCAAACTCCTCCTCACCCCATTCACCCTCTATCTCGAAATGCTTGACTTCACTGCTGTCGGCCTCCTCATGCCTTATAGCATCCTCTTCGGGAAGCTGCTCGGCAATCCACGTCAACAGTGCATTAACGCCGCGGTTATGTGCAATGGAGATACCAAAAATGGCATCAGTACCAAACTCATAGTACTCCCAAAGCTTCTCTTTCATTTTGTCGTTGTCAATCTTGTTAACGACAAGCGCGACCGTTTTTCCCAAGCTCTCCAGCTCATAAAAAAACTTTTTATCATCTATCTCCGGCAGACTTTTACCGTCTACCATATAGAGAATAATATCGGCTTCATGCGCCGCTTGAATGGACTTTTCTTTAATTTTATCGAAGAGTTCACAGCCTTGATCGAGTCCGCCGGTATCGAGAATTTCAACCTGCTTGTTAATCACCGTCGCATACCGGCGCTTAATGTCGCGCGTCGTACCTGCCTGTTCAGATGTGATGGCATCACGTTCTCGTAAAATTCGATTAAAAAACGAGCTTTTCCCTACATTGGGCTTACCGATAATGGCTAATTTTTTCATAACACTCTTTAAAGTTGAAGTTAAATTACATGTAGAATTATAGCGAGATTGTCGAGATTGGAGTGGATTAGTCCTCCCAAAAACCTACTCTTCCCAAAGGTAGAAAATTCTCATATACTTTAAGGAGGAGTTTTTCATGAAGAAATCACGATATAGCGACAGCCGGTAGTGTCAAAATTTTTCTGCTTGCTTTTGAGTATTTCCGACACCATTACCAAAGTAAACATCCAGCATGCAAGACTCTTCAGTTTTAGCAAAAAGAGTTAAACTTACTAATAATATCAATAGTAGCTTTTTCATAATCTTCCCTCTTACAATTCATCAATGTTAGTTTCGCACTGAGTTTTAGTTTGTAATGTCGGTGTTAAAGTAAACACCCTACCTGACAAAGTACTATCATATTGGAAGTAAGTTTTTAAACGCTCCTTAGTATTAAATACCTTATCATCAAGTGCACTATCGAACTCTTCAGAACTATCATCAAATGGTAAACTACGAGAATATGCATAATAAACCCAACAATCAAGACTTGCCTTTATCGCTTTATATACTTTATCATCCTTGTTAGTAGGATCAGCCAGTGTCATCTGATTTGCTTTTGCACCTTGCATAGCAATAGCCTTCTCAATTCTCTCATACCCGTTATAGATTTTCATATCCAGATGGATCCATCGTTCGACATCATCTCGAATGCCGTTGTTATTTGCGTCAATACCTAAAAGTGTTGAGTTATTGACACTTTCATCTACTTCATGAGGCAGACGATAGCCATCAACAGTTTTGTAAACATTAATGGTAAGTGTTGCGGTAATAGCATCATTACATGTGGCACTGAGTTTAGTACTGCCCTCATTTTTAGCTGCAATCATGTTATTTTTAACTTCTGCTACTGAGCTGCTAGAACTTTCCCAACTTACTTTGTCAGTGACTTCTTGCGTTGTGTTGTCATCCAAGAATGCGGTAACGGTTACGGGAACATTCTGGCTTTCATTTAAATCTCTAGAGCTTGTTACAATCTGTAGGGCTATTACATTTGCGGTATTGTCTGCAACACTAAAGCTGTATTTAATGAATTTACTCTTTATTGGTACATTTTCATAACAGATATCATCGCTGAACCAATTAAGTTTTTCACAAAGGTACGCTTTGACTCTATTGTAAAAAGTATTACAAGGCTGTTCTTCACTTCCTTGAAGTTTTAGAGGAAGAAGTTTGACACTATGTATTCCCATCAGCATTGGAGTATTTGGAGTAAACATAATACTTCGCTTGTCATCACTTAATTTTGTTTGTCCAGATACCTTTTTCTTCTTGTCTTTAAGTATAAAAGCATTGTTTTTGAGTTTGTTTTCATCAATTTTTCTGTCAAAAGTAATCATAACTTGAGTATTAGGACTTACCTCTGTCTGAGAGACTGATGGT
>JAJRVF010000147.1 GCA_024277395.1 Campylobacterales bacterium
AGCATATATTTATCAGCATCAAGCTCATTGGCGTAGGATGTGCCGACATTAATTTTCGGGATCCTGTTATTGGCCAGAGCCATGGCCTCTTTATTCAGTGTTATCTGCTGCTCCAACACAGAGTTCAGCGCAGAATATTTTGAATCAAAAAGCCTTGTAATGTCCGGACGCAGTCGCTGACACACAAACTGTCCGTCAAACGGAACAATCGCTTTGATTCCAACTTCATAGCGCTGTGCAGCATTTTCAAGTTTTGAAATTTGCAAATTCAGATTTTCAAGTGCCAGTTGTGCCATAATGGATTTACTGATATCAAACTCGCCATACTCTACTCCCTTGTCGATATACTCTCGTATCGTATCGTAGACAACACCAAGCTCTCCCTTTGCTTCAATGGCCTGCAACGTGATACAGTAGTTGCCATAGAGTTGCCACAGCGTCACTTTCAATCTGTTCTCTTCTATCTTCTTCTTCTGTCTTGCATGGGTCTGGGTTCCTTGAATGAACCGCTCTATTGCAGTACGGTTTGTATTGAAATCTTTACTCAATGAGACGCCAAATTCCATACCTGAATCTGCCCCGTCTCTACCGTTGGACTGACCGATATCGGCACCGATACTCCAGCCCTCGCTGTAGAGTGACGACTTTGTCTCTTCTACGGTCGCGTTCAGCGACTCGCTTGTACTTTGATACATATTACTTTGCATCACTCGCTCATAGAGCACATCAATATCTTCTGCCAGCAGCAGTAGCGGCAGCAAGATAACAAAGATATAACGCATATCTCTATCCTTTATATAAAATTATAATGTTTACCGGTTGTTTGGATGGATTCGTAAAAGATCAGGCAACAGGAGGGCGTAACGGTACAGGATGAGCTCTTGAAAACAGAGGTTTCTGGTAATAGAAAGGAAGTTCATGCTGTTTGACAACAATACTGCTGTGAATCAGCTTAAAAGGAGTCTCCAGCAACACATGAAAACCGTGATGCACCTGCAATTTCAATGCCTCGTGCGAACCGGTATCTTGCACTGTCAATACCGGCTGGGTCATACATGCGGAATGACTCTCTTCCGAAAGTGTTGCATACGTATTGAAAAAAGCATAATCATGAAAGACAGAGAGCATAAACGAAAAAAGCAGAATAGCAAAGATAGAATTTCGGTACTGTTTCATAGTTTGGCAATTGTACAGCAATAAAAACAACGGCACATTAAAACCGACACCTAGTTTTTTTTTATCAATTACCCGATCATTACGGCCGTTCATGCTTTATTTGTCGTGACACGACGTACAAAGAATACTTTTGGCGTTAGAGTGGCGCAGTGTCTGCGTATCGGGGTCGATGACATGAGGCTCAAGATGGCAGGTACTGCACTCAACACGGCCGTTAACCAAAATATCGGCAATCGTCGTCACATTCCCCTTCCAGACACCTTTGAGTACACTATTGACAGCTTTTAAGCCGGCTTTACCTTCGACATAAACAATATTGACAGGATGATGTTGCTTTGGACTGCCCGCCAAAGAACGGATCATCATATTCTCGCGACTTAATGACATACGCCGTGTAATAAACGCATTTTTAGCATTGACACCGTCATGACAACCCAGACATTCAACAGAGTAGCCTGAGTTCCCATGGGTATTTGTTACTTCTAAAGTGGTTTTAACCGGCTGAAAGAAGGTAGGTTGGACAATTACTGTGGAGTTCCACAGCGGTGTTACCGCACCATAGTTTGATGCACCCAACGCTGTAGCAGCCGCTGCCAATACAATCCACACCATCTGTTTCTTCTTCACAACGAGCCCCTTCCTAAGAAGATATTTTATATTTTTAAGTATTATTCTTAATTATCGATTTTACTATACTACCATAAGTGCTTTATAAAATCGGTAAAAGGTCAAAAACTTTAACACAGTTGTAATACTTTAGACCTATAATTTTGGCTTGGTTTAATTATAAGAAAAAGGTAATATTATATATTTTAACCGTATGCTTGTTATACTGCCTTATACTATATCCTTTAAAAAAAACGGAGTTCTTTTATGAAAAAAATACTCTTGCCGCTTGCAACTGTCGTCGTGCTCATCGCCATCATTGTCATCATAGTACTTTCCATAGCCGACAAACAACATGCCAAAGTCATTTTTCAAAGCAATACCGATGCCAAAGCCATAAACATTACGCCAAGAGAATATCAATGCTCTGCATGTAAAATGGAAATTGAGCAGCTACCCTATGCCGTGGAGATTGTGAACGCCAAAGGAAAAACCTGGTTTTTTGATGACATGGGTTGCGCTGTTGAATGGCTTGAGCACCAAGATTTTAACAAAGATGCCGTCATCTGGGTCACAACAGAAGATACCCTCCGGTGGGTCAATGCCAGAAAAGCCTGTTACCGGCGTGACGCTTCTACTCCAATGGGCTTTGGATTTGCGGCACAGGAACATTGCAACAACCATACTGTTGATTACAATACCATACGCTTGAAAATACTCCGCGGCGAGACCATGAAAGACCCTCTGATTCGCAAGCAGCTTCAAGGGCACTCTTAATGGAAACGGTTGACCTGCTTTCTATTATGACCATTGCTTTTTTGGGCTCCTTCGGACACTGTGTCGGTATGTGTGGCGGTATTGTCATTGCCTACACCAGTGCCAAGGTCAACAGCAGCTGGAATCGAACTCGAGAATCACTCTCACACCTGCTCTACTCGTTGGGACGAGTGACAACCTACGTTACCTTAGGTGCTATTTTTGGGTATTTAGGCAGCGTTGCCACCTTTGACGGTACCACACGCGGTGCACTGCTTATTGTTGCGGGTATTGTGATGCTCTTAACCGGGCTCTCGTTACTGGGTAAACTGAAATTTTTGTCACTTGTTGAACACTCTTTGCTAAAAAACAGCTGGTATCAGAAACACTTTAAACAGCTCATTCAGAGCCAATCTCTCTTCAGCTTCTTTTTACTGGGGATGCTCAACGGTCTGTTGCCGTGTGGTCTGGTCTACTTTTTGCCGTAACCGCAGCCAGTACCGCCGATCCGCTATACGGAGCCCTAGTCATGTTTATTTTTGGAATCAGTACCATACCGGCACTTTTTTCACTCGGTTTTTTTGTCGGTATGACCCAAAAAAGCAGTTTTAGAAATGTCATGATGCAGCTTGCCGCCATTGCCGTCATTCTCTATGCTGTTTTTACCCTATACAACGGTTATGATTTTATGACCAATCCGGCACGAAGTATTTTACAATGCCACTAAATATTTAGCGTGTCGTTTTCATTGCTTGTTCAATATAGTCAATAAAATCACTGTATGTCAACGGTTTGCTAAAGAGATAGCCTTGCGCAATGTCACAACCGAGCCCGCGTAACATCTCTGCCTGCTCTTTGTACTCCACCCCTTCTGCCACGGTCTCGTAGCCTAAGTTCTGTATCAGTGCCAAAATAGCCTTAACAATAACAATATCACCTTCATCATGCGGCAACCCGTCAATGAACGATTTATCGACCTTGACCACGTCAATAGGCAGTGATTTCAAATAACTCATGGATGAATAGCCGGTTCCGAAGTCATCTACAGAAATTTTAAATCCCAAGGAACGTAGTTTTTGTAAAATATCACTTCCCGTCTCCGTCTGCTCCATCACCGAACGCTCTGTCAACTCAATTTCAATATCTGCTGTCGTAATGCCCTGTTCTTTGACAATAGCCGGAAATTTTGCAATGATGTCATAATGGCTGAATTGTTCGCTGGAAACGTTGACGGCAATATGTTTTAAATCGGGGTAAATTCCTTTAAATGCCCGCACTGCTTTACAGGACTGCCTAAAGACCCACTCGCCAATCTCAATAATGAGTCCGCTCTCTTCGGCAATGGGAATAAATTCATCCGGCGGTACCAGACCAAACTCTTTGGAATCCCAACGTACAAGCACTTCGGCACTTACCAATTTTCCCGATTTAAAAAGATGTTGCGGCTGAAACGATAAAAAGAGCTCTTTATTCTCAATTGCTTTATGCAGTGCATTTTCAAGCTTCATACTTCGTGAGACACGTGAAGAGAGCTCACTGGTAAAAAATTCAAAACTGTTCTTGCCTTTGTTTTTTGCTTGGTGCATGGCACTGTCGGCGGCTTTCATCAATGTTGTCTGATCTTCTGCATCTTCGGGAAATATGGCAATACCGATACTCGCACTCGTATGAATGGTATGTCCATGAATCTCGAAAGAGTGCTGAAACAGCTCTGCTATATTGGCTGCAAGCTGCGCCGCTTCATTTTCTGAGCGAATATTTTCGAGCAGCACTAAAAACTCATCGCCTCCCGGACGAGCCAAAATATCACTCTCTTTTAAAATATTTTTTAAACCAAGTGCCACCTCTTTAATGAGTTCATCGCCAATATTGTGTCCCATCGTATCGTTAATAATTTTAAAACGGTCCAAATCAATAGAGAGCAGTGCGAGATGCTGCTTATCGCTTTTGGCAAGATAGATCGCATGTTTTAGCTGCTGATTGAATGACTCGCGATTGGGCAGCTGTGTCAGCGTATCATGATGCGCCATAAAACTCATTTTGCGATCTGCCTGCAGTTTTTCAGAAAGATCCACATAAACACCGACATAATGAAATACAATACCATGGTCTATTACGGCACGAATATCAAGCCATAAGGGGATGACTCTGCCGTCACGACAACGATTCCAAATTTCTCCTTCAAACTTCTGCTTATGTTGCAACGAGTTCCACATCTCCACATAAAACGCATCGTTCTGTTTTGGCGCTTTGAAAATACGTGGATTTTTCCCAATAAGATACTCTTCTGAATAACCGGTCAATACTTCAAATGCCTTGTTGGCAGAGAGAATAACACCGTCGTGTGTCGTAACCAATACCCCGTTATTGGTGCTGTCATATAGTGCATCAAAGATCTGCAACTCTTTGTATTTTTCAAAAATTTCTTCACTATCACGTACCGAATTAAAAAAGTTTCGACGTGAATTTTTAATGACAATATATAAAATACTCCACTCTACAGTCAAGAAAAAGAGATACAATATCAGTGTGGAGCGTGCATAATGACTTGGCTCAAACAAAATAACGGGAACATCAAAAAAAGCTGTATTTGTTCCTTGAAGCTTGTAGGCAAAGAGATAATATACAATCATTAATATAACGGCAATATTCAAAGGCTTTGTATCATTATAAAGAAGAAAAATACCTATGGCTATAAAAAAATAGAGGTGCGCTTCCATCATCCCGTAATTTGATTGAATCAAAATAACAGCAAAAACCGCAATGCTCACGGCAGCTACTATGCGAAACGGCTCTCGCCCTTTGAAAAATCGGTAAAAAATAATGCTCAACAATGCCAAAACACCACAGCCTATGGCACTGAGAAGATACGGATGCACCAAAAACACCGTTATAGAAACAATAAAAATCCAGCTCAGTCCTATGAAAAAAGCGAGCCATTTGTCATTGTCGATATAGTCATCAATCAGTTCCGGATACTGTTCCGTCACTGCTTTATCATAAAATATAAGAGACATTATGCACTATTCCTAAAATTTTCAATTGAAAAGATTATACCAAAGTGAGTATAATTCTATCATGAAACAACCTTTTGAATTGAAATATATTAAACGTTATCTGCTTATGTATGCGGGTGTTGTCATTGTAGCGGTACTTTTTTATTTTATAAACAGCACTAATAATCCCGTTAAAGTTATAGAAAAAAAGCAGTTTGATACCCAAAAAGCGGAACGTTCTCTTAGCGATGCAACGGAATCAAACCGTTCAATATCCCCTTTTCGTCTGTTACAAACCGGTTATTGAGAGATTTTTTTTGTCACAATGTAGAGCTGTTCATGTTGTAATTTTTTAAGAATATCCATCACATCAACAAAATAGTGAAATGCCGCCTCTTTATCACTGCTTAAGACAACGGTCTGCTCCTTGCCGATCTTACGAAGTGCCGTTTCAAGCTCCTTAAGATCCACCTTGATTTTATCAATAAAAATTGTTCCTGTTTTATCAATAACAATCCTCACCTCATCCTCGTCTGCCTTTTTCTGTTCTTGACTTTGTGACTCCGGCAGCTCTACAGGAATAACACCGCTTTTAATAAATGTTGCCGTAGTCAAGACCATTACCAACAGAACCAACATAATATCAATGAATGGAATAACATTGATCTGATCAAAACGCTGCATCTTTTTCATGCTGCCGCCGACTTATTAGAACGGGTATGTGTAACATCCCAAAATGTTAGCAGACGCTCCATTTTTCGCAGTAGAATATTGTAAAAAACAATGGATGGAATCGCTACAACAAGCCCCATAGCCGTTGCCTTCAGTGCCAATGCAAGCCCTGTCATGATTTTTTTCGGATCAACCGTTCCCACGTCGCCTAATGAGTAAAAGGTAATCATAATACCGATAACGGTTCCTAACAAACCGATATAAGGGGCATTGGAACCTATGGTTGCGATCGTCGAGATATTATTTCCCAATTCCAGTTCAAAGAGATCTTTATTGTCATACGCCGCAACATCAACAGAACGAAAAAACATTAAACGCTCAATAAAGAGCCATAATGAGACAATACTCATCACAATCAACAAGCCAATAACACCAAAATCCAATGCCTGTTCGGCCATGGCCAACATATCGGTTTCATTCATTGTTCTATCCCTTGAAAGTCTAGTATCATAGTGGTCCCTTCCCCTTTGGTTGATTTTACATGTAATTTTATTTTATGGCGATCGCAGTAGTTTTTCACCAGTGCCAAACCAATCCCGTAGCCTGATACTGTAGCATCATTTTGATAATACCGGTCAAATATCTGAATAAGTTCCATCTCATCCATTCCCCGTCCATTGTCAGCAATGCGCAACACCCCATTCTCAAGTTCTATAGAGACAACAACAGGTGTGTCAGAATATTTCACCGCATTATCTATAAGATTGTCAATTACTTTTTGCAACCCGATTCTATCGAGTTCGACACGAGTTGTATTGAGATGACTTGAAAAATCAACATGAGCATATAATGATGCCAGTAATTTTAATCGAGACTGTAAAAACACCTTTAAATCAAGTACTTCTACGGTCTCTTTCTGTATCTGTTTTTTAATTAGGTAGTCTAGCTCGCTGTAACGCTCATGCAACAAGGTACACGCGCCTTCAATGCGCTCAAGTCGTTTTAAACTTTTCGCATCATGTAATGTTTTTCGTAGCATAGCAGTGTTGGCATTGATAGTGCTAATAGGGAGCTTGAGCTCATGAAGTGTCTCTTTGGAGAAGTGCTCAAGCTTCTCAAAATGATCTTTTAACGGCTCTATAGAGAGGGTTGCAATCATCACTGCCGTTACAATACTCAAGACGAAAATCACTACAAAAATAACAATGACATTATGAACTTCCAAAATACTGTTGACGTAATAAAAACCGACAACAAAAAGCATCACTGTAATGACATAAAACAGTATGATCGAAAGCGTTACCTCACGGAACAAGCCGATACCCTACCCCTCGTATGTTCTCAATACTCAATGTGCCGAGTTCTCCTTTTAGCCGATTAATATAGACACGAACAGCACCGTGACTTGCGCTTTGTGACGTACTCCACAGCTCCTCAATAATCATCTCTTTCGTGACTACTTTGCCGACATAGCGCACCAACAAAGAGAGCAGTGCATACTCTTTCACAGAAAGATCCAGTTCCACGTTCTCTATAAATGCCCTCTTTTGCTGATGATCCAGTCGTAATACGCCGCATTCATCGCATTCATTCACCGTACGCATCAACAGTGCTTTCATACGCAATAACAGCTCATCGGTATCAAACGGTTTTTTCATATAATCATCCGCACCACTTTGAAACCCTTGAACCATCACCTCTTTTTCACTATGAGATGTCAAAAATATAGCCGGAGTTTTATCGTCCCCGTGACGCAAATCATTCAATAGTGATATACCGTCTATCAACGGAACGTTAATATCAAGAAGATACATTTCAAATTTTGTATGAAAGGTAGCATCGAGGGCTTCTTGACCATTGCGGCACAACAGCACCTCATAACCCTCCTCTTCGAGTAAATCCTGAAGAGATTCTCCAAAAAGTGTGTCATCTTCGAGCAGTAAAATTTTATTCAACGTTGCTTATTGACCATGCAATGGTCTCACCCGCATACATTGGTACCACGCTGCCATAATGCTCCGGTACTTCAAACGGAGACTCCACCAAGACCACCTCTTTAAACTCCGGACAAATACCGTAAATGCTCTGTGCATTATCGCTGACAAAGTTTTGTAAATTATCTAGCTTGTCATTCGCATCAAAAAGCTCGCACAACAGCTGCAGCGCAATGGGAGCCGTAAAAACACCGGCGGCACAGCCACACGCCTCTTTGGCATGTTGCGGATGCGGTGCAGAGTCAGAGCCGAACATCACCTTGGGATGGGCATTGAGAGCAAGGTCTAACAGTGCTGCTCTGTCTTTAGGACGCTTGGCAATAGGCTTGCAGAACAGATGCGGCTGCAACATGCCGCCGGCCACATCATCCAGCGTAATAAGCAGATGGTGCACCGTAATCGTTGCATAGAGGTTGGGATAACGATCCAGCATTGCTGCGGCCTCTTTGGTGGTAATATGCTCCATAATAACCTTTAATTTCGGAAAATTCGAAGCTAACATCTCATAGACACTCATAAACTCCGCCTCCCGATCCATCACAAACCCGTCACTCTCACCATGCACACACAGAGGAATATTCAGATCACTCATCGCTTCTAGCGTAGGGCGCATTGTCTCCAGATCGAAGCTGTCGACTCCTCCCTCACTATTGGTCGTAATGCCGGCAGGATAAAGTTTAACGGCTGCAATATCATCCACCACATCTTCCAAAAATTCCCGGTCATAGTGTTGGTAAAAGAGCGTCATATACGGTTCAAAAAAGTCATCGACCATCAGTACGTCATCGGCCTCTTCGACGCGACCCAGCGCCGCATTAATACGCTTTTTGTAGGCAATAACATCCTCTTTTGTTGTTACCGGCGGTACCAGATTCGGCATGACAACAGCACCGCTAAAACTGTATGACGTTAATGGTGCCACGGTCTCAAGCATTACGCCGTCTCTAAGGTGCAGGTGCATGTCTAACGGCATTAACAGTGTATGAGATTTCATTCAATTTCCTTTTTGCAATTATCAAATTCTACATTCTCGTAGTTAATATCTTGCTTCAACATACGTTCCGTGCCTCTTAAAAACAGCGCTTCTCATGAGCGCAACCGAAATTGTATTGGAATTTCGATGGTAATGCTTTGCGGCGGCTTGGGAACCTTGCCCGAAAGTGTTGAGATGGTCTTGACCGCAGCACGATCCAAAACAGTTCGTGAGCTGCTCTTCTTAATACGAATCGTACCGATATCACCATTTTTCAATAGTTCAAATACAACAACGACACGCCCTTCAATATGACGTTTTCGCGCGCGTTTGGGGTAGTACAGGTGGTGTCGCAGCAGCTGTGAAATGGCATGAAGATGCTCTTCTAAATAGTCCTCTTGCATACTCTTTTGGGAGGGTTTGGCTATGGCAGCCGGCAGTGCTGTTGCATGTTTTGTCGCTACCGCCTCAGGGTACTCCTGTCTGCTTTGAGAAGCTGTTGGCAGCACATGCTCCTGTACCGCGGTCACCTCCTTTTCTTTCAGCAATTCTTGCTGCAGAACCCGTTTCGATTCTATCGTCGGCATTGGCTGCGCTACCCGTTTGAGTGCTTTTTTTTGCGAAATCTTTGGCTCTTTTTTAGAAATCTCTTTCGGCACAGCAGGCGGCGGTTTGGATCGCGATGATGCCAACGGCTGCAGAGGAACAGTCTTGGGAGGCAATACCGCTTCTTTCGGTATCTCCTGCAGAGACTCTTTTGGTGCAGGCAACGGCGCTGCCTCTTTAACCTGGGTCAAGCACAGACAGACACGATGCTCTTTGTGCTCTTTGGGAGAAGCGATATACATTTGGTAAATTACCCAAGCACCCGCAAGCAGAGCACCGTGCATCATAACAGAAACAAGAAGTGAGGTGCTGTGACGTAACATGACTCCATTATAGAGCAATTAGAGTTACAAAATCGTTAAATGGCGCGCTTAAACTCCGGATACGCTTCGACCCCGCATTCCGTGACATCGAGTCCTTCAAGCTGTGCCTCATCATCAGCACGATACGGAAAGAATCCATTAATAAGCTTGAGAACACCGTAAGAAACACTAAAGACAAAAACAGCAATCAGCACCACCCCTTTGAGCTGGTCAAAAAAGGAGATATCCGATACAAACAAACCTACTGCCAGCGTTCCCCAAATACCGTTAACTAGGTGTACCGACAACGCACCGACAGGATCATCAAGTTTCAACTTGTCAAATAGCGGTACGGCAAAAACCACCAAGGCACCGCCAACAGCACCGATAAGAATCGGCACATACATGTTATACAGATCCGGTCCTGCCGTAATAGCTACCAAACCGCCCAGTGCCCCGTTTAAGATCATGGTGATATCAAAAAGTTTGTAGCGAACATACATAATAATACCGGCAATAAGAGCTCCGGCAAGTCCGGCGGTGTTGGTATTCATAATGGTCAATGCTACGGCATCGGCGCTCTCTTTAGACGCAATAGATCCGACCGAACCGCCGTTAAATCCGAACCAGCCTATCCACAATAACAGTGCCCCTAACACCACCAACGGAATGTTTGAAGCCGGAATAACCCGTATTTTACCTTCAACATAGCGCCCGCGACGCGGCCCCATAATTAAAATGGCGGCCAACAGCGCCCAGCCGCCGGTTGAGTGAATCACGGTAGAGCCGGCAAGATCGTACATATTAAGATCTAAAAAAGTACCCTCTAGCATATCGGCACCCCAAGAAACATTGACCACCGCCGGATAGATCAACGCGGCCATGACCACGGTAAAAATCGCCAGTGGAATCATACGCACCCGCTCACTCACACCACCGCTCATAATATTGACCGTTTTACCCACAAATGCCATCTGAAACAAAAATGCAGCATACATACTCATAGCACTGTTTTCCCATGATCCAAAGGCCAATGAATAGCCCACGAGAAAAAAAGTCATTGATGCCACGGCATAGATCATCACATTGATGGTCAACACGGCAGAGACATTTTTGGTGCGCACCAAGCCCGCCTCCAACATCGCAAATCCCGGTACCATAAAAATAATGAGTGTCATGGCAAAGAGTGCAAAGAAAGTATCAATTACATAAGAGAAATCTTCCATCTCATTCCTTTAAAGAAAAACTAAGGACATATTAACGAAAAAAAGAGAGAAATACCAGCCCAAGGCGATTGGAAAATCACCTTCAAAGGTTATTAATAATACTTAAACGGCTTCAGAGTCCGTTTCACCCGTACGAATACGAACGATTTTATCAATATCGCTGACAAAAATTTTACCGTCGCCGATTTTACCGGTACGCGCTGCCTCGACAACGGTATTGATGACCTGCTCGACATTCTCTTCGTCAACCACCATCTCCATTTTGATCTTCGGAAGAAAATCTACGACGTACTCTGCCCCGCGATAGAGTTCGCTGTGCCCTTTTTGACGACCGTAACCCTTCACTTCACTCACCGTCATTCCGGTAATACCAATTTCAGCAAGCGCATCTTTGACATCTTCAAGTTTGAATGGTTTGATCACCGCTTCGATTTTTTTCATTATGTTCTACTCCGTTACTGTATTTACATGTAGCAAGGGAATTTCCCCCTACTAAGGTTTGGAAATTGTAGCCTTATTTAAGGTTTTTTGCAAACTCCGGATACGCTTCAAGACCGGTTTCGTGCTGATCTTCACCATCATACTCTTCTTGTTCGCTCACCCGCAGCCCCATAATCAGTTTAAGCACATACCACACGGCAAACGATGCCGTAAATGTAAACAGACCGACGGCCACAATACCTTTTATTTGCGCCAACAAACTTACATCGGCATTAAAAATACCTACTGCCAGCGTTCCCCAGATACCGTTAACCAGGTGTACCGACAACGCTCCGACAGGGTCGTCAATTCTCAGTTTATCAAAGAACGATACCGCAAGTACAACAAGCACCGCAGCCACTAAACCGTCAATAAAAGCGACGAACATACCCAGATCCGGACCGGCCGTCACGGCAACCAGACCGCCAAGCGCTCCGTTGAGCACCATGGTCAAATCTACTTTACCGTATTTAAGTTGTGTAATGACCGCTGCCGTTACCGCACCCGTTGCTGCTGCCATATTGGTCGCGGCAAAGACCGATGCAATCGAATCAACATCCTCTTGTGTGCCCATTGCCAAAACCGAACCGCCGTTAAAACCAAACCACCCCAACCAGAGAATGAACGTTCCTAGTGTTGCTAAGGGAAGATTTGAACCCATAATCGGTCGTACTTTGCCGTCTTTGGTATATTTGCCTTTACGCGCACCCAGCAGCAATACGCCCGCCAGTGCCGCCCAGCCGCCGACAGAGTGAACGATGGTTGATCCGGCAAAGTCGGAGAAGCCCTCCATAAAACCGCCAAGGTTAGATCCACCCCATGACCAGTGCCCTTGAATCGGATAGATAAAACCGGAAAGAATCACAACAAAAACAAGAAACGGCCAGAGCTTCATACGCTCTGCAACCACACCTGAAATGACCGACGATGCCGTCGCAACAAAGACGACCTGGAAGAAAAAGTCTGCCATTAATGAGTGGTCATCATAGGTAATACCACTAAGAGCAAACGCAATATCACCCATAAATGCGCCGTCACCGCCATACATTAAATTATAGCCGATCACATAGTAGACAATACAGGCAATCGAATATAAAACAATATTTTTAATTAAAATGACTACATTGTTTTTGGTACGGGTCAAGCCCGCTTCAAGCATGGCAAATCCGGCAGCCATCCACATAACCAACGCTCCGGCAAAGAGCATTAAAAAACTTGTCAGTATATACTGAACATCAGCGAAGTTTTCCACTTCGTCTCCTTCAATTAACAGATTTTAGATTACCTAAGTATAAGTAAAATTCATCGCTGCTTACACGGACAAGCTGTATAATTTTTAATCATTTACCCGTTTGTGCAAGATGACAATATCCCTGTCAATCACCTCCAAATCTGCCTGCCACCGTTGCGAAAGCCAGAGAAAACTCTCCATAGAAAAAAAGATGACATGGGTCGGGTCAAGCTTATAGTGCCAACTGCTAAAATCCTCTATGTCGTCGTAACGGCTTGTCATAATACCCAGATAGCCATCAGGTTTCAAACAGCGCCATAAACGCAATAATTCGCGATAAGGCTGATGCAGATGTTCAACGACTTCCGTCGCCGTAATAAAGTCATAGCTGCGCTCCCACACCCGTGCATCATCTGCATAAAAACAGTCATAAATATGCATGCGGTATCCCAGATCTTCAAACATGAGACAAAGCGTAGGTCCCGGACCCGAGCCGAAATCCAATCCTGCTCCGCCTGAAGCAATACGCTTATGCATCGGCATCAGCATGCGCCGTAAAAATGTTCGGTATCCGCTCTCATCAGGTGCATTGGTATGCAGGTCATAACGGGCACGCTCGTCATCGCTGCTTAAAAAATATTGTGGTGGAACAAATACGGTTTTACATGTAAAACAGCGTCTGTAACAGCGCCGTGCATCACGGGAAAACAGATGGTGGGTATCGCAGGAGCAAAGCGGGCACAATGGATTCATAAAAGAATTATACACAGTTATTATTTATTTCAAATTGTCAAATAAACCTAATCTTAAGTCAAAAAAAGGTAGAATCACCCAATTTTACTTTAATGAGGTAGGTTCAATGAATGATCTGTTAGACAACAGCGAAATTGAAAATATAAATATTGAAGATACACTCAAAGAGAGTTACCTGGACTACTCCATGAGTGTTATCATCGGTCGAGCACTTCCGGATGTTCGTGACGGACTCAAGCCGGTTCACAGACGTATTCTTTATGCCATGGACAAACTCAACCTCTCTGCCGGTGCCAAATATAAAAAATCTGCCCGTATTGTCGGTGATGTCATCGGTCAGTACCACCCTCACGGCGATACTGCGGTATATGACGCACTCGTTCGAATGGCTCAACCCTTCTCTATGCGTGCTATGCTTGTTGACGGCCAAGGGAACTTCGGCTCGGTTGACGGTGACAATGCCGCAGCCATGCGTTATACCGAAGCGCGTATGACCAAATATGCCGGAGAGCTGCTAAGAGATCTCGAAAAGAACACCGTCAACATGATTGACAACTATGACGGTACCACGCAAGAGCCCGCCGTACTGCCCACACGCGTACCCAATCTGCTTATTAACGGCTCTTCAGGTATTGCCGTCGGTATGGCAACCAACATTCCGCCGCACAACCCCAAAGAGGTTATTGACGCCACCATCCATTTCATTGACAATCCTGATGCCTCGCTAATAGAGATAATGGAGTATATTAAAGCTCCTGACTTTCCCACCGGCGGTACTATCTATGGAAAAAAAGGTATTTTGGACGCTTATGAGAGCGGTCGCGGTCGTATTAAGGTACGTGCCAAGACCCATATTGAAAAAAAAGGGAACAAAGATGTTATTGTCATTGATGAGCTCCCCTACATGGTTAACAAAGCGCGCCTAATTGAAAATATTGCCAACCTTGTCAAAGAGAAACAGGTTGAAGGTATTGCCGAAATTCGAGACGAGAGTGACCGCGAAGGGATTCGTGTTGTTATTGAGCTCAAGCGTGATGCTATGAGTGAGATTGTACTTAACAATCTCTTTAAATCGACCAATATGCAAACCACATTCGGTATTATCATGTTGGCCATACTCAATCAAGAACCACATGTCTTTTCACTGCTCGATATTTTAACGAATTTCATCAACCATCGAAAAACAGTCATTATCCGCCGAACTATTTTTGATCTCGAAAAAGCCAAAGCCAAAGCACATATTTTGGAAGGTCTGAAAAAAGCACTTGACCATATTGATGCTATTATTAAGCTCATTCGCGCCTCTAAAGACACTGAAAGTGCTAAAGAGGGCTTGATTGAAACTTTTGATTTTTCCGCTATTCAGGCTCAAGCCATCTTGGACATGCGTCTGCAAAAACTGACCGGCCTCGAGCGTGAAAAAATTGAGAATGAGCTTCAAGAACTCTTAAAAACCATTGCGTATTTAGAGAGCATCTTGAAAAGTGAAGCGGTACTTAAAGGCATTATTAAAGAAGAGCTGCTTGAAGTATCTGAAACACTCAGTGACGAACGTCGTACCGACATTGAAGACAATTATGACGACATTGACATTGAAGATCTCATCCCCAATGAGCCGATGGTCGTCACCATTACCCACCGCGGCTATATCAAACGCGTTCCGCTGACA
Source organism: Campylobacterales bacterium (assembly GCA_024277395.1). Lineage (GTDB taxonomy): Bacteria > Campylobacterota > Campylobacteria > Campylobacterales > Sulfurimonadaceae > QNZR01. The sequence continues at coordinate 15,441 of JAJRVF010000147.1, forward strand.
AGCTACGAGAAACAGCGTCGCGGCGGAAAAGGTAAAACTGCTGTCACCACCTACGAAGATGATTTTATTGAAAGTTTTTTTACATGTAATACCCATGATACTCTTCTTTTTGTTACCGACCGCGGACAACTCCACTGGCTCAAAGTGTACCGTATTCCTGAAGGCAGCCGTACTGCCAAAGGTAAAGCCGTTGTCAATCTCATTAATCTGGTACCTAATGAGAAAATTTGCTCAATTATTCCAACCACCGACTTTAACAATGAAAAATCATTGACCCTCTTTACCAAAAACGGTATTGTCAAACGAACCAATCTGAGTGAATTCTCAAATATTCGCAGTAACGGGGTACGTGCTATTGTACTTGATGACGATGATGCACTTATCACCGCACAGATTGCTACCGCCGAAACCAAGTATCTCTTTATTTTAACCAAATATGCGCAGTGTATTAAATTTGATATTGCTAAAACCCGTGAACAGGGTCGCAGCACCCGTGGCGTACGCGGTATTAAATTTAAACATGAGGGTGATGTGGTCATTGATGCCAATATTATTGACTCTGACGAGCAAGAGATCTTAACCGTAAGCGAAAAAGGGATCGGGAAACGCACCACAGCCGATGAGTACCGTCTTACCAATCGTGCCGGCTCCGGAGTCATTGCCATGAAACTCAATGCCAAAACCGGTAAAACGGTGGTCGGTTCACTAATGGTCGATGAAGATATGGACATGATGGCACTGACGAAAGAAGGCAAAATGATTCGTGTCGATATGCAGAGTATCTCCAAATCCTCGCGCAATACCAGCGGCGTCTATATTGTCAAGGGTGATGATGTCGTCAGCATTTCACGCTGCCCTAAAAAAGAAAAAGAGAGCGACGAAGATGAAAACGGCGAAGAAGGTGAGACGCAGGCAACTTTGGTATAATTTTTGCTTGATTGTATCGGATAAAATACTATGTTACACTAAAGGTTAACACTATGAAAACAGCGATCTTCTCGTTGCTTGCCCTCACGGTTCTTTTTACCGGTTGCACCAAACAGCCGGAATGCCCGCCGCCGCCAAAAGAGCTCAAGACTCCAACGCCACCTCCCAAAGCGACTGTAAAAGCAGATACTCCGGTATTGACACAGCATAAACCCGTACGTATTACCGTAGTGGGTCAAGGCGTTGCTCCGTGTACAGGCAGCTGCTCACCGGAGCAGGCGCTCGTGCTTGCAAAACGTGCCGCCATTGTTGATGGCTACCGCCTCATTGCCGAAAAAGTCAAAGGAGTCTATGTCCAAGGGCGCGATTATGTTCACAATATGATGATTAAAAGCTCCAAGGTTCGTACCTTTGTTGATGCCAATATTCGCAATGCCAACATCATCGACACCCTATATAAAGACGGTTTGTGCGAAGTAGAAATGGAAATTACGCTCAACTACTCACAGCTCTCCTACTAGGTCAGCTGCTAGGCTAATATGCCCGAGCCGACACCTATATCATTAGTTATCGTGCTACCGTCGAGAATGCGCAGTTGCACAGCGAGAGGCTCACTGTTAGCCGTTCTATGACATCTTGTTCGGGTAAGATCGCCTCATCGGTAAGTCTGCCGTCATACGGTTTACACACTCTTCCTGCCGTTATTAAGCGTAATCGCACCGCATTTTTAGAGTATCTGCAGACTCTCAATTTACATGTAAAATCTTCTGCTTCAAAAAGTAACGACACCTTCTGCAGCCGTACCACACTCACCCTGCCCCCGCACTGCTTTACAGTCACCATTAATGAAAATTTTGCTATAATCGCTGACTTAAAATAACCGGAGGAGCGCTTGTGAAAATTGCCATTGTCGAAGACGATATCAATATGCGCAAATCCCTAGAGATCGCTTTTGGCGACTACAGCGGGTACGACGTTGTCACCTTTAAAAATGCCAAAGATGCCCTCAAAAAACTTGACGACACCTTTGAACTGATTATTACCGATATCAATATGCCCGGTATGGACGGTATTGAGTTTGTCAAAACACTCAATGGAAAATACGAGGTCATCATTATGACCGGCAATGCAACTCTAAGCCGCGCCATCGACTCCATCCACCTGGGCGTGAAAGATTTTCTGCTCAAGCCTTTTGATATCGATACACTCATTCAAGCCATTGAGCGCTCCAAAACCGTTGTCAACACCTTGAAGACGGCAACAAAAAAAACGGCAACAATACCCAAAGACAAAACCTTTCTGGCCACCTCGGAAGCACTCGAAACGATTCTGCAAATGACTGCCAAAGTGGCCCGTACCGATGCCAGCGTCATGCTTTTAGGCGAGAGCGGTGTCGGCAAAGAGGTATTTGCCAAATATATTCACCAACACTCTGCACGAGCCAAAAAACCTTTTGTTGCCATCAATATGGCCGCCATTCCCGACAATCTCATCGAAAGTGAACTCTTCGGCTATGAAAAGGGAGCTTTTACCGATGCCGTTGAAAGTAAAATGGGACAGTTTGAACAGGCCGGCGGCGGCACGCTCTTTTTAGATGAGATTGCCGAAATGCCCTATGAAGTACAGGCCAAGCTGCTGCGAGCACTTCAGGAAAAAGAGATACGCCCTCTGGGCTCCCACAAACATATTCAAATCGATGTCCGCATTATCTCCGCTACCAACGCCGACCTGCACGACAAAATCGCCAAAGGGTGCTTTCGCGAAGACCTCTACTACCGTCTCAACACCGTACCGCTGCACATTCCGCCGCTTCGGGAGCGTCGCGAAGAGATTCTTCCTATTGCCGATGCCGTGCTCAAAGAGACCTGCGAGAAATACCGCTTTGAGCACAAAACGTTCTCAACAAAAGCACAACAGACGCTTCAGGACTACCGGTGGCCTGGCAATATTCGTGAACTGATCTCCGTTGTGGAGCGTGCCGCTATTTTGAGTGACGGCAGTGAAATAAACACAGAAAATCTTTTTTTGGAAAATCGAAAAAAGATGGCATCTGCCCGTGACAATCCATAAGCAAAAAGGAGTTAAAACTTGAAACAGTACAATGTAGCCGTGGTCGGTGCCAGCGGAGCCGTCGGTGAAGAGATCTTGCGTATTTTAGAGGAGATCGATTTTCCGCTTAAGAAACTCGTACCTCTTGCCAGCAGTCGCAGTGCCGGTAATACCCTTGAATTTAACGGTAATGAGCTGACCATTCTAGAACTCACCGAAACTGTCTTTGCCGAAGAGGAGATTGACATTGCCCTTTTCAGTGCCGGCGGTAGTGTTTCGGCGAAATTCGCTCCGTGTGCTGCGGCGGCCGGAGCCGTCGTTATTGATAACACCAGCCATTTTCGTATGGAGCGTGACATTCCGCTTGTCGTGCCTGAAGTCAACCCTGAAGATATTGCCTTATGGCGGCAACGCGGTATTATTGCCAACCCGAACTGCTCGACCATTCAGATGGTGCAGGCACTCAAACCGCTTGAGAGCGCCTATGATCTCATCCGTGTCGATGTCAGTACCTACCAAGCAACATCGGGAGCAGGAAAAACGGCAATGGAAGAGCTGGTAGCACAAATGCAGGATTTTTTCGCATTTAAGCTTGATGAGAGCGAACACAACAGTTTTCCCCACCAAATTGCACTCAATGTTATTCCGCAAATTGACACGTTTACCGATAACGGTTACACTAAAGAAGAGATGAAAATGGTCAATGAGACCTGTAAAATTTTACACAAAGAGGTTGAGCTCAGCGCAACATGCGTACGGGTTCCGACACTTCGCGGTCATGCCGAGTCATTAACGCTTACGTTTGATTCAGCGGTTTCTGCCGATGAGGCGCGCGAACTATTGCGTAACGCACCCAATATTGTAGTAGTCGATGCTCCGCAAGAGAGCGTCTACCCAATGCCCGCTGCCTGTGTCGATCGGAACGAAACCTTTGTGGGACGTATTCGTAACGATATTTATCGTGAGAACGTCCTTCACCTCTGGGTAGTGGCGGACAATCTGCGTGTCGGTGCAGCGACCAATGCCGTGCGTATTGCACAAAAATGGATAGAAATGGAGAATGAAACATAATGTTAGAAAAAATTTTTGAAAGCGGGCTGTGGAGCACACGCTTTATGGTCATCTTTGCCGTTATTTTCGGCTTGATCGGTGCGGTAATTCTCTTTACCGTTGCCAGTATCGATATTTTATCGACGGCAAACTATGTCTATACGACCTACACCACCGGTGCCCATCCCGAGCGTTTCCATGAAGATGTGGTCGGCGGAATTATCGGTGCGGTTGACCTCTACCTTATCGGTGTCGTCATGCTGCTTTTCTCTTTTGGTCTGTATGAGCTGTTTATTTCCGATATTGACCCCGCCAAGACCGATGAGGGGCGTGAGAGCAAAATATTGGCCATTCACTCGCTTGACCAACTCAAAGACAAGATCTCCAAAGTCATTGTCATGGTTCTGGTGGTCGGGTTCTTTCAAAAAGTGGGTCATATCCAATATGACAATGCCCTGGACATGTTCTATCTGGCACTCTCTATCACGGCCATTGCCGTAGGACTCTACTTTTTAGGAAAAGTCGGAAAAAAATAAACGTTAAGGAACACAATGAGTAAAATATTTGTAGATGCCTGTTTTGGCAAAGAGACCCCGTACACTCCGGTATGGATGATGCGACAAGCAGGACGTTACCTGCCTGAGTATATGGCGGTTCGCGCCGAAGCAGGGAATTTTCTCAACCTCTGCCATGACCCTCAAAAAGCAGCCGAAGTAACCATTCAGCCGCTGGATATTGTCGGGGTGGACGCCGCTATTTTGTTTAGCGACATTTTAGTAATTCCCGATGAGATGGGCATGGATCTCTCTTTTGTCAAAGGGGAAGGCCCAAAATTTAGCGATCCGATTGCCAATAAAGCCGATTTAGACCGACTCATCGGCGGTGAAGCGGCGGCCGGCAGACTTACCTATGTGTATGACACCATTAAACTCTTACGCCAACAGCTCGATGCACGTGACGACGACATTGCTCTTATCGGCTTTACCGGCGCCCCGTGGACTCTGGCAACCTATATGATTGAAGGTCAGGGAACCAAAACCTATAATATCTGCAAAAAGATGATGTACTCCGACCCGGAACTGCTCCACAGTATTCTTGCCAAAGTGACGGAGGTGGTTAAGCTGTATATGGAGAAGCAGATTCAAAGCGGCGTAGATGTCGTGCAGATTTTCGACTCATGGGCAGCGGCAATTGAGCCCGCGCTCTATGATGAGTTTTCATGGCAATATATGGTCGAGATTGCCGAATACCTCAAAGCGAAGTACCCGCATATTCCCGTCATTATGTTTCCCAAAGGCATTCCGGCATTTTTAGACAAAGTGTACGGCAACTTTGACGTGTTTGGCGTAGACTGGTCAACACCGATGGCGCTGGCCAAAGAGAAACTTGGCAGCAAATACGTCCTTCAAGGCAATATGGAGCCCTGTCGTCTCTACTCTCAGACTCAAACAACCGAAGCGGTGCAGCACATTTACAACGTGATGGGCGGCAAACGCCACATCTTTAACTTGGGACATGGGATCTTGCCCGACGTTCCCGTAGAAAATGCCATTCATTTTGTCGCAGAGTGTCAACGAATCAGTAAACAATAGAAGGAAAAACCATGGCAAAACTTTTACTACCCTTAGCACTGCTTGTACTCGTTACTACAGGATGTTCAAAAATATACTATGCCGGCATGGAGAAGGTGGGTGTTCACAAACGTGATATTATGGTCAGTCGCGTCAAGGACGTTCAAGAGTCTCAAGAAGAGGCTCAGGAGGAGTTTAAATCGGCGCTGGAGCAATTTGGCTCACTGGTCACTATTAAAGAGACCGACCTCAAAAAAGCTTACGACAAATTCAGCTCACAGTACGAAGATGCCAAAGAGGCTGCTGAAGACCTTAGCAAAGACATTAACAAGCTTGAAGATGTCTCTTTGGCACTCTTTAAAGAGTGGGAAGAGGAGATTACCCAATACAAAAATGCCAAACTCAAATCCCAAAGCAAGAAAAAGCTGCGCAATACCAAAGCCAAATATAACAAAATGATGGCATCCATGCGGCGCTCCGAAAAGAAGATGGAACCAATTTTAGCCACCTTTTACGACAATGTCCTAACCCTCAAGCACTCTTTAAATGCACAGGCCATCGGAGCGCTTCAAGGTGAATTCAGTTCTTTGAAAAACAATATCTCCGTCTTAATGAAACAGATGAACCAATCCATTAAAGAGTCTGATAAATTTATTCAAGCGATGCAGTAGCCCTACGCAATGGAGATTATTTTCGGTCCGGTAACCTCACGGAGGTTTGGCACCTCCTTGGGTATTGACCTTTCCCCGACGCACAAGCAGTGTAATTTTGACTGCCTCTACTGTGAGCTGGCACCCGCCGCCACCGTAACACACCAAGAGCAGAGTCCCTCGGTTGCGCAGATTGTAAGCGCGCTTGAAGCAGCACTTGCAAAACATCCTCACATTGACGTTATTACCCTGACAGCTAACGGTGAGCCCACGCTCTACCCTTACCTAAACGAACTCATTGACGCCGTCAATACCGTCAAAAAGAGAGCACAGACACTCATCTTGACCAATAGCGCTTCGCTTGCGGACAAAGAGATCTTCCAGACCCTTTTAAAATGTGATCAGGTCAAACTCTCGCTTGATGCCATCAGCCCCGACATCTTTCAAAAGATCGACCGTCCTCATGCGAGTATTGATATTTTACATATAAAAGATGCCGTCATCGAATTTTCGCAACATTACCAAGGCAAACTTTTTATAGAAATACTCTTCGTACATAAACTTAACGATACCCCCGAAGAGATTGCCCTGCTCAATGAAACGCTTTTACATGTAAATTGTGAACGCATTGACATCGGTACCATTGACCGTCCGCCTGCCTACCCTGTCAGCGGTATCTCCTATAGTGAACTGCACGCCATTTCCCAACAATTCGACAGTGAACTTCCCGTTCACATTGCCTCGCGCCTCCAGGCTCAAGCGTGCCAATCGCACTACAGCACCCAGGCCATTCTCAACACGCTCGACAAGCGCCCTTTGACCCGCGGCGACATTGCACTGCTTTTTGACAATGCCACTCAGCAGCGCTTGGAAGCGCTTGTCAAGAGTAAAAAAGTCACTGAAATTGAACGTGCCGGAATGCACTTTTTCGTACCCTCTGAAAATCTTGAAAGAAAACGTTCAAAAATCTTGACAAAGCCAAAGTGATGAAGTATAATTACGCCTCTTAAACATTCCGGATTAGCTCAGCGGTAGAGTAGGTGACTGTTAATCACTTGGTCACTGGTTCGAATCCAGTATCCGGAGCCATCACTTGTAACTGCAACACAACTGTGACCTTTCCCCTTTTTCCAACATTTTCACTCTGTTCTAAATTTGGAATTGCAGCACACTTTTAGCTACAATACACTCTAAATAAAGGACATAACCCTACCGTGACACCACGATTTTTACTCTACTTTTCCCAACCCTACAGCATTCCCATCGGCAGGCCGCTGCAAGCGGAATTGCAGCGCAGAGGCTATGAGGTTGCATGGTTTTGCGACGAAGAGGAGGGCAAAACCCATCTCAACGACAATGAGCAGCTCTTGGAGCATGTCGATGCGGTCATGGACTTTAACCCACAGATTGTCCTATGTTCTACCAACGTGGTTCCCGATTTTTTTCCCGGCATTAAAGTACAGATCTTTCACGGTTTTAGCGTCGGCAAACGTTCCAAATCCAAGGGACACTACAACATTCGCGGTTTTTTCGATCTCTACTGTACCCAAGGACCCGACACTACCCGACCTTTTAGAGCGCTCCAAGAGCGCCACCGCCATTTTGATGTAGTAGAGACCGGCTGGCCCAAAGTTGACCCGCTTTTTCCGCTGCCGACACGCCAAAGCATCGGTACCACGCCCGTTGTCATGATTGCCTCGACCTTTACACCCCGTCTGAGTCTTGCCCACAACCCGCAGATGCTCCAAGCCATTGCACAGCTCAGCCGCAAGGGAGCATGGCGCTTTATTGCCGTACTGCACCCCAAGATGGATGTGAGCGTTGTTGAGCGTTTTAAAGCCCTTGAAAACGAGCATTTTACCTTTTACGACACCGCCGACCTCATTCCACTGTACCGCCAAGCCGACATTTTGCTGGCCGACACCACTTCCGCCATTGCAGAATTTCTGCTCCAAGGCAAGCCCGTTGTCACCCTCAAGAACAATCATCCTGCACCCTACATGATTAACATCACCCATGCCGCAGCGCTTGAAACGGCACTGCAGAGCGCCTTGCATCCCAGCCCGCAGCTCTTAGCCCATATTGACACCTTTATTGAGCAGACGCACCCCTACCGTGACGGCCAGTCAAGCCGACGCGTGGTTGATGCCGCCTTGCATTTTCTGCAACACCGCCGCCCCAAACGCAAGCCGCTTAACTGGATTCGCAAATACCACATTCGCAAAAAACTGCACTACTTTCCCTGTCTGGAGTACTGGAAGCGGCGCTTTTTCTAATTTACATGTAACAATTTTGCTCTCTTTAACAATGAAGGAAATCACAATATAATTTTATTTGTTAATAAAAATTAAAGCTTTTGTAGCGTACAATGCTTTCTAAGGTTGCTAGTGCGACTGAATTTTTATTTTTAAGGACAAACCATGAAACGTTCTGGTTTTACTATGATCGAATTGATCTTTGTTATTGTTATTTTAGGTATTTTGGCAGCGGTGGCGCTC
>JAJRVF010000148.1 GCA_024277395.1 Campylobacterales bacterium
GCCATCGCCACAACCTAATATTTTAGACTGCAAATCTTTTTGAGACAACCGGAACATTCTTTGGTATTCTTCAAGATTTCGTCCCCAGGGTACAACATTTTCTAATTTCACTTTTTAATGTCCTTTATAGTGTGCATAACGACCTGCGCTTAGCAGCACGCGAAGCAACCGAAATTGCGCAACTTGACGGTCACAACTCTATCCAAATGATCATACAAAACTGCTGATACTTCAGCATAGACGCCCTACATAACGGGCTATAAATGGTCGGAGTGACCGGACTTGAACCTGTTACCTTAAAATTACAAAAATCTTGAATTCCCTAAAAATAGGGTTTTCCAAGAGACTTACAATACAACACATCAATCAATGTCAATAGATAACGGGCGTTTTTTACTGACACTTTAGCACCTACAGGTGCCAAAATTTTCTAAATTTTTTAGATATGTTATAATTGAACTCTAATTGAGAACCGTTCACCGTAACCACTCTCTTTTAGATTACCTAATAGCGGGTTAAGATCAGTCACCTTGTTTCATTTCTTAAATATTATACGGTCAAATATTGATTCAATGAAACGAAAAAAAGGAAATATTTATATGTCAAATGAAATTGACAAACAAAGCCTTGAAAATGCCTATCGCCTATTTGACAGTGGAGATATTAATGCTATTGAAGTAGGTACTGTTAAAGGCTTACAGGATATACACCGTTATCTTTTTGATGGACTGTATGATTTTGCAGGAGAAATCAGAGAACTTAATATCTCCAAAGGGAATTTCAGGTTTGCCAATAGCTTATACCTCAAAGATATCCTATCAAAAATCAAAACAATGAATGAAAATACATTTGAGGAGATCATAGCTAAGTATGTTGAGATGAATATTGCTCATCCTTTTATGGAGGGTAATGGTAGAAGTATGAGAATATGGCTTGATATGATCCTAAAAGCACGATTAAAAAAGGTAGTAAATTGGCAGAATGTAGGTAAGATACCCTATCTTCAAGCAATGGAACGCAGTCCAATAAATGATCTGGAACTAAGAACACTTTTAGGCGATAATTTGACAGAGGATGTTGATAATAGAGAGATCATCTTCAAAGGTATTGAACAGTCGTACTACTATGAGGGGTATGAAGTTGAAAAAAAATCACAATAATTCCTCTTCTCTTCTTGATTTTTTCGATATAGCCGCAGATGCCTATGAAAGCAAAAAACAGATATTTATAGAAAGATTATGACTACTCTTATTACATCGCACAAAAAACTATTGCACGATTAATAGATATAGAAAACAGTGACCTTGAGTATTTGTTATTTTACCCGATTGACACAGATTTTTGAACGGTCCCTACTTCTACACAAATGATCATACAAAACTATGGCAGATTTATCCAAGGTGAGCATCTAAAAATAAATAGAGGTTTGAAGATTTTTACTGACAAATACACTGACAGTTCAGCATAGACGCCCTACATAACGGGCTATAAATGGTCGGAGTGACCGGACTTGAACCGGCGACCTCTACCACCCCAAGGTAGCACGCTAGCCAGACTGCGCCACACCCCGACATTTTTGGAGAGTGAGATTATAAAGCAGAACATCTTAAGAGCGGTTTAGAAATTACAACTTACAGCCGTTTTTGTTTTACCAGCGCGAGCAACATAGCCAATGAGTAGCCGTCATTGTTATACCCCTCTTCGCGGCAGAGTTCGCATTTGTCTCCCATACGACAGCCATCTTGTTCCAGCAGTTCGTCGAGTGTATCAATGTGATATTCTTTGATACAGGTCACAATCTCTTCAATACTCAAATTATTGCAATAACATAAAGTTTGGTCTCTATCTATCATAAATGCAATACTAACACAATTTACATGTAAATTACTTCGGCATCATCTGCGCAACCGTACGCATTGCTTTGAGCAGCTCTTCTTTACATGTGAATTTCAATTCGACTCTATGCTGCGGTTCCTCATCTAAGGGTCACAGTCAAATACCAAAACATAGGCTTCAATTTCAATAACATCTTGCTTAAGTTCTGCCCATTCCAAAGAGACCTGCGCACGCTCTCCGCCGGCCTGAATGCTCACGGCAGGGTAGAGTCGTGTTATCTGCTTAAGATCAATCTCAAATCCTTGTGTCTTATAAATCACGAAGTACTCCTTTAATGTATCTCTTTGAGTTCAAAACGTTGCTGAAGCCAATAGTAATACCCTGCTGCTGCTACAAATGACAGTCCCAGCATAAACATAATAACCTGCAATGATACTGTGGCATCGGCACATAAACCAACCATCATGGAAGTGGCTGCTGCTACAAGTAAAAAAGCATGTCGTTGTACGCTACAACACGACCGTAATAGGCCGGATCCGTATGATGTTGCAACAGGGTGTAGGTGTATGACCAGAGCGTTGTAGTACACAAGCCTACCAACACCGAAGCAATGAGCGAAAAGTAGAAATTCGGCATCACCGCAGCCCATATCATAATGGCAATGGCCTGAAACATAAACAGATAGCGCAGTCGAATATTATTCATATGTTTACCTATAAGAACAGGACCTATAACCAGACCCAAGGCCCGTGAGGCATGAAGCAATCCAATGGCCAAAGAGGTGGCAATTGCATGTGAATAGTACTCATGTACCATCAGTGCGACCAAAGCATCAAATGCCGTCAGACCCACCAAAGCATGCAATAGCAACAGATAAAAAACTCTACGCTCATGCTGAATGTAAGCAAGCGTCTCTTTGAACATCACCGTAATATTTTGCAAGATGGGATTTACATGTACGACAATGCGTAAATTAAAAAGCATCATAAACGACAGTACAAAGAGCAGTCCGTCTATAATAAAAGCAACACTCACGCCTACCTTGTAGACTACAAAACCGCTAATAGCCATGCCCAACGTATAGGAGAGCGACCAAATAATGGAGTGGATCTCATTGGCCAACTGCAACTTTTTTACATGTAAAATTTTTGGCAACAGTGCCATCTCAATGGTAAAATAAAAACTGGCCGCCGCCATACGCAATACAATAAGCACAAACAGTAGCGCCAATGCCGATGCATCCGTTACCAACAGGAGTAAAAACGTACAGACAATTTCGACGGCCAAGGTCAACAGCATCATCTTCTTGGGATGAAACCGATCAATCAATACCCCGCTAAAAGGTGCTTGCACCACTCCGGGTAAAAAGTGCAGTGCCGCCGTCAGTGCCACCACGGTAGCAGAGACTCCCATGTCAAGTAGCAGCGTATAGATCGCCACATTGCTAAACCATGCCCCAAAATAGGCAATTAGCTGAATCAGTGAGAGACGTGCCAAAACCGGCTCGCTTTTTAAAAGTGCTACATAACGTTTCATGGACGAAAGAGTAGCACAATAAATTTACATGTACGCGGTTTAAGTATTTTTTTATGAAGCCGATATTATGAGTACAAAGCACTATAAAGGAAAGGAGTCCATTATGGAACTGATGCAAAATGTCGCCAAAATGCAACATTCTCAAATGAAAATGGAACCGACGCAAAACAGTACCGCACAGATGCAAAAACAACAGGTTCAGGCAATTCAAAAAGCTCAGGTACAACAAGAGCAGCAAAACGAACAAAATCAGATACAGAAAATAGAGACCGAAAAAGAGATGAGCCAACTGGTTCAAGAACTCAATGATGCCATCAGTCCGTTTCGAACGTCACTCAAATTCGGATTTGACAACACTACAGAAGATTTTTACGTCTCGGTCATTGAATCAAAAACCAATCGCATTGTAAGCCGTTTTCCAGCGGAAGAGGCAGTCTCATTTTTACCGAAAATACAAGAGGTTAACGGTTTATTATTTGATCAAAAAGGCTAAAAAAGCCCCCTGTTACACCTATTATTACTATTTTTAAAGGAAGACCGTGAATAATTTAGCCTATAATACCTACGCCAAAAATAATGTTGCCGTTGAATCCCCGGAAAAGCTTATTGAAATGCTCTATGAAGGTATTTTACGATTTAATGCGCAAGCTACTGTAGCTATTGCATCAAAAAATATTGAAAAAAGAACCTACTGGATTAATCGTTCTATGGCAATTTTTGTTGAACTCATTACAACATTGGACTATACTCATGGTGAGGTGGCTCAATACCTACATGGTCTTTACTCGTACCAACAAGAGTTACTAATTGAAGCAAATTTACACAATAATTCAGAAAAAATTGACGAAGTCAATAACGTTGTCAAGGGACTTCTTGAAGCATGGAGAGAGAGTACCAATATCTCTCAAACAGCCTGAAAACGGCAACTAAAAAGCATTTCGCTGTGGTGGAATGCTCCTCATTTTCTAAAACTAAATCGCTTTAGATGACTTGTCTCTTTATCTTTTTTCTAAACTTCTTTTGCTATAATCGCGCTTAATTTGTTAGTTTTATGTTGCATATTATCCAAGGAACATTATGAAAAAAGAAGTGAAAAAAGTTGTTTTGGCCTACTCCGGAGGGCTTGACACCAGCATTATCTTGAAATGGCTGCAAGATGAGTACGGGTGTGAAGTGGTTACTTTTACCGCCGACATCGGTCAAGGCGAGGAGGTAGAACCGGCACGTGCGAAAGCGCTCAAGCTCGGAATTAAGCCGGAAAATATTTTTGTTGATGACCTCAAAGAGGAGTTTGTACGCGATTACGTCTACCCGATGTTCCGTGCCAATGCCATATATGAAGGCGAATATCTTTTAGGCACCTCCATTGCCCGTCCGCTTATTGCCAAGCGCCGGGTTGAAATTGCCAAAATTACCGGAGCCGACGGTGTTAGCCACGGAGCCACCGGAAAGGAAATGATCAGGTTCGCTTTGAGATGGGCTACTTGGGTCAAGATGCAACACTCACCATCATTGCACCGTGGCGGGAGTGGGACTTAAACTCACGTGAATCCCTGTTGCGCTACGCTAAAAACCACGGCATCAGCATTGAAAAAAAAGGGAAAAAATCCCCCTACTCTATGGACGCCAACCTGTTACACATCTCCTATGAGGGCGGCATACTCGAGGACCCTGCCGCTGAGCCCGAAGAGAGTATGTGGCTCTGGACCACCTCACCTGAAAATGCACCCGATACGGCAGAGTATATTACGCTCGGCTATAAAAACGGTGATCCGACAACACTCAACGCTCAAGCGCTCTCACCGGCTGCCATGCTCGCGGAATTAAACCGTTTGGGCGGAAAACACGGTATTGGACGGGTCGATATTGTCGAAAACCGTTTTGTCGGCATGAAAAGTCGTGGCTGCTATGAAACACCCGGGGGTACCATTATGCTCAAAGCGCACCGCGCCATTGAGTCACTCTGTCTCGATCGGGAAGAGGCTCATCTCAAAGATGAACTGATGCCGCGCTATGCCAAACTGGTCTATAACGGCTTTTGGTTTGCACCGGAGCGTAAAATGCTCCAAGCCGCCATTGACAAGACTCAAGAGAATGTCGAAGGTGAGGTGACACTCAAACTTTACAAAGGCAACGTCACCGTGGTTGGACGAAGTTCTGCAACATCGCTCTTTAACTCAGAGTATTGCACCTTTGAAGAGGATGAAGTTTACAACCAACAAGATGCTGCCGGCTTTATTAAGCTCAATGCACTGCGCTTTATTATTGAGGGCAAAGCGCGTCACAACAGATAACACAACAAAGGACCCATGATGAGTATGATTAAAATTGATATGAACTCCGAAGAGTTTCAAAATGAGTTGGCAAAAACCGTAAAGTTCACCGACAAGGTAATTAAACAGTTTGGCTGGGAGTATAACCCGCAAATTGAAGTTAACGAAGGTGTTCAGATGGGACTCGCTCGCAACAAAATGATGTACAACAAACGTTTTTGTCCCTGCTTTATGGTTGAAGAGGTTGACGGTAAGGCACGAAGTGTTGATGACAGAATCTGTCCGTGCAAACCGGCTATTGAACATGAAATGGTCGAAATCGGTGCATGTCACTGCGGCATTTTTTGTACACCGGAGTATGCTGCCGCCAAGCGCAAAGAGATGAATATTGAAGAGGTTGTGCACACCCACTCCCGCGGCTTAAGTGCCGATGAGTGCCAAGAGCTCTTGCAAAAAAATGACTTAGACGGCGATGAGCTTGCTGCACTCATTGAAGCCAAAGAGTTGGGCATGGTCTCATTTCAACTCATTGACGTTCGTGAGCATATGGAGTGGGAGATGGGGCACATTAAAGGTGCCGATATGCTCATTCCCACCAGTGCCTTTTTCAATCTTTTAGATGAAGCCAAGCTCGATAAATCTGAAGCGATCATTCTCTACTGTCATGTCGGCAGCCGCAGTCTGCACTGTCAGCGTATTATGAACGATATGGGCTATACTCATGTCGGCAACCTGGTACACGGCATTGTGTCGTACAGCGGTGAAATTGTAAAATAATATTGGAGCATTTATGAAAGTACTATTAGTTAAAGATGTCAAAGGTCTCGGCAAGACCGGTGAGATTAAAGAGGTCAAAGACGGTTACGGTCAGAACTTTTTAATTGGAAAAGGATTTGCCAAACATGCGACCAATGAGGTCATAAAAAAACATGAAGCCAGTGAACGCCGAAAAGCCGAGGCTGAAGCCAACGAAGTCGAGGCAATGAAAGCACTGAGTGCCAAACTCGAAAAACTGAAAATTGTCATTAGCAAAAAACTAGGCAATACCGGCCATCTTTTCGGTGCCGTCACCAAAGAGGAGATTGCCCATGCACTTCATGAACAGCACGGTATTGAAATTGACAAAAAACATATTAATCACAAAGAGGCGCTCAAAACAACCGGTACGCATGACCTTGATCTCAAGCTCGGCCACGGCATTCATGCAACACTGCATGTAGAAATCAAGGGAGCCTGATGTTTGAAGCGACTACCATTCTCGCATTCAAAGGAGAGAACAGAGCCGTCATTGGCGGTGACGGCCAAGTCTCTTTCGGGCATACCGTTTTAAAAAACAATGCAACAAAAATTCGCCGTCTGCACAACGGGAAGATTCTGGCCGGTTTTGCCGGATCGACTGCCGATGCATTTAATCTGTTTGATATGTTTGAGGATCACCTAGAGCAGCAGCACGGTGATCTGATGAAATCGGTTATTGAATTTTCCAAGGCATGGCGCAAGGACAAAGTGCTGCGTCGTCTTGAGGCTATGATGATTGTCTTAAATACTGAACATATTTTTATTTTAACCGGAAACGGCGATGTTGTCGAGCCCGAAGATGGTGCCATCGCCTCCATCGGCAGCGGTGGCAACTACGCGATTGCCGCAGCACGTGCTCTGCAAAAACATGCCGACATTGGCGAAGAAGCGTTGGTTACGGAGAGTTTGCATATTGCCGCCGACCTGTGTATCTATACCAACCATGAGATTAAAACCTTGGTAATGGAGAAAACATCGTGAATATGATTCCCAGAGAAACGGTTGCTTATCTTGATAACTACATTATTGGTCAAGACAAAGCAAAACGTACCATTGCTTTAGCACTGCGCAGTCGACACCGTCGTATGCAGTTGAGTCAAGAGCTTCAAGATGAAATCATGCCTAAGAATATTTTGATGATCGGCTCTACCGGAGTTGGAAAGACCGAAATTTCACGACGACTTGCCAAGATGATGAATTTACCCTTTATTAAGGTAGAAGCCTCCAAGTTTACCGAAGTGGGGTTTGTCGGACGTGACGTGGAATCCATGATACGAGATCTCGTCATTACTTCCATTAGACTGGTCACCAATGAATATCAGGAAAAAAACGAGTCCGCTATTGAAGCGTATGTACTCAACAAAATTGTCGAAAAACTCCTCCCGCCACTGCCCTCGCTAGCCAACGAAACCAAAAAAGAAGAGTACAAAGCATCTAAAGAGCGTATGAAGGAGAAGGTGCTTAACGGTACCATGGACGATCGCATTATTGAAATAGAGATCCCTAAAATGAGCATCGAATTTAATGACACGAATATGTCACCGGATATGGCAAAGGTACAGGAGTCTTTTTCAAAGATGTTTAGCGCATTTAACAAGGAAGGTACTAAAAAAGAGATCCGTGTCAAAGAGGCAAAAACGGCTCTACGTCACGAAGCCAGTGAAAAACTGCTCGATATGGACGCCATCACCAAAGAGGCGCTCAAACGCACCGAGCAAGGCGGCATTGTCTTTTTGGATGAGATTGATAAAATTGCCGTAAGCTCTAAAAGTGAAGGCCGCAACGACCCCAGCAAAGAGGGAGTCCAGCGTGACCTGCTTCCTATTGTCGAAGGCAGCACCGTCACCACCAAATACGGTACCGTTAAAACCGACCATATTCTCTTTATTGCCGCGGGTGCCTTCCACAAGGTCAAGCCCAGCGACCTCATTCCCGAGCTTCAGGGGCGCTTTCCTCTGCGCGTGGAACTTGAATCATTGACCGAAGAGGTGTTGTATAAAATTTTGTCACAAACCAAAAACTCATTGCTGCGACAATACGAAGCACTCTTAGGTGTTGAGGATGTGCAACTTGAATTTGATGAAAGCGCCGTGAAAGCCATGGCATGTCTCTCTCAAAAAGCCAATGAAAAAACGGAAGATATTGGAGCGCGCCGTCTGCATACCGTTCTTGAAAAAGTTCTTGAAGACATTAGTTTTGATGCAGACACCTATTGCGGTCAAAAAGTTGTTGTTGATGCCGATTTGGTTCACAGCAAACTCGATATCATCATCGATGATGAAGATACATCGCGCTATATTCTCTGAGGAGGTGTCAGTATGAGCAAGGCAGGATTTGTCGCACTAATTGGCCGTCCCAATGCCGGTAAAAGCACCTTGATGAACTCCCTGCTCGGTGAAAAAATTGCTCTGGTATCCCAAAAAGCCAATGCCACACGCAAACGCCTTAACGCTATTGTCATGCATGAAGATAATCAAATTATTTTCGTTGACACACCCGGTTTACATGTAAAAGAGAAGCTTCTCAATCAATTTATGCTTGAAGAGGCGCTCAAAGCCATCGGCGACTGCGACCTTATTGTCTATCTTGCTCCCGCAACCGATGCAACAGAACATTATGAAGAGTTTTTGACGCTTAATAAAAAAAATCGTAAACATATCATCGTGCTGAGTAAAATTGATCAGGTATCACAGGAGAAGCTCCTAAAACGTATTGCTTCATATAACTGCTACAGCAACCATTTTGAAGCACTGATTCCTGTGTCTGTAACAAAAAATATCGGATACACCGACCTGCTCAACACCATTAGCAAGCACCTTGACGAGTCACCGTACTTGTATGATCCCGATGATATTACAACTGAAATGGTTCGCAATATCTATAAAGAGTTTATTCGTGAAGCCATTTTTGATAATATAAGCGATGAGATTCCCTATGAATCTGATGTCGTCATTGACAAAATTGATGACAGTCGCAATATTGAGAGAATCCGCGCCACTATCATCATTCAAAAAGAGAGTCAAAAAGGTATTATTATTGGTCGTGGCGGCGAAGCCATTAAGCGAATCGGTCGTGATGCCCGCCTAAAAATAGAAGCGCTTTCAGGTAAAAAAGTCTTTTTGGAGCTTTTTGTAAGCGTTAAAAAGGGCTGGACCAACGACAAGAAATTTCTAGAAGATATGGGGTACCAATGAAAATCTTAATTCATATTTTATTGCTGACACTTTACGTCAATGCATCCAATATTGCAACCGTTTACAGAGAGTATGGTATGACGGCAGTTGAGCGGGTACTCGATAAACAACTCTCACAAAAAGCGTATTGGGATAAAGAGCTCCTGCGCCATGATACCTCGTTTGGCTATTTTGAAAACCTTGACTCTATTATAACCTGCGACAAAGATCGTTCCAAGCTGTACCACTATAAAAAAAATAAAGACGGTGTCTATACGCTTGTCAATACCTTTGGTGCCATGACCGGAAAAGTACATGGAGACAAACAAAAAGAGGGTGACCACAAGACCCCTTTGGGTGTCTACAGCCTAACCAAAAAAATTACCAATCCCGATCCTTTCTACGGTCCTTTGGCCTTTGTTACCTCGTATCCGAATCTGTATGACAAAATTCGTGGTAAAAATGGATCCGGAATTTGGATTCATGGACTGCCGATTGAAGGAGAACGCGATAATTTTACCAAAGGATGCATTGCGATTGAAAATGATAATATCTGCACATTAGATGAAAGCATCACCCTTGACAGTACACTGCTTATTATTGACCAGGAAAACCACAAAAAGGCCCATAATAGTAATCTCTCCACCATCCTCTCCAACTTGTTTGAATGGCGTTATGCATGGATCTACAATGACTATGATCGCTATATCAGTTTTTATGATCCTTCCTTTGTTCGTTTTGACGGTATGAAATATGATGCTTTCAAGCAGTATAAACGCCGTATTTTTGACTACAATGATACGAAAAGCATTCGTTTTTCCAACATTCGAGTTACTCCTTATCCCGGAAAAAATGATAATATATACATTATAACGTTTTTTGAGAATTATCGTTCAAAACGCACCGTTTTCAACGGTAAAAAAACACTTGTAATCAAACAAAAAAATGATGCCATAGCAATCATTGCTGAGAGATAAATCCCTTTTGTAGGTACCCTTAAAACATATTTGAGCAACTTTTTATTGTGAATTACAATAAAAATAGTTGTGTTTTAACTCATATAAAAAAACATTTAAGCTTAATTCCGCTACAATCAAGTACCAAATATAAGCGATTCTATTAAAGTTATTTGTACCTTATCCGATAATATAGAGGTCACATTAACAGATATAGTAAGATAACTGAGCAAGAGCTGTCTATCGTTCTTTTATTGAGTGGTTATCTAAAAATTGAATATGACAAAAATTAACTTGGGTTGTACATAATGAAATTAGTTAAATTTAATACAAAGTAAATACGTGAAGACAGAAGAGACAAAGTCGAAATTCACCAGTTCGCTTTCAATCAATCCGTACAATCAGACGTACTATAAATTCAGTGATGGTTCCATCACAATTGAAAAAAAACCGGGTTACGACAAACAGCAGCAGACCATTGCATTTTTAAATAACAAGAGCTTTATCTCTACATTAGTCAGCATTAGCAAAAATATTCCTGAAGAGGATCTTCAAGATGCCTTAGAAAACAAAGTGTATGAAGAGCTGGCTCTTGATTTGGCCATTGAGTACTCCATACAGTTTGTCGAATACTTTGACACCGCTGATGAAACCAACCGACACTATCACGCATTTGTCGTTGAACCGGAGGTTTTAGAAAGTGAATTTGTACAAACGGTCGATAAAATTAAATATATTGATCAGATTGTACCCATTCCTCTGCTTTTAAAGCCGCTCTACAGAAAAGAGCTCATTTTAGACAGCGGCGTTCACTGTTTTATCTATTTCCAAGAACATGATGCTTTTTTAGCCATCTATAACAATCAAGAATTTGTCTATACCAAATCATTAAAATACTCCATGCGCTTTATGCATGAAACATTTTGTGAACTCCTGGGCGAGCAGGTAACATACTCTGACTTTACCAAAGTAATGTCTCAAGAGGGACTGAGCACACT
Organism: Campylobacterales bacterium; assembly: GCA_024277395.1. Classification (GTDB taxonomy): domain Bacteria; phylum Campylobacterota; class Campylobacteria; order Campylobacterales; family Sulfurimonadaceae; genus QNZR01. The sequence goes on from JAJRVF010000148.1 coordinate 11,571, forward strand.
CAATCATGAACACCAAAAACATATTATTAAACTCTTGGGTGATACGTTTTTACATGTAAACGATGTACTCACTTACGCCAAGCGTGCTTACAATCTTGAAAATATCGATCAGATCTATATGGGATCTTATGCCGGTGTCATTCCGGGCATTGATGAATACTCTCAAACCTACTTGGGCATTGCAACGGATCTGTTCAAATTTGATTACGGCTTTGTAAGCGGAGACGGCTATGTTGATGAAATCCATGCCCTCATGCACCTTTATTTACAACAAGATGAGACCGAACAATACTCATGTAATTTTACCGCTTATCATCGTCCGCCACCCTTTAGTAAACGCAGCAGCGGACAACTACTGATTGCTCTGGCGGCCTCAGTACTGTTTGCCTTTGCCTATCCGGTAATGTACTGGAGTCTTACCTACACCGAAAAAGTCCGATACAAAATACTCGATGATATCTACAAAGAGACTCATGCAACACGCTTGACGCGAGAAGCAGCCATTACCCTAAAAGAACAGCAAAAAGCTGATGCCAATGCCTTGTTGAGTGCTGAAAAAAATGCTTACAATGAGAAAAAGCAGACGCTGATCAAAATTCATGAAGTAAAAGTAAACTACCCTATGAAAGCAATGCTCGTAACACAGTTTACCCAGGACTTCAACAAGTACAATACGCAGATTGACAGTATTATCTATGCGGAAAACAACAATACCAAAGAGTTCACCTTCTCTCTCATCGCTAAAAAAGACAGAGACATAACATCACTCGTAAAGCATTTAACCAAAGTAAAATCTGAAAAATATGATTTTCGTCTGGACGAGATACTCTATGATGCTGAAGAGATGGTTTATATTGGAAAACTAAAGGCTCAATTATGAATTTAGGCGTTGAAAATTTCTTATACAATATTGACCAAAATATGGCAAAAAAAACGCAAAAGGACCGATATCTTCTGTACATGATGATTTTTGCGGGTATTTTTGCTTTTTCGTATCTTCTTTTTTGGGAGAGTTCGGAAAAAGAGTTTCACAAGGTACATGATGAAGTCGTAGCCCTGGATACAAAACTCAACCAGGACAAAGCTTATTTACAACAAAACCCTGAGTCAAAAATTACTCAAATTGAAAATGAAATTGAGAACATTAAAAAGAGTTATGTTCAGTATCAGGATTATAACTCCTACATTAAATTTCAAATTGAGCAAATTTCATCACTCTTTTATGATGAAAAAACATGGGGTGCCTACCTTCACTCCATAGCCAAAAATGCTAAAAAATACAATGTCAAACTCCTCAAGTTCGGTAATGAATTTACTTCGGACACCAGAGCGTTTGGACATGTTTTAGACATTTCCGTTCGTTCTACCGGGAAGTACAAAGATACCTTAAAATTCATCAACGCCCTGGAGCAGAGCTTTCTAGTTGTTGATTTACACGATTTTAATATGAGTGCGAACAATATACTCGTCACTGATCTTAATATTTCGGTTTGGGGCATTATCGAATGAAAGCTTTAATCCTTCCTCTCATTATCATCTTAACAGTGACCTCATCGGCAACAGCCGAAGACAGTCTCGCTTGGGTCGATCAACAAATTGCCGCTATTAAGCCAAAGCGCTCCGGTATTTCAGATGCAAAAATTTCTGAAATCACCAGTCCGATTCTCTATAGAAAGTTAGCGGTTGAAGATATTGAAAAATCC
>JAJRVF010000149.1 GCA_024277395.1 Campylobacterales bacterium
ATTCGCTACAAAGATTACAAAATTAACATTATTGACACACCGGGACACGCCGACTTTGGCGGTGAGGTCGAACGGGTTTTGAAGATGGTCGATGGCGTACTGCTACTTGTAGATGCCTACGAAGGGGTGATGCCGCAAACCAAATTTGTTGTAAAAAAGATGCTGGCATTGGGAAAATGCCCATTGTCGTCATCAATAAAATCGACAAGCCTTCTGCCGACCCCGATCGTGTTGTTGACGAGGTCTTTGACCTCTTTGCCGCTATGGATGCCAGCGATGAGCAACAGGATTTCCCCGTCGTCTATGCCGCAGCGCGTGACGGTATTGCCAAGCTGGATATGGCGGACGAAGACGGCAGTTTTGAGTGCCTGTTTGAGACGATTCTAGAGCGCATTCCCGTTCCCGACGGCGACAAAGACAACCCCATCCAAGCACAGGTATTCACCCTTGATTATGACAACTATGTCGGTAAAATCGGTATTTCCCGTATTTTCAACGGCACGGTTAAAAAGGGCGATAACATTATGTTGGCCAAAGCCGACGGCGAATTTGTCAAAGGAAAAATCAGCAAACTCATCGGTTTTCACGGACTTAACCGCATGGAGATCAACGAAGCCGAAGCGGGGGATATTGTCGCCATTGCCGGAATGGAAACGGTTGATGTAGGGGACTCGGTTGTCGATCCGGAAAATCCAATGCCGCTTGACCCCATGCATATTGAAGAACCGACCCTGACCGTAGTATTTTCCGTCAACGACTCTCCTCTTGCCGGAACCGAAGGCAAGCATGTCACCTCCAATAAACTCAAAGACCGTCTCGAACAGGAGATGCAGACCAATGTCGCCATGAAACTCGAAGTCGTCGGCGAAGGAAAGTTTAAAGTCTAGGGTCGCGGTGAGCTGCAAATTACCGTTTTGGCCGAAAACATGCGCCGCGAAGATTTTGAATTTGGCATCAGCCGTCCCGAGGTCATTGTGAAAGAGATTGAAGGAGTAAAATGCGAACCGTTTGAACATCTTGTTATTGATACCCCTGATGATTTCAGCGGTACGGTCATTGAGCGTCTGGGTAAACGCAAGGCAGAGATGAAATCCATGCTGCCTATGGGTGAAGGCTTTACCCGTATCGAGTTCGAAATTCCGGCGCGCGGACTTATCGGCTTTCGCGGACAGTTTTTAACCGATACCCGCGGCGAAGGGGTAATGAATCACTCCTTTTTAGAGTTTCGTCCCTACTCCGGCAGTGTGGAGAGCCGTCAGTACGGTGCTCTCATCTCCATGGAAGCCGGTGTTGCGCTGGCCTACTCTATTTTTAACCTTCAAGAGCGCGGCGTTATGTTTATTGAGCCGCAAACCAAAGTATATTCCGGTATGATCATTGGGGAGCACAGCCGCTCAAATGACCTTGAAGTGAATCCCATCAAAGGAAAACAGCAGAGCAATGTCCGCTCCAGCGGTGCCGATGATGCCATTAAGCTTGTTCCGCCGCGTGACATGAACCTGGAAAAGGCACTCGAGTGGATCGAAGAAGATGAACTGCTTGAAGTCACACCCCAAAGCATTCGTGTACGCAAACGACACCTCGATGCTACCGAACGAAAACGTCACGCCCGAAAAACAAAATAACCGCGCCGACTTTTTTACAATGTTCTTTAAGGGGAGTCAATAGTTCTAGGCTCAAACACTACAGCCTAAAACTACCTTTTGAATACTAGGAGTTGATTAAAAAGAATCTCTTCAACGTTCATTGTTGAGATATGGAAAGTATACTTCTGTTTAGTTAACTGCTTGTAAATAACGGTTTTTTACATCTCCGGCAACAACCGCTCTAAGCCTCTTACAATAGCCCCTGAAAAAGTGTATAATGCCATCATGAGATGGCGCAACGTAAAACATAAAAATTCCAATCAAACTCAATCGGATGCATCGGTACCGCAACGGCTGTTCGCCGGTTTTTGGACACGTGCTTTAGGGTTTGTCACCGACCTCTTTATGATTGGAATCCCCATCAGCCTGTTTATAATGGTTGTTTTTGGACGCGACGAGATGAAAACGGCTACAGCACTTGATGTCATCGCTCACAATGAAACAGCGCTAACCAATGCCCCCGATCCTCTGGTATCACTTTTACATGTAGTTTTAACAATGAGTATCTATGTCTTTTTGTGGCATCGTAACGGAAAAACTCCGGGCAAACAGCTTGCCCACTGCAAAGTCGTTGATGCAACAACGCTCAAGCCGGCCTCATATTTTCAACTGATTATCCGTTTTTTAGGCTATTTTCTCTCAGCCGTCACCCTGATAGGCTTTTTTATAGGTCTGTTTCGTCGTGACAAACGTACCTTGCACGACCTCATCAGCCGCACTGCCGTTGTTTACACCAATTAATGCCTGCACTCTTAGCTCTTTTTTACTTTTTCTATTTTGCCATTATTTCCGTCCATATCATTTTTTTGCCCAAAGTGCTCTCTAATGTCGGCTATGCACCTTCTGAAATCGGCATTATCTTTGCCGCGGCACCGTTGGTACGCTTTTTGGTTCCCTTTGTCTTTATCAAAGGCATACAACTCAACCGTACTATTTTTAACTACGCCCTGGTACTGCTCAGCTTCAGTGCCATCGCTTTTTATCCGTCGCTGCACGCTTTTTATGCACTGCTGCTTGCCAATATTGGTTTAGGGATTGGATTGAGTCTCATTCTTCCGTTTATTGAGGTGATCGCATTGGAGCGCATAGGAAAAGAGCGCTACGGTAAAGTACGGCTGTTCGGTTCCGTCGGTTTCATTTTGGTCTCTTTGGTGCTGGTACGCTTTTTAAACATACCTCAAACCGCCATTATCTACCTGATTGTGATGGTGCTGGCAACAGCGTTGTTTGGTTATATTATTGCCAAACACAACACCGATACCACGCCGAACGATGCACACACCGACAATGGCAGCTTTAACCTTTTTAAGCGCTGGAGACTCTGGGCGGGACTGCTTTTAATGCAGGTGAGTTTTGGAGCCTTCTATAACTTCTTCACGATTTATGAGACGGAACGGGGCATCTCTTTAGATATGACCATCTATCTGTGGAGCTTTGGCGTGATTGTCGAGATTATTATGCTCTATTTTCAAGGACCGCTGCTCAAAAAAAATCTTTTGGGTATTTTACAGTTCACTACGGCATTTACAGCGTTGCGCTGGATGCTTCTGTTTCTCTACCCGACCGACATTGCACTGCTGTTTACCTCTCAGGCCATTCATGCACTCAGCTTTGCTCTGTTTCACTCCGCCGCCATCAGTTACCTTTTTACGCTCTATGCACAACGACAATTGGCACAACAGTTCTTTTTTGGAATCTCGTACGGCCTGGGAGGGTTTATCGGTGCAGTCGGTGCGGGGTATATTTACGAGCTGTGGCCGTCCCAGCTCTTTTTAGTGGCTGCGGTCGTTGCCTTTGGCTCTTTCGCACTGCTTCGCAGCGCGTCTAAAGAGGCTAGTAATCAATAATCAGTGATGCGAGCAATGTTTTGTCGGTCGAGGTTTTCCCTGCAGCCGGCAGGTTCGCATAGTCAATTGCATAGCTGATGCCCATGGAGAAAAGCCCGCCGAGCTTACTCTCAATGGCACTTTTGGAGTTAATAAAATAGTTTTCAGAATCATCAAAACTGCCGCGGTATTTCAAATCCTGTTTAAATTTCAGGTTTTCTGCCACCTGCCATTCGTAGTTTAATCCGGCGCCATAGCCCAAGTAGTCGTTTTTATCGCCGCCGCCTTCATACTGATCAATGGAATACAAAAGGTTTGCTTGCACATTCAGCTTATGTTCGGGTGTATTAATGACCTTGTAGCCAACCCCCGGTCCGGTGTAGAACTGGTAGTCAAAACCTGAAAACTTATCGCGTTTGTAGCCTATTAGATAATTAAATGAATATCGATCCGTAATCATATAGTCGTAGTTAAGTTCAAGCATCCATTTGTTTTTAGTAGCCGTATCGCTCTCTTTGGTATAGTACGCATTCGCGTCGGCACGAAACTCATGTTTACCGTAGTTCTTGTCAGCTTTAAGCTCGAAAGCCAATGAGGTATTGTCGGTATTGCCGTTGGCATCAACCAGTGAAAACTCAGTATGTGTTTTTAGTGGTCTATCGCCCTCAGCAGCAAGCAGTAACGATGCTGTTGCTAACGAGATGAGTACAATTTTCTTCATAATATTCCTTTTTTTGGTCATAAGTCCGTGATTATATCATTAAAAACGCTAAAAAACCATATCATCTCTCAAAGGGGTTAGGAGTTTTGCAAGAAGTCTATTATAATGTCACAACTAAACAATTTGAGAACAGACAATGGGTAGCAAAAAGAAAAAACAGCTCAAGCTCAACCAGCAGCTGCGGCACTATTTTGACGGTGACGGTTTTGATGAGGGTATAGAACGGGTTTCCACCTCTACCTTAAGTGAGCTTTTTCGCTTTATTGCTATCACCCCCGATAGCTACGATCGTGAGTATCTTTTACGGTATATCCGACGGATCTGGTCTGAAGCCGATACCTACATACGCTCAAATATTGTTGACTTTTTTAAAGCTGACGGTACTATCTATACCTCAACAAAAATTAAAGAACAGCCCACACTGCGTAGTGAAAAGATCGCTTCGATTATTGAGGAGATGGACACGACACCGGAAGAATCTGCACTGCTGTTTAATGCTTTTATTGACGTACGCAGCAAAAAAATAAACCGCTACAAAATGGAAGCCAAGCTGGAGCATATTCGTTACGAGAAAAAACGCTCATTAATTGAACAGAGTGTTGAGGGTACGTTTACCCTTGAAGATGCTCTGGAGTTTCATGCACTGCTTCACTACAACATCTTTGATACCTCTTTTGACAAAATCGTTGTTCTGACAACACAGCCCTTCTCTTTTACCTATTTAAAAGAGGAACCCCTCGAAGCACTCATACCGCATCTTATAGAAATAAAACAGCACCTAACACAACGCAAACAACAAGAGTTAGAAACGTTTTTAGCATCACTCTCCCCCAGCCATGCCTACTTAAGCCCTTCAGAGATCATACAAGCACTCAAACAAAGTCCGCCAAATGCGCCTGTAACACGCCCCATGCTTTCAGATAAAATGCTCCTGTCCGTACTGCAACATGTCGCTGCCGTCACTTCAGTCACACAGTTTGATACGGAAGTCGTGTTAAGTACAAA
>JAJRVF010000150.1 GCA_024277395.1 Campylobacterales bacterium
CTTTGGTTTGGGATCGAGCGAGCAGAGCCTTTTAACTCTGCCAAAGCACGATTGGCCTTGATGATTTGCTTGAGAACTGCTTTTGATTCTATATCTTTCTTTAGTGGTAATTTAGGAGGAATATAACCAACTTCCATAGTAACTATGCCTTATACTAGTAAAATTACCACTATTCTACCACAATAATTAAAATAGTGGTAATTTTTTTAATTTTTTACTACTATAACTATTTTAGTTGAAACTCTCCGTTAAGATCCCTTATCATGTCAAATGGATTTATATATGCTACACCAAAAGCTTCACATATATTTGGAATTTTAACTTTTCTAATATTGCTTCCTACTGCTTTAACCTCATGTGTTACAAGCGTAGCTTCCATGACACTTGCTTTTGCTATGAGCCAAGGATCAGCCCCTGCTAAAAATCTCTCTATATGGGCCTGTCCAAATCTGCTACTATTTACATAGTTAACTATTTCTATATACTTTAATTGGGTTTCTTCATCATCACAAGATAAAAAATTTGCAGTATCTTTTTTTTCTTGAATCCAATCAGCTAATGTATCATCTCCATGTACTAACTCATCGTACACAAAAGATATACTTCCAGCAGTTGTTTTAGAAGTTTCTTGATCTATAAATTCCCAAAATGCTGGACAAAAATCCATACCATAATGGAGATTTTTTGCTTGAATAAAAACATTTGCATCTAAAAGGTATATCATTATTTTATACCTAACTTGTGTGCATATTCATTCACAACAGAAGCTTTTTTAACACCCAATAAAGATGCAGCATCTTTATAAAGTAATCTACCTTCAAGTGCAGAGCTTACAACAGCTTGAGAAAAAATCTCACTGTTTCTCACTTTTAATGTGCGAAAAAAATCACCACCAGAAGATGGTTTCACATTTTTTTCATACTCTTCAAAACTTTTTTTTGCTTCATTAAATAAAATCTTAAATAATTTTTGTGGTATAAAACCAAAATCTAATGCTCTCCTAAAAACGACAAAAATACTTATATGAAATTTTTTAGCTATCACTTCACAATTTTGTTTTTTAGAAAACTCTTGCTTCCATTCATTATAAAAAGCTTTTTTAGGTAGTAGTAACTCAGCAGCTACCTTATTACAAAATTTTTCAATCTCTTTCTCTTCTGGCTTATATAGTTCTACACTGGATATTCCACTCTCACCGAGCCATAAATGTGCAAGTTCATGTGCCAAAGTAAAAATTTGAGCATTTTTTGCATCTGCTGTATTTATAAATATAAGTGGTGCATACTTATCACTAATCACAAAACCTCTAAATTCAGCTACATTAAGATGCTTATGTGTGTTATTAGCTAAAACACTGTTTCTCATAACTAGAATCCCACTAGATTCTGCCTTTTTAGTAATTATACTTATGAAATCATCTTTATTTTTAATGCTTAGTGCTAAGTTTACATCCCATTGCAAAGTCGTACGGATATCATCTACTAATGTAGCAATATCAATAGAAAAGTTATATTTCCCTACAAAACTTTTCTCATCTTCCCCACTTTCTAAAACATACTCTCTATACCACTGTTGTTTTCTATCAACTTCATACAGTAATTCTCTAAATGTTGCACTTATTTGAGATGGGGCAGTATCATCAAGGGTTCTTAAATCAGGAATAGGCAGGCTCTCTTTGGGAGGTTCTTGTAAAAATAGATAACCAAAAGGAATCTGTAATATTTTAGCAAGTTTTTGAGCCTGCTTAAATGTTGGTTTACTCTCTCCTGCTACCCATTTTTGCACCTTTTCATCTTTTACAGAAAGTTTTTGAGACAAGACATCCAGGCTTATTTCAGTACGCATTCGTGCCCATTCAAGCACACTAGGTGTAATCAATGCTTGTGTTGCCATTTTGTCCTCCCTTTCATTTGGTGATATATTATGGCACTAATAGACTTTAATTTCAATATGCCAAAGCATTTAAAATTTCAAATGATGTGGCTACACTTATTCATACTCAGAACATTTAGCAATTCTGAGATAAAATATCAGTATGAGTAAAGGTAAAAAGAAGATAAAAAAGTTGCCTTGATAAATGGGGGCATGCCGCTATGGCTAAATATGTATTAGTCATGCAGCTCTTTTCACCAAAAGACCGCCTAAAACAATTAATGCAATACCGCAGAGTGCGGCAATATCGGGAAACGCATCACCCAGCATCACGCCAAAGCCAATAGCAAAGGGAATATTGGTGTAGCTTACCACCCCAATAACAGTTACTTTGGTACTGGAGTAAGCTTTGGTAAGCAGCCATTGCGACAGTGTGGAGATGATGGCCATGAGCAAAATAAAGAGCCAGACAGTGTGCGATTCGGGCATCACAAATTCACTAATTAAAAACTTCAAGTAGGACGGTGGAGTATAGACATGTGCCAGCAAAAAGAGCAGCAGTGGCAGCAGGGTTCCGGACATCATAGAAGAGAGCACAATCACCCGTGAATCAAAATGATCTTTAATTTTACGAATGGTGGTGTAGGCAGCCGCTGCAAAAAAACCGCCCAAGATACCCAGCAGGTGGTCATAGTCAATAAGGTTGAAACCTTGGGGTTTGGTAATGAGCATTACACCGAAAAATCCAATGAACAGCGCGGCAATACTGGTTTTTGATGCCTTCTCATTCAGTAGCAAAAAGGCAAGAATGGCAACGAAAAAGGGCGAGGTCTTGTTTAGCGTAATGGCAACGCCAAGTGGAATGGAAGTGATGGTGTAGAAAAACATAATCATAGCACTAAAACCGAGAACACCGCGTAAAATAAGCGATCCTACATGGTTGTAACTGAATTTTCCTGGGGTATGTTTGAGCATGAGCACAATAAACACAACACCAATAAGATTTCTGAAAAAGACAATTTCCAAAGCACTGAGATCTTCAGAGAGAATTTTGGCTAAAGCACCGTTTACCGCAGAAAACAGGGAACTTAGCAGCATAAAAAGAATGCCGTTATTGGTATTTTTGAGTAGGCTTTTCAGTGGTAAACTCGCGGCATCGTATCTAAATTACATGTAAAACAATCAGACATTAAAGCGAAAATGCATTACATCACCGTCGTTAACAATGTACTCTTTACCCTCTAGGCGCATTTTTCCTGCTTCTTTGGCTCCGGACTCGCCGCCGCAGGCTATAAAATCGTCATAAGAAATAACCTCAGCACGAATAAAGCCTTTTTCAAAATCGTTGTGAATTACCGCCGCGGCTTTAGGTGCCGTAGTCTCTTTGCGAATGGTCCAGGCACGCACCTCTTTGACACCGGCGGTAAAGTAGCTCATAAGTCCAAGCTTGTCAAACCCTTTGTGGATGATCTGCTCCAGCCCCGACTCGGCTACACCCAGCTCATTTAAGAAGTCGGTACGCTCATCCTCGTCAAGATCCACCAGCTCCTCTTCAATTTTAGCACACAGTTTAATAACCTCGCATCCTTGTGCCGCAGCATGGGATTCAAGTGCCTTGACATGGGCATTGTCTTCTAAAAGACCTGTTTCATCGACGTTGGCACCGTACATAATCTCTTTGGAGGTGAGCAGGCGCAGATCGTGATTGAGCTCTTTAAATTCGCTGCTGTTAAAACTTTCAAAATTCCGGGCTAAATTCCCCTCGGCTAAAAACTCTGCTAATGTTTCAGCGTACTCCATTAACGCTTTGGCTTTTTTGTCGGCCTTTGCCTGTTTTTTTAGACGTTCAATACGGTTGGTCAATATTTCAATATCGGCTAAAATGAGCTCGGTCTCAATAATCTCAATATCACGCAATGGGTCAATAGCGCCTTCGGTATGAACAATGTTTTCATCTTCAAAGCAGCGGACAATCTGTAAGATGACCTCTGTTTCACGAATGTTAGATAAAAATTTATTTCCCAGACCTTCACCCTTGCTTGCCCCTTTGACCAGACCGGCAATATCGACAAAGTCAAGGGTAGAGTGCTGAATTCGCTCCGGGTTGACAATGCCGGCCAATTCATCAAGACGACTATCGGGTACGGGCACAACCGCCTTGTTGGGCTCAATAGTACAAAACGGGTAATTTGCCGCTTCGGCATTTTGTGCTTTGGTTAACGCATTAAACGTTGTTGATTTTCCTACGTTTGGCAGTCCTACAAGTCCTATACTTAATCCCATTTCAATCCTTATGTTTTATCTGCATTCAATAGTGAATGCATCCACTCAATCGTAAATCTCACGCCGATTCCCGTCGCACCGTACGGGTGGCAGTCCCAAGGGGTTTCACTGTATGCCGGACCGGCAATATCAAAGTGCATCCATTTTTGTTTCATCTCTTCATTAATAAAATTATCTAAAAACATGCCGGCAGTAATGGCGCCGCCGTACGGCTTGGAACCGACGTTGCTGATGTCGGCAATTTCACTTTTAAGCAGTTTTTTCAAGTGAGTATTGAAGGGCAGTGAGGCAAGAAGCTCACCGCTGGGTGCAGCAATTTGACTAAATTGGTGTTTGAGTGTGTGAGAGTGTCCCATCATGCCTACTGTGTAGGGGCCAAGCGCCACCATGCACGCACCTGTCAGCGTAGCATAATCAAACAGAAAGTCTGCATTGACTTCCTGCTGCGCGTAGGCCAGGGTGTCTGCAAGGACTAAACGACCCTCAGCGTCGGTATTGCGTACTTCAATAGTAGTGCCGTTTTTGGCGGTAAGCACATCATCGGGTTTGTAGGCATTGCCGCCGACCATATTTTCTGCCGCTCCAATGAAACCATGTACCTCAATGGGAAGCTTTAGTTCACTCACGGCTTTAACAATTCCAAGAACGGCGCAAGCACCTGCTTTATCCATCTTCATGCTCACCATTGATGTCGGCGATTTTAGGCTTAAACCGCCGCTGTCATAAGTGAGACCTTTACCTACTAATGAAATTACATGTAGAGGATTTTTCGGCTTATAGCTTATATGTATGAGTCGCGGCTGATGCACCGAGGCACGTCCTACAGCGAGCATGGCATTCATGCTTTCAGCCTCAAGCGCATTTTCATCTAAAATATGACATGTAAGATTGTTTTTATCGGCTAAATCTTGAGCAATAAGGGCTAAAGACGGCGGTGTGATATCATTGGGAATGGTATTGACCAGGCTGCGCACGTAGTTGGTTGCTTCCGAAACGGTTTTGCTCGCATCAATAATTGTTTTAGACTCGTTTGCATCCAGCATGGCGGCATCAAAGTTTTCTGCCGAGATGAACAATTCTTTAAATGATGATGCCTCATTTTTAGACTTGTAAACATCAAAACTGTAATACCCAAGCATAAATCCTTCAACTAATGCTTTCGTATTTTTTAAGAAATATTGCCCCGTTTTCGCGCTTTTATAGTTAGAATTTTTTAAGCTGCGAACCACTACTGTAGCAGCAGATCGGAGTGAGTCACGATTCAATTTTTCAATACCGCAGTACAATACCCCTTTTTCATGCAGCAAACACAACTGATCTTGTTTTGCTTTAAACCCTGCTTGAGTCAGCACCTTGTAGTCGCTTGCATCGTCTAAGAGTGTGTCGGTTAAAAATACAATAGTAATGTCGGTATCAATAGATACCAACGGCCTGTCTAAAAACGCTAAATTCATTTCATTCTCCAAAATATATAAATTTACATGTAAACTGTTTACTCAAAATGCAGCATATCTTTTGCTTGAATCATATCTTTGTCACCGCGTCCGGAGAGGTTGACAATAATAAGTTTGTCTTTGATATTGTCAATTTTTTTCAAATAGGCTATTGCATGTGAACTCTCAAAGGCGGGTATAATTCCCTCTTTTTGTGAAAGCCACACAAAGGCATCGAGCGCCTCAGTATCAGTAACATTGTCATAGGTAACGGAGGCATTGTCTTTATGAAATGCATGCTCAGGTCCAATACCCGGATAGTCCAGTCCTGCTGAAATAGAGTGTGCTTCGAGTATCTGTCCGTCATCGTCTTGGAGCAGATAGCTCATTTGTCCGTGCAGAACTCCCGGCCGTCCTTTTTCAAGCGAGGCGCCGTGCTTGTCGGTCTCAACCCCCAAGCCGCCCGCTTCAATACCGATGCATTCTACTTCCTTATCTTCCAAAAAGTGCTCGAAGGTGCCAATAGCATTGGAACCGCCGCCAATGCAAGCAATGACTATATCGGGAAGGCGGCTCTCTTTTTCTAGAATTTGCGCACGTGCCTCCCAGCCGATTATTGCTTGAAAATCACGCACCATCATAGGGTAGGGGTGCGGACCGGCTACCGTACCGATAATATAGAAGGTGTCGCGCGCATGGGTAACCCAGTGGCGTATGGCGTCGTTCATTGCATCTTTAAGTGTGCGTGAACCGCTCTCTACGGCATTGACTTTGGCACCGAGCAATTTCATACGAAAGACGTTGAGCTCTTGACGAGCAACATCTTTGGCACCCATGAAAATTTCACATTCCAATCCCAGCAGAGCGCAGATGGTAGCTGTGGCAACGCCATGTTGACCCGCACCCGTTTCGGCAATGATTTTCTTTTTCCCCAGTCGTTTTGCCATAAGCCCTTGGGCAATGACATTGTTGACTTTATGTGCTCCGGTGTGGTTGAGATCTTCACGCTTCAAATAGATACGTGCGCTGAGCTCTTGGGAGATATTGTGTGCAAAATAGAGCGGTGAGGGGCGACCGACATAATCTTTGAGATAGTAGTTTACCTCTGTCCAAAAACTTTCGTCAAAGCGGATTTTTTTATATTCGGCGTCGAGTTCGAGCAGCGCGGGCATTAACGTTTCAGGGACATACCGTCCTCCGAATATACCGAAGTGTCCATTGTCATCAGGGTCAAATTGCGAAGGAGAAGGGATATACATCAGTCAATTCCTATCAGGGTATATATATTGGTAAGCTGTTGGATTTTTTTCTGTCCGTCAAGAAAATCGAGCCCTAAAATAAAACAGGCTTCAACGCATTCACCTTGGGACTTGTTAATGAGCCTAACGGCTGCTTCGGCGGTACCTCCGGTAGCAATGAGATCGTCAATGAGGAGTACCTTGGCATTTTTTTTACCTCGAAAGGCATCAGCATGTATTTCGACCGCATCACTGCCGTATTCCAAATCGTATGATTCTGAGAGGGTGTGATGGGGCAGTTTTCCTTTTTTTCGGATGGGCACAAACCCAAGATGCAGCATCTGTGCCAAAGCCGAACCAAAAATAAATCCGCGTGCATCAATGCCGGCGATATAATCGAGATTGTAGTCACAATAGCGCTTATAAAGGTGTTCCATTAGCGTGGCATAGGCATCGGCATCATTGAGTAAAGTGGTAATGTCTTTAAAGACAATACCGGGTTCGGGAAAATCGTGAATATCTCGAATGGCAGCTGTAATTATCTCTTTGTCTTTGCTGTTCAACATAGTTTAAATAAGGGCATCAATACGACCCTCAAGCTCCTTAATTTTTGTTTTAAGCCGATCGTTGGAAAGACGGTGTTGCGAATTACGCTGTTTCAGTGTTTTAATTTCAGTGCGAAGTCGGCTGACCTCTTCACTTAAAATGTCGACATTGCCAAGAGCACGCTGCAGCTGAATCTGATATTTTCGAATGAGTACC
>JAJRVF010000151.1 GCA_024277395.1 Campylobacterales bacterium
ATTTTTTCAGGCTTTAACGCAACAATCTCGTCAATACTCAGTTCATCATTGCGAATTACTTTTAAATTGGCACCCAACTCAACACAGTACTGTACAATATTGTAGGTAAAACTGTCATAGTTATCTATCATTAAAATCATACTTTCTTCTACCCCAAAACTGTTTATAGATTGCTATTATACATTATTCTATGATTGTTTTTGGATTAAATAACGGATGCAACATGCAACAAAGTTACAGCACCCTCTGTATCATTGGGTTTTTATGTTGAAAGAAAATATGTAACAGTTGAAATGTTGCACCATTCCATCTTTGCAGTTGGCTTTAAAAACTTGTCTGCTTGCTTTGTGCATAACAACATCATCATAATTTTTACTAAATTCTTCTACAAAAACAGTTTTAACACCACTTGTCATATTTCAACTTTTGTTGAATTTTTACTTCACCTTTTTTCAGCATTGGTCTCCTTCCAGATTTCATGAAAAAGACTCTAACAGATTCCTCTGTTTTTTTAGCTTGATTTCGGTTGTAAAAACTACTCTCTTAGCAGCTTTTTACACTGCCTATTTTAGCACCGCGGGTGACACTCGTTCATTACTTCTACAACGCTTTAGGTGGAATTAGGCAAGCAGGCATCAGCACACAGCTGATTCCTCGTGGTATTTAGTGTTGGGTCGCTATCTTCTTTTTTGCAGTGGATTTTGACGTCGAATGACTTTTTTTGCTTTTGTGTGTTTTCGTATTTTTTTTGCTATGAGTGCTTTTTTTCGTCGTGCCGCTCTTTTTCTTTACCGATTTTTTCTTCCCTTTTTTGATGTTTGCAATCAGGGCATCACCGATACCTTTGACATTTTTCAAATCATCAATTGACTTGAACTTCCCATGCTTTTTTCGATGCTTAATAATGGCTTCAGCCTTTTTCTCGCCAATACCACTAATACTCATCAACTCCTCTTTACTTGCCTTATTTACATTCATTGTTGCCATCAGAGTCCCCATAAGCAGAAGCATTACAACAAGTTGTTTTAACATTTTATACCTTTATTATGAAATTACGTTAAAATTATAGCATAAAATCATCGAATCATTACCAGCAATGTCTCTGTTTTCTCTTTCATTAAAGCATGATTGCCTTTCGACTCGACATTTAAGCGCAACAGCGGTTCCGTATTGGAACTTCGCAAATTAAATCGCCACGTCTCAAACTCCATACTCAATCCGTCCGTATAATCTATGGCGCTGCTTGCATCTTTAAAATGCTCCTCGATAGCCCGTATAATCTGCGATGCATCGGCAACTTTACTATTTATTTCCCCGCTCGAAGGAAATTTTTCAATACGATCGTTGACCAACTCAGACATCTTCTGTCCGGTATGACTCAAGAGCTCCGTAACCAACAGCCACGGTATCATTCCGCTGTCACAATAGGCAAAATCTTTAAAATAGTGATGTGCACTCATTTCGCCACCGTAAATCGCATCTTCGTGACGCATACGCTCTTTAATAAATGCATGACCGGATTTGCTCTGAACCACTTTTCCGCCGGCACTGTTAACAATATCGATCGTGTTGTAGGTTAAACGCGGATCATGAATAATTTTCTGACCCGGCCGTTTCTCAAGAAGGGATTGTGCCAGCAGTCCGACAATATAATATCCCTCTATAAATCTGCCTGTCTCATCAAAAAGAAAACAACGGTCAAAATCACCGTCCCAAGCGATGCCGACATCAGCTCCGTGAGCCACGACCGCATCGGCCGTTGCAGAACGGTTTTCCGGCAAAATCGGATTGGGAATACCGTTAGGAAAGGTTCCGTCAGGATTATGATGGATCTTGATAAACTCAAACGGCAAATATTTCTCAAGCAGGTCAACTACCATACCGGCTCCACCGTTACCGGCATTAACGACCACTTTTAGAGGCTTCAATGTGGCAATATCGATGTAGCTTAACAGATGTTCCACATACTCCTTATGATGGTCAAAATGCTCCATTTTGCCTTTGGAAGCAAGCTCAGAAAAATCATTTTTTTCTGCAACCGCTTTAATATCGAGCAGTCCGGTATCGCTACTAATAGGCTTGGCGCCTTCGCGTACAAATTTCATGCCGTTAAAGTCCATGGGGTTATGGCTTGCCGTCACCACGATACCACCATCAAAACTAAAGGCAAATGTCGCGAAATAAATCTCTTCGGTGCCGCACATACCTATATTATATACATCAACACCCGCATCCCTCAACCCTTCAGTCAATGCATCGCAAAGCTCTTGACTTGAGAGCCGAATATCGTAACCGACAACAACTTTTTTGGGCTGTATAACCTCAGCATAGGCACGACCAATACGATATGCAATATCTTCATTTAACTCATCGGGAATACTCCCGCGAACATCATATGCTTTAAAACAGTTAATTTGACTTTCCATTATTTTCCTCGCTTACCAAATTTTTAATTCATTATAGACACTGTCACGTTCTACGGGAATAAACCCGCTATTTTTAATGAGGGTGACAAACTCATCTAAATTGACACCGTGGGCACTGGCCGCTCCGGCTGCCGAATTAATAGACTCTTTCTCAATCGTACCGTCCAAATCATTCGCCCCAAACTCTTGCGCCACCAAGGCTAAATTTACCGTTGATGTTACCCAATAGGCCTTAATATTGGCAACATTATCCAATACAATACGACTGATTGCCATAGTCTTTAAAATCTCATGCGCCGTAATAAACTCTTTAACATTCAGATAGTTGTTCTCACTCTGATACACCAGCGGAATAAAGGCATTAAACCCCCCTGTTGCATCTTGCAGATCACGAATTCGCATCATGTGATCAATTCTGTTATGACGTTTTTCCACATGACCAAACAACATAGTCACATTTGACATTTTACCACGTTCGTGCCATTTTTTGTGAATGTCAAGCCACTGCCCAGAGCTTACTTTGCCTTTGCAGATATACTCCCGTACCGTCTCATCAAAAATTTCTGCACCGCCTCCGGGCATAGAGTCCACCCCGTTTTCCACCATAAGATCCAATAGTTCATCATAGCTTTTGCCATACTCTTCACACAAAAAATGTACTTCGGCAGCCGTTAACGCTTTTACATGTAAATTTGGATAGCGTGTTTTAATTTTTTTAAAAATGTCTAAATACCATTGCAGACCCGTCTGAGGATTGTGGGCGGAGACAATATGCACTTCTTTAATATCGCGCTTGACAATATCATCAACAATACTCATAATATCATCATGACTCATCGTATATTGATTCGGATTTTTGCGACTGGCGGAGTAAGCACAAAATTTGCAGATGTCTTTACAGATATTGGTCGGATTAATATGCCGATTAATATTAAAATAACTTTTATTGCCGTGAAGTTGCTTACGCTTCAAATCAGCCAATTCACCCAATTCGAAAAGATCATACTCATACAGAGCAAGTGCCTCATTAGAGTCGATACGTTCCCCTGCTCTTACTTTTTCTGCAATATTCACACTTTATCCTTTTAAGAGCGGGAATTATATCGAAATATCAGTATAATTGGCTTATGAAAATAGCTGAACAGATAGAAGATCTTATTGAACAAAACAGTAGCGACTTTGACATATCCAAACTTTTTAAAGCGCATATAAAAAAATATAGCGATTCGCTCCATCAACTCTTTGAAAAAAACCAGGGCAAAGACTTTCTCGTCAAACACACCAAAGCGTATGATGCCATCATATCACTCATGTATAAAACCGTCTTACGACGGACGTTTGGCAACTACCTTCCCATGCGCAACTCCATTCCTATTGCCATTGTCGCACTAGGCAGTTACGGACGTGAACAGCTCTGTGTTCATAGCGATATCGATCTGATGATTGTCTATGAAAATATTGAGGGTTATGACACCCAGCTCATCATTGAAAAACTGCTCTATTTAGCATGGGATTCCGGATTGAAACTCGG
The DNA here is from genome assembly GCA_024277395.1 of Campylobacterales bacterium. Taxonomy (GTDB): domain Bacteria; phylum Campylobacterota; class Campylobacteria; order Campylobacterales; family Sulfurimonadaceae; genus QNZR01. The sequence goes on from JAJRVF010000151.1 coordinate 3,958, forward strand.
TCACCGCGTCCATGACGTCCACGATATTTTTAAAGCTTCCCAAGAAGATCTGACCATCCGAACTTCCATGATGGAAGCCCGAATGATTATCGGATCTCAATTTACATGGGGAGCGACACAACGTGAACTGATGCATATTCGGCACGATGACCCTAAAACCTACATATTGGCAAAAATTGAAGAAGCACATCAACGCCGTAAAAAGTACCCTCTTACGATGCAACCTAACATTAAAGAGAGCATCGGTTCCTTGCGTGACTCTCAGCTATTATTTTGGATTGCCACGACGATCTACGGTGTTCAAAGCACCAAAGATCTTAGCGGAACACTTTTTAGTGACGATGAGTATCGTGACTACCGTATTTCTTTGGAGCTGCTCTTTCGTGTTCGCAGCGCATTGCATCTTATTGCAGGTAAACAGCAAGATCAACTCCTTATGGAGCAGCTGCCTCAAATTGCGGCAATGCTCGGCTTCAAAGACTCCCAAAAATTGGCAATGAAAATTTTTCATGCGTTATGGAGAGTCAATAACTTTACCCAAATTTTTGTTACCAAAATGGTGCGTCCGTATCTTTATGAACCCCCATTTTTTTCCCGCTTAAAGAAAGCGCGCATCTGCAAGCGATACTACCTGATTGACAATACGCTCTATACGACATACGACAATCATCGGCACGATATCGATGCCCTTCTGGAGCTTTTAATCTCACTTAAAGACACTCCCTGTCGATTCGATGCCAGCATATTGTCGCAGTTTACGTATGCTGATATTAAACATCCGCTGCGAAACAGAACCTACATACTGTTACGTAAACTTTTTGAAAAACAGCACACCTATTCATTTTTAAAACTCTTTTACAATGCCGGAATTTTACATGAACTCATTGCTGCCTTTAGAAAAGTACAACACCTCCCGCAATTTGACGGCTACCATCACTATCCGGTCGATCTGCACTCCATTAAATGTGTCAAAAGTTTAGAAAATATCAGCGAACCGTTTATTTGCGATCTATACGACTCCCTCTCTCTTGAAGAGCGTACCATGCTCAAAGTTGTCACACTGATTCATGATAGCGGCAAAGGAAGAACACAAAACCACAGTGATGTCGGTGCAAAACTGATTGTGCCATTGCTGAAAAAGCTTAAATTCACCGACACATTTCAAGAGTGTGCCTCCCTGCTTATAAAGCATCATGTATTAATGAGCAACGTTGCCTACAACGAAGATCTGCACAGTGAAAAAACACTCTATAAGTTTATGTCAAAAATCAAGACACCGCAAAACCTGAAACTGCTCTATATTCTAACTTACGCGGACATTAACGGTGTCGGAGACGGTGTTTACACACCCTTTAGCTCCAAACTGTTACGTAAACTCTATCATGCGGCACTCGAGATATCGCAACAACGCGACCGCATCAGTGATGCAACCAAACGACTGAGTCTGGAGCGACGCATTAAAAGTTCTCCGCAATACGTACTCCTGCCAAAACTGTTACAAAAGAAGATATTGACCATCGAGTCCAATCTCTTCTTTTTTAAACATACGCCCGATGAAATAATCACGATAGCATCACAGGCTAAAAATGTTCACGACTACAGCTATCGTCTTAACAGCGGCAACGGCTTTACTATTGAAATTTTACGTCTGGTACCTCTAAATCTCGGATACCTTCTGGGGAAATTGAGCTACCTTGATGTTGCATCCATGGATATTTTTACCCTCTTTGACAATATTAAATACTTTAAGATTGAGTTTTTGCATCAACCCGACAACAATACAATCGAGCATATCAGGGAGGTTGTTGAAGACTCTTTCGACATGAACAAAAAGGTAACGATTCGACAACCTCACATCGCTCCTCATGAGATCACACTCGACTGCAACCACTCGCTGGCCTATGCGCAATTGCATATTGTCACAACAAATCAGCGCGGGCTTTTAGCTTATATTGTGACGCGATTGGACGATATGAACATTAATATTGCTACGGCAAAAATTTATACAACGAAAAAACGGGCAAAAGATCACTTTTTAATAGAAAAAAAATCTAAATTATGTGATAATGCCAAACAAATAATAACGTTGTTATGCGAGGATAATACATAAATGTGTGGAATAGTCGGTTATATAGGAAACAAAGAGAGCAAAAATATTTTATTGGACGGCCTTAAAGAGCTAGAGTATCGCGGATATGACTCCGCCGGAATTGCCATATTGGAGAATGACAACTTTACATCATTCAAAGCTTTGGGTAAGCTCAAAAATCTTGATGCAAAGATGGCAGAATTTACGACATCTTCCTTTTCTGTTGGCATTGGGCACACACGCTGGGCAACCCACGGGAAACCGACGGAATTGAATGCACACCCTCATTTGGGAGAGAGCTCTTATGTGGTACATAACGGCATTATTGAGAATTATCAAGAGCTTAAAAAAGAGCTGCAAGATGGCGGTGTCACCTTTTTAAGTCAAACCGATACTGAGGTAATCGTTCACTTATTTGAAAAGAACCTTGCCCATACTGCAAATGCTTTTGAAGCATTTGAACGTACTCTTGAACGCCTTGAAGGGGCTTACGCCATCTTATTGGTTCATAAAGATGAGAACGACACTATTTTATTTGCCAAAAACGGTTCACCGATGATTGTTGCTACCGATAATGACGGTGACATATACTTTGCTTCGTCTGATGCACCCCTTATTGGCAAGGCCAGCAATGTCATCTACTTAGACGACGGGCAGTACGGTTATGTTAAAGCCCAAGAAATACATATTTACGATACTCAAGGCGCTGAAGTGCACCCTGCATTCTCTACTCTGCCAACAAGTAAGCTCTCTGCTCAAAAAGAGGGGTATCGTTTCTTTATGGAGAAAGAGATCTATGAGCAGAGCGATGTTCTTCTAGATACGCTTCTGGGGCGTTTAAGCGATGAAGAAATTATGTTTGACGAGGTTGATACCTCTTTGCTGCACGGAATAGATGAGATCAAACTCTGTGCCTGCGGTACCAGCTACCATGCCGCACTCACAGCAAGCTACCTTTTTGAGCGGGAAGCCAAAATTCGTTGTTCCGTAGAAATTGCCAGTGAGTTTCGCTATAAAAAGCCTCTCTTAAGTACCAATACCCTCTTTATTGTCATCTCTCAAAGCGGTGAAACTGCCGATACGCTCGAAACACTAAAGATGGCAAAAGAAGCAGGACTCAAAACACTGGTTGTCTGCAATGTGGACAACTCCTCTATGGTACGGCTTGCCGATGCTGCTCTGCTAACCCGTGCCGGTATTGAAAAAGGGGTGGCCTCAACCAAAGCTTTTGCTACTCAAGTTACCCTGTTGTGGATGCTCGCACTTTATACAGCACAAACACGTCGGAGTATCGACCAGCAAGCACTGCGGAAACAATTGCGTATTTTACGTAAAGTGCCTCTGGCATCAAAAGTTGATGGTGCCATGCATGAGCGTATTCACCGTCTCTCAAAACGCTACTTGCACGGTCACGGCTTCTTTTTTATCGGACGGGATGTCTTCTTTCCGCTAGCACTCGAAGGCGCACTGAAACTTAAAGAGATCAGCTATTTGCATGCGGAAGGTTACCCTTCCGGAGAGATGAAGCACGGCCCCATTGCTCTTGCCGATCCGGAGCTCTTTACCATTGCGCTCATGCCCGAGCATCTTCTGTACGATAAAATGAAAAGTAATGTCGAGGAGTTAAGTGCCCGGGACTCTACCATCTGCGCTATCAGCCCCCTAGAGTTCGACAAGGCAGATGACTTTTTAAAGACACGGCAGCATGAACACTATATGCTGGAATTTTTTGAAATGATGGTCATTGTACAGCTATTATCTATGGAAATTACGGTACGCTTGGGACATGATGTCGATATGCCGCGCAACTTGGCCAAAAGCGTTACGGTCGAGTAACCGCAACCTGGTCATTACCTAGTGACCGCCCGTTGAGCAGGCGCTCACTCCCGGGGGTGTGGTCGGCTGAATCGCTTGATTATCAACTCCTCCCTCTTTGTTAATTGTCTCAATCTTACTCCAAACAGCTTCGGCTGCTTTCATGTAACGTTTTGCACTCTCTGACTCTGGAGCCGCATAAACAATGGGTTTTCCTTCATCCCCGCCAATACGCACAGCCGGCTCAATCGGAATTTCGGCAATAATGGTTGTATCAAACTCTTTGGCAACGGGCTCCGTAGTGCCTTTTCCGAAAATATCGTATTCCACACCGGTATCTGGCGCAATAAAGCCGCTCATATTCTCAATAATACCGGCAATAGGAATGTTGAGTTTTTTGAACATATCAAGACTGCGACGACTGTCATCAAGAGAGACCATCTGCGGAGTCGTTACCGTTATGCCTGCTGTTACCGGAACACTTTGAGCCAATGTCAACTGGGCATCACCCGTTCCCGGAGGCATATCAATAACCAGACAATCCAGATCCGACCACAAGATATCGCGTAAAAACTGTTCAATTGCTTTCATAATCATCGCACCGCGCCAAATAAGCGACTGCCCTTCATCGGTTAATGAACCCATGGACATCATCTCAATACCGTATGCCTTTAGCGGCAGTACTTTGTTGCCTTCAATTTGAGGCTTGACGCCCTCTAGTCCTAACATACGCGGTATATTGGGTCCGTAAATATCAGCATCGAGCAGTCCCACTTTTTTACCCTGCATGGCCAGTGCAATGGCGATATTAACTGCGGAAGTCGATTTTCCGACGCCCCCTTTACCTGAACTCACCATAATAAAATTTTTAACTTGCGGAGCAATATTTTTCCCGTGAGAAGAGCTCTCGCGTGGCATTTGCGGTGCATTGATCTCTATGGCAGCATTGGCAATACCTGCTTTTTGAAGCTCTTTAAGTGCCTCATCAGTAATCTGCGCCGCTACTTCCGGAGCGCTGGAGGTGATGTCAATACCAATGGTAACCTTCTCACCTGATATATCAATATTTTTGACAAATCCAAACGTGACAATATCCTTGGTAAATCCGGGATAGGTCACATTGGACAATGCTAATTTAATAGTTTCTTCACTCATCTTCTTCCTTTGTTTTTTAAAGTTGTCTTAACTGGCATTTGCCGAAGCTTCGGCCATTTTGGCATCTTCTGCTATTTTGGCAATGGCTTCGGGGTCATCCATAATATCTTGCGATATTTTGTAGGAGCAAAACTTTGGACCGCACATTGAGCAAAACTCCGCCTCTTTGAAGACATCTTGCGGCAAGGTCTCATCATGATACTCCCGTGCCCGTTCCGAATCCAATGCCAATTCAAACTGTTTCTCCCAGTCAAAACGGTAACGGGCGTCACTCATGGCATCGTCAATATCACGTGCTCCCTCACGACCGCGGGCAATATCGGCAGCATGTGCCGCAATTTTGTAGGCAATAATGCCTTCACGAACATCATCGGCATTAGGTAATCCCAAATGCTCTTTAGGAGTAACGTAGCACAGCATGGAAGCACCGTGCCATCCGCCAACCGCCGCACCGATAGCACTTGAAATATGATCATATCCCGCAGCAATATCGGTCACAAGCGGTCCTAAAATGTAGAATGGTGCTTCATGGCACAACTCACGCTGAATCTTCATATTGCGCTCAATTTGATTGAGCGGCACATGCCCGGGACCCTCAATCATTACCTGTACATCTTTTTCCCACGCACGAAGGGTCAGTTCTCCAAGGACTTTCAGCTCACCCAATTGCGCATCATCACTTGCATCGGCAAGACACCCCGGACGAAGCGAGTCACCCAGTGAGAGTGAGACATCATATTTCGCACAAATATCTAAAATCTCATCATACGCCGTATAAAACGGGTTCTCTTTGTGGTAGTGCATCATCCATGCAGCCATAAGCGAGCCGCCCCGACTGACAATCCCCATTTTACGTTTGGCAATTTTAGGCATCGTCTCCAACAAAAAACCGGCATGAATGGTAAAGTAGCTCACCCCTTGTTCTGCCTGACGCTCCAGCACCTCTAACATCACCTCAATACTCAAATCTTCAATCTTATTGTTGACATCATGCAGTATCTGGTAAATCGGTACCGTACCTATGGGTATTTTCGAATTGGCAATAACGGCACGCCGAATCTCATCAAGATCTCCTCCGGTGGAGAGATCCATTGCCGTGTCCGCTTTATAGTGTTGTGAGACTTGAATCTTTTCAATCTCGCCTTGCACATCCGAAGCTATTGCCGACGAACCGATATTGGCATTAATTTTACATGTAGCCGCAATCCCGATGGCCATCGGTTCCAAATTACGGTGATTAACATTCGCAGGAATGATTAACCGACCGCGTGCCACTTCGCTGCGTACCAACTCCGCATCCAATTTCTCAATTTTAGCGACATATTCCATCTCTTCAGTAATGATGCCTTTTTTGGCATAATGCATCTGTGTCCGTACGGTATCGTGTTCCCGTTTTTTTACCCAAGCCGTTCTCAATTGCGTCTCCTTGGACTCAATATAAATTGAATCATTTGTCGTAATATAGTCATTAACCCTAAAATTGTGACACTATACAATAAACCATTTAAAAAATTTCAACTTACTTTAAAGTCATCTTTAGCTGTATCGAATTTTACACAAACAAGATAAAAGAAAGCTTTGTGTGTGTATAATTTTGTAACACTATAAAAAAACAGGAGTATATTTGTCCGACTTGACACTTGTTTTACTTGCAGCAGGCACTTACAGTCGCTTCAAGCTCCCTGTAAAAAAGCAGTGGCTACGCATTGGTCATGACCCTTTGTGGCACTTTGTTACCAAACGACTCGCTGCAACAGAGCTTTTTTCAGAAATCATCATCACTTCACATGCTGAAGAGGTGGAATTTATGAAACACTATACCAATTGTAACATTGTAGTCGGCGGAGCATCTCGTCAAGAGTCTCTTAAAAATGCACTCTTGCATGTTACAACACCCCATATAATGGTAAGCGATATTGCACGCGCCTGCATCGACATCGATTTGCTTGAACGCCTCATTGACAACAAAGAAAAAGCTGACTGTATTGTCCCTTATATCACAGTAAGCGATACCGTTGTTTTCCAGGATAATACTATTGATCGAGATGCCGTAAAACGGGTACAGACACCACAGCTCTCCTCAACAACGGCACTTAAAAGTGCCTTGAAAAATGATACGATTTTTACCGATGAAAGTAGTGCTATTGTCGCCAATGGCGGTACGAGATACTTTGTAAAAGGTGATGAAGGTGCCCATAAAATCACCTACTCCAATGACCTGTTGCAACTTCCTTGCATCACGCCGCCTTCTGTCAACTCTCTTGTTGGAAACGGCTTTGATGTTCATGCTTTTGAAGCCGACAAGCCCATGGTACTGTGTGGTATTTCTATTGATTCAACTGTCGGTTTCAAAGCACACAGTGATGGTGATGTTGCCATTCATGCACTGATTGATGCACTTTTGGGTGCAGCGGGCATGGGTGATATCGGCATGCTGTTTCCCGATAATGATGCTACCTATGCCAACATTGACTCAACCGTTTTGCTGCTTAATGTTGTTACTAAACTACACAATTTTGGCTATATCATTACCAATGTGGACATAACTATTATAGCGGAACAGCCCCGTTTAACATCATACAAAGCAGCCATGCGTCAACGTATTGCCGATATGCTGCATATAGATTGCTCCCGAACCAACGTTAAAGCAACAACAACAGAAAAATTAGGCTTTATTGGAAGAAAAGAGGGGGTGGCTGTAATGGCAAGTGCGACACTAAATTACTACGACTGGACAAAAGAACAATGAAGATTTTAATTATTGAAAATGAAATTTACTTAGCACAAAGTATTGCCTCAAAGTTAGGTGAACTCGGACATACCTGTGACATGAGCAGTTCGCTGCAGGGAATCAGTAGTGAAGTTCCCTACGATGTTGTGTTGCTCTCAACCAGCATTAGCGGTCAGGACTTCTACCCTATTATTGAGACCTATAAAAATGCCGTAGTTATTCTCATGGTCTCCTATATCAGCAATGACACTGTCTCCAAGCCTCTTAATTCCGGTGCCAAAGACTACATTCAAAAACCTTTTATGATCGAGGAATTGATTCGCAAAATTGATCACTATCAGGAATTTGAACGACTCAAACGCCAAAACAGAACTTATGAAACGTATTTGGATCATGCCTTTAACTCGGTCGATATTGAGCATTGTCTTGATGATGTCACGGTTCCGCTGTTCATCTCATGCAGTTTTCAAAAATATGCTGACGCCTTTGCCTTTAAATATGCTTCAAAACAGAATAAAACACTTCATTTCATCTCTCTCTCATCTGAAAATGCACAACAAGAAATCAATGCACTGCCGCGCAATACCGTTGTCTATATCAATGACTTCCAGCTCCTACGGAAAAACGATTATGACACCTTCTTAAAAAGTATTGAAAAACGTGAAGTTATTGTTTCAAGCACTGAAAGCATTGATCTGGAAGGCTATTGCGTTATTGAGGTAAAAAGTGACAATAAAGTCTTCGAACAAGGTGATATTCTGCCAATAGAGGATTATGTTAAATATATTATGTTAAATTACCAATACAAATTCCCAGACACGGAATTATCGAAAAAATTAGGAATCTCCCGAAAAAGTTTATGGGAAAAAAGAAAAAAATATGGCATCATCAAGAAAAAATAGAACACTGCATATTGACAAAGAGGCTGTTTCTGCACTCTCCATGCTCAAAGACGGGCTTCTGGCTCCAGCCACGCAACTTGCCAATAAGAAAAGATACGACAGTATTATAAAAAAAAATGACAACAGTGGTAGCACCTTTCCCTTTCCATTTATTTTAGCCCCATCAGGACGACACAATGAGAAGGTGTTAACCTCAGCGGTTTCAGAAGAGGTACTCGATTTTATCTGCGAAGGTCACAAAGTCGGTAGCATTACGGTAGATGACATCTACCCGATCGACAAAACCGAACGTGTCCGACAAATCTATGGTACCGACGACCGCTCTCATCCGGGAATCAGTGATACCTATAAACGTCTTGGAAACTATGCCGTTTCCGGACACTATCAACTCAATACGACTCATATTAAAGAGATGTTACAACGTATTCAGCAGGCAAAAGAGCAAATTAATGCACAGCATACAACCGCTTTAATGTTAGCAGTCAACCCGTTGCATCGTGCTCATGAACGTTTAATTCGCCAAACACTCGAAAAGAGTGATCTGGTTGTCATTTTTTGCTCAAACCGTATCACCATATCGGTCTGGACTTTGAAATTCGGTATGAAGCACTAAAATATTTTGTCGAACATTTTTTACCGCGTAATCGTGTTACCATCGTCCCCTTGGAAAACAGCTACATTTTTGCCGGTCTTAACGAACTGACTATTGACGCCATTGTAGCCAAAAATGCAGGCTGTGACACCTTTATGGTCGGACAAAATCATGCAGGGTTGGGTATGTATTATGACCACAACACCAACAAATCCATCTTAGATCGTCTTATTGGAATTGATATTACGGTAGAAATTGCCAGCATCTATGTCTATTGTGAAGAGTGCAAAACTTTAGTGAGTACCAGCACCTGTCCTCACGGACAGCATCATCATATTTCGTATAACTCCAGCTCTATTTTGCAGCTTATTGAACTCGGACTGATTCCTCCGGCGGTTTTGGTGCGAAAAGAGATCTCCGCACTTATTCTTTCCAAACGCTTTCCCAAGCGCTTTGAAAATTTGCAAGATCTCTACACTAACATCTTGCCACAGTCAGGACTACTGGAAAACCACAGCGAAGAGGAGTTCTACAAAGAGCTCATCAAACTCTACCAAACTACGTCACTGACATAAGGCAGAAAATGAATCTTAACTGGATGTTTATTACCCTGTTCTACAGCGGACTTTTTCCTAAGGCTCCCGGAACAGCAGGCACGGTGGTTGCATTGGTTTTAGGTATTCTTCTGCTGAGCTACTTCGGACCGCAAACTCTCTTTCTTGCCACGCTGCTTATTAGCGTTATTGCTATTAAGGAGATTGACAAATATGAAGCGGCATCAGGCATTCATGACGACAAGCGTATTGTCATTGACGAACTCGCCGGCATGTGGATTGCACTCTCCATTGCTCCGGCGGTGAGCTTTTCATTGGAAGAACTTTTCGTATTAGACAACATGCTACTGCTGCAAATTGTTCTGAGCTTTATTTTGTTTAGGGTCTATGACATTAAAAAACCGTCCATTATCGGCAGAATCGACCGCGAGGTTAACGGTGGTCTGGGTGTTATGGGTGATGACATTATTGCCGGATTTGCCGCTGGCATCTCAACAGCACTGCTTATTGAAGCTTACAAATACATTATGTAATTTACATGTATATTGTTTCGCTATACCAGCATCGGATCAAAGGTGGGTTCAATCTCTTCAAAATCAGCAATAATCTGCTCAAAAATTTGTTGCGTTTTTTTTGCTTTGGCCATATGGGCAGCAAAAATCTTTTGTGATGAGGGAAATGCCTCGACAAGTTCCTGATAGATTAAGATGCGCCCGTTAATGTGACGATTAAACTCGGCAAAAACCGCTTCAAGATACTGCCGTGTGGTTGTGTGTCGGAACAACGCTTTAAGCATTTTCCCGCGCTCTTTAATAGGGAGCGACTCATCAACCGCTTCGGCAATACGCTTAATATCAAGACGTGATATATAGACACCGCACCGTGCCGGCGCGAGTATATTTTGGGCTATCTGCTCAACAAATGCCGGAACCGGCTCATCATCAACGGCATCACCACTGTCAGGATTAAGAGCTTCACAACTGCCTTCCTCATTACAAACACCTTTACGGTGCACAAACTGTTCAAATTCTGCACGCAAATCACTGACATCATTCGAATTCATCACTCACTCCTTCAAAAATGGTATAGGCACTCGCATTCATGAATGCCAGCAGGTCATCATAGCCTAAATATTCACTCTCTTTCAGTGCTGAAAACGGTGATCCTGTCTGAGCAAAATCGACCATAACGGCAGCACCGGCAACATCAGAAAAGAGTCTCTTTTCATCGGCAACATTGATCGCCATATCAAATGCCGAGAAATCTGCAATTAGTGCTTCATTGGCACGTTCAATATCATACGAAACACCATGCAGTGCCGCACCTGCACCATCAATGCATTCACGGCATGATTCAATACGATCACTAAAGAGTGTCACCTCTTTCACACCGCTGCATTTAACATGATAAAGAATAGATTGTGCCAATGAACTGCTGCCATACAGTGCGAGCGATCGGATCTTTCTTTCTTGAAACAGTGCACCCATAGCCCTACCCATATAAACATCTCCATGCAGTGTTCCCTCTGCAATAGTGATAATATCGCAAAATCCGCATGCCTCTGCTTCACTGCTGATGCTCTCACACAGCGCAACCGCTTCATGACGGTACTCCGTGCCAATGACAACACCGTTAAGTTGTGCTTTTCTCAGCCCCTAAATTGTAAAGAAGAAATCATCGGCTCGAATATTCATGGGTATCATCATGGCATCGGCACCGATATTTTGAAACATGCGGTTCATCATGACGCTAAAGCGGTTCTGCTGTGCATACTCGCTTAAAAAACCGTACACTTTGGTCTGGGGCTTAATGGCATCATTGCAGTTCATCATACTCTAACCGATCCCCCAAAGCGCTTTGGCTTCATCTTCTTCTATCTGACATCTTCGACACAGCGTCTCTCCTTGAAGTGAACTGAATGACAAACCGCACTCATGGCAGTTTTTCAGATCAAAACATACCAGATTTTGAGCTGTCGGTTCAAAGAATTCTTTTATATTGTACGTGGGTGACATCTGTATGGCATTGCTCTCGCACACATCATGACAGAGATGACAACGCAAACATAAAAAGGGGTCAAAATCTATTTTTGAGTTTTTCACATCGGAACTCAACGCACCGCTAGGACAGATGCGGTAACACATTTGACACGCTGTACATGTCGATGGGTCAAGAAGTTTTTGTGACGTAAAACTTAAAGCATCGGCATCAACAACATGATACATTTCCGGTTTTGCAGCACGTTTAAGTGCCGTAAAAAGCAGCTTTCGCTTATTTGTCAACTCTTTACGACGCACACTGGCAATATTGAGATCATGAATACTATGTTCCTGAAATTCATCTGTCGCTATTTCAATATTACGATCAAACTCTTTTTTTGCTTTAAGAGCTTGCTGCAGTGTAAAAGTTTGAAAAAAATCTCGTCTACTGCTCCGGCTTGCAATACGTTCATCTTCATAAGCGACATCTTGCATCAATACCCTGGCACTGCTGAACATTGCCTCTAAAATATAATTGGCTTCATGAGCATTTTTTTCAATCTGCCCTTTACATGTAAAAGCAATACTGCACGTCTCACAATGTCCCATATCTAAAGCAACACCGTTTTTGAGTGACGCCAAGGCAATAAGGTGTTCTACGTTTAAAGCAGCAATACACGGCAGATTTTTTTGACACGAGACAAGCGACTCCGCTTCGGAAGCAAATGCAAAGAAAAACTCCGTAACATTAAAGTTATCAAGTATGAGTGCTTCTGTTGGACAGATGCCGGCACATCCTCCACACCCGACACATGAAAAGAGGTTGATTGCCGGTAATGATTCCGATGCTATCTCAATAGCTTCAACCGGGCAAATCATTTCACATAAACGGCACTCACCGAATTTTGATACCGATCGAACACATGATGCACTGTTTAAAGAGAGTCCCGCCATTATTGTAAAGGAGTTCCTTGTGTTACATACTCATTGTCGCTTAACAAAAACTCCAATGCCGTCTGAGCAATATCATAGTAGTAGGGTGTCCGCGCCTCATATTTCATATTGATTAAGTAAAGTGGTGCCCATTGAAGCAGGTGCTTGTTTAAAAAGGCTTTTGCTACCGACTTGAGCTCTTCTACAGCATGCAGGTCATCTTGTGCTTCTGCTTTGAGCTGTGCTTCACACAGGTGGTGCATAAACTCCAGCTCTACACCAATATGGTCGGCGGAAACAACACGTGCGACTTCATAATCAACAATAAAATCATATGCACTGTAAATATCTGTAACGGGGTTAGCTCCACCGGTCTCGATCATCTGATCGTCTCGTGTGTAAAACGTTTCATACGGAATGAGGTGCAGCAGTGAAATATCGGAAAAATCAGGATCAAGGTGCTCTGCTACCAATACCGTACTTGAGAGTCTCTTACCCTCCTCCCATACCGCAAACGTCGGAAACAGTGCTAGCATATTGTCATCGCTCTTGATCTGATCTATAAGTATTGCATCACTCTCCTGGAGCAATACCCGCGAGAGCAACGCATAAATATTGCTTCGTGCTTGCGTTTCATTCATGAAATTGTGTCCTGATAAAAGTTATTTTAGTTACTGCGATTGTAACCAAGCAGACTAAAAGTCTGCTTGATTTATAGCATTATACATCTTTGATTCGCACCGCATACGCTTTGTCAGAAAGCGGTACCCACGGACGTTTAATATGTTGCGGACGACGCAGTGTATCGTTGGCATTCAGCGGGCGGGTCAAGACATCACGCCATGCCTGATAGGTCTTAAAGTTATTATCATAATTTACATGTAAATCACCAATCTTGTCCCCTTTTTGTGCCGGCTCCAAAATAACCTTCTGATGCCAGCAGTGCATACCTGAAATAGGATCGGGATGCGTCGGCGCTACGGCATTTTGCCATGAACCGCTTAGCCCGTCCCACCAGATATTGTCGGAGTCTTTGTTGTAATCGGCATAACGTTTGGAGTGAAACGGCTTGATACCCTCAACATATTTGAGTTTTCCCTCTTTGCCGTCCATCTGAAGTTCGGCAAGCGGGACACCGAAACTGTTAATGCCGCCCTCACCTTCATAATCTTCAATCTTCACCTGCCCCGAAGCCGAACCGGCCTTGTGCGGCGACTCATTCAAAAATGCTTTACTCGTCATATCACGCGGGGCTATGGTTGCGGCTACTTTGCCGTCACTCACCCCATTGGGAATGTTGAGTGAGTTTTTTAACTTCCAGCGACCGCCGTGATGTGAACAGGCCAATGTTCCCGGAAGAATCCCCTCGGTTGGTACAGCCATTGCCACAAAATAGCCGCTTTCAAGTCCGGAAACCGTATCAACAATACGCACACGAATCGCATCACCGCGCTTAAAGCCCAGGCGCTGTGCATCACTGCTTGCTATCCAGATTGGGTCATGATTTTGCGAAATCTCCATGAGATGTTTCGAGTTTGCCGAACGGGTATGAATATTATACGGCAGACGAAAGATGGTGTTGAGTGCAAACTCGTTTTTACCGTTCATATACATGTGATTGACATGTGAGACAATATGCACCATCTCTTTTTTCTCTTTCTCATTGCGCGGATAGAACGGAATGGCATACTCCGGCCACTTCCAGTCATCGGCCAACCATTCACAGAAGAAATCAAGCTTTTTATCAAGTGTGGCAAACCCTTCCATTTTTTTACCGTCAATTTCAATACCGATGGGCTTGCTTTTACCATGTGACACAGCTTTGACAACACCCGTCCGTGCATCAATGGTCACATCCTCTTTCTTATATTTATGTCCGTGAGAAATATAGTGATCGCCGTCATCTTTCATTTCGCGTTCCTGTGCGGAATAGATATGATTTTCCTCCATCCACGCACCGTAATCACGCATATACTCATAGACCGGATATTCGGAATTTTTATAGCGTGGATCTGCCGTCGCCGTACGCTTTAGATTGGGCAGATTATCACCAAAAGCGGCATCGTACCATTCGGCTATGGTTACCGGTTTGCCCGGATGACGCTTTGACTCCCACATTTTTTGTACACCAAGAGAACCGTCGGGGTCAATATAGTTGACACACATATCAAACCAGAACTCGTTCTCTTCCCACACTTCACCCAGTCCCGCTTTAATATGTGCTTCGAGCGTTGCACGGTTCGGGTTGTTCGGTTTCCAACCCGATTTTTCCAGCGCCACCCGCATCACCGGTTGACGGAATGAGGTCCAGCGTGCCGGCATGGTCGCTTCTGAATGCTGATCATGCCGCTCACCCGCAAGCCCCACCGGAAGAATATAGTCAACATACCAGTTCGTCTCGCTCCAGACCGGAGAGAGATTAAAGGTCAACTCCATTTTTGACTCATCTTTGAGCACCTCAATCCAGCGGAACCCATCGGGGTTAATCCAGACCGGATTGTACATACGCGGAATCCAGACTGAGAGTTTTTGCGGTACATTCAATCCGCGTTTAATCCACTTCTGCTGCCACTGAGTGTCGCTTAACAGATGCGGCAACAAATAGGACATCTCATATGTCGAAAGCGGCCATTCCGGCGGCCATGTCAGCTCATTCCAGACATCGACTTTAGGAATATCGACACCGCGTTTTCCTTGACCTCGGGTAGCACTGCCCCCCTTGCCTGCTACAGAGATAACATGGAAGTGATGAAAAAACGTTCCGCCTTTGGTACCGATCGCACCGCGAAGTGCAATGGGCAGATAACCGGTACGGCCGCTCATCCATCCTCCACGGTTCCCCGCTGCTGTTGCCCGCCAGAAATAAGATGAGATAGCATCACCCGCCCAGATGAACATCTCATACAGTTTTTCCAGTTTATAGGCGGGAACGCGCGTCTCTTTTACCGCATATTCCAATGTATAAGGAGCATACAGCTCTTTAAGAATATCGAGAAAACTCTCAAAATCATTACTGTAGGGAACTTTGGAAATATAACCTTTGGAGACCATGTAGCGAAGATACGCTTCATTGTCCATAAACACTTCCCAGTTTAGCCACTTCTTCACAAAAGCTTTATCTACCTTGTCTTCTTGCAAAATACGGTTGGCAAGATACAGATAAAGAACCGGTTCTGTTCCGGGCCACGTGGCAATCCACAGGTCTGCCATCCCCGCCGAGTTGGACATACGCGGATCAAGCACGACCAGCTTGGCTCCTTTTTTGCGGGCATCGGCAATAAAAGAAGCCGACTGCTGAAAATAGTGCCCTGCATCGGCAGCGTGATAGGAATTTAAAAACACCAGTTTGGCATTCGCCCAATCAGGTGAAGTTCGGTCATCATTTGCCCACTGAATGGTCGGAGTCCGGCCACCTGAAGAGCAGATGTTGGTATGGGAATCAAACGCATCGCTTCCGAGCGTATGCCATACCTTGCCCGTAAAACCGTTCTCATTGGGACGCCCGACATGGAACATCACCGATTTTTTGGAAAGCTCATCGCCTTTACGCAAGGTATCGCCCATCTTTTTACCGATGGTATGCATCGCCTCATCCCATGTCGTACGTACCCATTTACCCTCGCCTCGAGCCGATCCCGGTGCGCGCTTTAGCGGAAAAGCGATACGATCGGGGTCGTACATCTGCGACTGCGTCGCATACCCTTTGGCACAGTTGCGTCCGCGAGATGCCGGATGCAGCGGATTTCCCATATATTTTTTGACCGTAAATGTCTTTTTGTCAATCCATGCCGTCAGACCACATGACGCATCACAGTTTGAACAGGCCGTCGGAACAATCATATAGTCATGCACCGCAATTCCCTCAGGATTATCATCACTTGCGACACCGTGACGCTCAATACCGCCGCGTTTCCAGTCTTCACCGCTTAACTCTTGGAAGCTCTCCCAC
>JAJRVF010000012.1 GCA_024277395.1 Campylobacterales bacterium
CTTTGATGGTGCTCAATACAGAAGATGTCGTAATGCTCTTTGGATGCCAGATCAACAGGTGAGTGTACGGTACTTTTTTTAATACGTTCAATACTGTCACGAAGCTGACTTGCTTCTTCAAATCGCAACTGTTCAGCCAGCTGTTCCATATTGACTTGTAAATCGTGAATCAGTAGCGTTTTGTTCTCAATATACGCGATGGCTCTATCGACAATATGAGCATATTCTGACGGTGTAATTTTCCCTTCACAGGGGGCTTTGCATTGTTTGAGCTGATGGTAAAGGCAGGCTGTTTTACCCTTAAGGCAGCTCTTTTTCTGTACCAAGGGACACAGTGTATAGACGGCATCTAGTATATCTCGTGAGGCAATAGAGTAGGGACCAAAATAGCGAATCTCTTTCCCTTTGACAATACGACGGGTGATCTCAAAACGGGGGAACGGATCGCTGCGGTCAATATAGATATAAGGGTAGGTCTTGTCATCGCGTAACAGTATGTTGTATTTGGGTTTGAGCTGTTTGATGAGTGAGTTTTCCAGTATCAGGGCGTCATGTTCGCTCTCCACGACAATATAGCTAAGCGAAACACTCTCAGAAATCATTTTTTGAATGCGTGGATTGAGTGTCGGATTGCAGTGAAGCGTGGGTGAAAAATGAAAGTAGCTTTTGACACGCTTGGCGAGATTTTTGGCTTTTCCAATATACAGCAGTCGGCTGTTTTTGTCAAAATACTGATAGACACCGGCTTGGTGCGGAAGAGATTGAATCTGCTGCAACACGCGTACTTTCTCCTGATTATAAAGTTTTTGCGAGAGTATTAAAGACTTTTTTATAAATTCTGTTATATCATCAACGATTACAAAGTTCATTCTAGCATAAGAGAGCGATTTGAATAGTACTACAACATTACCCTCATTCTTTTACAGTTTCATTATATCATTAGCACTATTAAGCTTCGCTGGGTGCGGCTATAAAGCAGATCCGTATTATCAACAGTCCGATGCGAAGAGTCCTTAATGCGCTATGATGTGGTCATTATTGGCGTTGGGGTTGCCGGCTTGTATGCGGCGATTAATATTCCTAAAGAGAAGAGAGTCCTGCTTATCAACAAAGCATCACCATGGGACTGCAACACCTATTATGCCCAAGGCGGCATTACTACAGCATATGACAAAGATGATATTGCTTTACATGTAAAAGATACTTTGGGTGCGGGTGCAGGTATCTGCTCTAAAGAGGCGGTAGAGGTGATGAGTCGAGAGAGCCTCGGCATCATAGACGATCTCATAGTACGAGGTTTTGAGTTTGACAAGGCCGATGACGGCACGCTGCTTTACACCAAAGAAGCGGCACATTCTCGAGATCGTATACTTCATGCCGGAGGTGATGCAACAGGGCGTTATTTGCACTATTTTTTACTGCAGCAAAATCCGCACCCGATGCTTTCCGATGCCAAGGTGTTTGATATTTTAATTGACAAAGGTCGCTGTTGCGGCGTAGTGGTGCGCCATGAGCATCAGGTTAAGGTAATTGAAGCGTCTCACGTTATTATTGCCAGCGGCGGGGTCGGGTCGCTCTATGAGTTTCATACCAACGCCAGAAGTATCAGCGGGGATATTCACGGCATCTGCGTAGAAAAGGGCATTGCTCTTGAAAATATGGAGATGATGCAGTTTCATCCTACCGTCTATGTAGGAAACCAGTCAGTTCAAAAGCAGCTTCTTACCGAAGCGTTGCGGGGAGAGGGAGCGCATATTGTCGATGAGAACGGCTACCGTTTTGCTTTTGAGTATGATGAAAACGGCGAATTGGCACCGCGCGATATTGTCAGCCGTGCCATTTATGACTACATGCAGCGCACCGGAAAACAGGCCTATTTGAGTTTTGAGAATTTTGATGAAATATATTTTACAAAACGATTTCCCAATATCTGTACGGCGCTGCGTCTGCTAGGTTTTAAGGTTCCCAAAGAGAAAGTACCGATCTCTCCGGCATTTCACTATGCCATTGGGGGTATTAAAACAACACTTGACGGTGAAGTTGAAGGCATTCGGGGACTCTATGCTATTGGTGAGGCAGCTTCAACGGGAGTGCATGGAGCCAACAGGCTTGCAAGCAACTCACTGCTTGAAGGTCTGGTGTTTTCCAGGCGTGCGACATTGAAGATGTTGCAAAATTTCGAGTCTCATTGTGAAACATTGCCCAAAATTGACGATTATATACTGGCAGAACCGGAGGACAAAGCAAAAAAAGATAAATTACGTAGTATAATGTGGAAAAATGTTTCAATAGCTCGTACAACAAAAGGGCTATATGAAGCAAAAAGTGCTATAGAGCAGATGCTAAATGATAATGTCGGCAGATTTTTAAAGTTACGTCTATTGACAGCGCAGGCTATTGTTGAGGCAGCACTGCAACGCGAGACATCCATAGGGGTGCACTATATTAAAGAGGAGAATGAATGTTAAAATTATTTTTGCTGATGGCCATCAGTATAGCAGCATTGGGAAGCGGGGGCGACACGGCATCAGAAGTCGTACCGGACTTAACCATGACATGGGTCGGATTTGCATCCATAATTATTTTTGTTATAGGTTATTACTTTGTAGCAATGGAAGAGAAGTACCACATGGACAAAGCCAAACCGGCACTGTTGACGGGAACTTTTTTGTTTATTTTAATCGGCATATATTATGCTGTTAACGGGCTGAGTATGGATCTGGTGCATACTCAGGTAGAGCATCTGATTTTAGAGATTGCCGAAATTTTCTTTTTCTTGTTTGTCGCAATGACCTATATTGAATCCATGATTCATATGGGTGTGTTTGATCGGTTAAAATACAATCTTGTCTCTAAAGGCTATAGCTATAAAAAACTTTTCTGGGTGACAGGATTTTTAGCCTTTTTCATCTCTCCTATTGCCGATAACCTCACAACGGCGCTGATTCTCTCTACGGTATTAATTACCCTTACCAAAACCAAACGCTCCTTTCTGGTTCCCGGCGCTATCAATATTGTCGTAGCCGCGAACGCCGGCGGTGCATGGAGTCCGTTTGGTGACATTACGACGCTCATGGCATGGACGGCAGGCAAAGGCACGTTTTCAGACTTTTTGTTTCTCTTTCCGGCATCCATCTTAGGTTTCCTGGCAACAGCATTTCTATTAAGCAAAGTGGTACCGGAAGGCGAGCCGGATTTTGATCCGACAACCGAGAAAAAACCGGCCATGATGCCCGGTGCCAATGTGGTCATCGGTTTGGGTGCCTTTACTATTTTTTGTGCGGTGCTATCACACCAAGTACTGCATTTACCGGCTATGTGGGGTATGATGTTCGGTCTTTCGCTGCTTAAAATCTACAGTTACCGTCTCAAGCGGGTTCATAAAAGCGAGTTTGACGTGTTTCATTCGATGGCAAAAATCGAAAACAACACGCTCATGTTCTTCTTTGGAATTTTAGCGGCCGTAGGTGCGCTCTATTTCTTGGGCTGGCTGGCGCTGGCGTCGGTAGTCTATCATCCGCATATGCTCGGTCCGACCATATCCAATATCTGTGTCGGATTTCTTTCGGCGATTGTCGATAACGTGCCGGTGATGTCTGCTGTACTTAAAGCCAATCCGGAGATGGATTTGGCCCAATGGATGCTGGTCACACTCACAGCGGGTGTGGGCGGTTCACTCATTAGTTTTGGCAGTGCTGCAGGAGTCGGTGTAATGGGGAAACTTCCGGGTATCTATACCTTTGGAGCGCATATGAAATATGCGTGGATGATTCTAATTGGCTATTTTGTTTCGATCTCTGTTTGGTATCTTCAGTATGAAGTCCTGGGATTGTATGTTCCGTAACATCGGAAATTCTTGCGTTATATCCAAACTTAATCTACTTTAATGTACTCTTTCACTAACGAAAGGGTACACCCTCAATATTTATTTACTATAAGGAATGCTTAGATGAAAGATGTCAGCATCATCATCCTTGATTTTGGTTCACAGTATACGCAGTTAATTGCCCGACGATTACGTGAAGAGCGTATCTATTGTGAAATTCTTCCCTACTATACCACTGCCGATGCGATGAGCGCAAAAAACCC
>JAJRVF010000013.1 GCA_024277395.1 Campylobacterales bacterium
GGGTCTATTATGAGGACACCGATGCCGGTGGTATTGTGTATCATTCCAATTATTTAAATTTTTGTGAACGGGCACGCAGCGAAATGTTTTTTAAAAAGGGTTGCTTGCCTATTGTTGACGGTGGTCATTTTGTGGTGCGACATCTTGAAGCAGATTTTTTAAAGCCGGCACTATTTGCCGATGAATTGCATATTGTTTCCATGTTAATAGAACTTAAAAATGCTTCGTTTACAATGCAACAGGATATTTTTAGAGATGATGAGAAGCTTTTTTCAATGACCAGTACCATAGTTTATGTTAAAGAAGGAAAATTACGGCGCTTGGACAGTGTGAAAAAGGAGCTTTTAAAAGGGCTCTTGACTTAAAATATTTGTAAATTTTGATATTCCGGGGTTGACAATTTCAATAGGGTATTGTACTTGATTGTTGTGCATGTTAATTGTGTATTCCCGTGGTTCACCGGTCATAAGGTTATAGAAAAAATCGACTCCAATAGAGGTAGAGTAGTTAATCCAATCGTAACCAATGTCATTGCCCAGCAGGCGGTTGGTTTCATCAAGAATCGTACTGTTTTGCGCAATGGAGTTGGCAATATAGAGCTGTTTTCTGTCACGGTATTGTGTCGTAGCGAAGATTAGAGGATCATAATTAATCTGCGTAGAGAGAATAGTTGAAACATTGGAGTCATGCAGTGTTAACTGCGACATTATCATGGAGCTCTTAATGAGCGGTGTATTAAGAATGACCGTTCCGCCCTGAAGTCGTCTGTTTTTCTTTAATAAATGGGCAAGATTGGATGTGCGTTGTTCAATTTCAAATTCAATAAGACGTTTCTTGGGCAGTTCAAGTTGAGCATATACTTCTAAGTCATAGCTGCGAAGTTTTTGTGAGACCCTGGATTTATTGTGAAAAATGATAAGCGGAGAACTTGCATACTCAAAAAGCGCTTCAGTCTGCGCTTTGTAGTCAATACCGCCAAAATAAAAAGTGTTTGTTGTTGCGTTAATATCTTGGATATTGACAGTAGGAAAATATACATGTAAATTAGGATTAATATCAATAAGTGTTTGGGCGCCTGTCAGGGTCATGGGTGCAATCACAAAGCTAAATCCTTCTTCTGCAATATTTTGCAAGGCATTGAAAATATCTTCCGGGGTTTCGCTTTCAATTTTAAAACTTCTGATCTGAAAATCGCTGTTCTTTGTTAACATATACGCAAAGGCACTGTTGGTGGTGGAGGCAGCATATTTTCCAATTTTTTTGTAGGGAAGCAGCATGGCTATTTTAAATTCACCACCAAAACCTGCTGTACCAAGATTTAGCAATGAGGCATAGATGAGTCTGGCTTGAATTAGTTCTTCATCTTCTATCTCACTGTAGTCGGCATGAGACAAAAATGAAAAAATCTGTCCATATTCAAGCATCTCCTCCATACAGGATTCATTACATGGATATATATCAAGGTTTTGAATATAGACTCTTGGCAGGGGAATGCTCGAAATTTTACTGCTTTGGGCAGACAGTATCAAGGGTAGAAGTAGGATAAAAAACAATTTCATAGGGCACTCTTTATTTTATTAAGATCATGTAGGGTTTCTCGTTTCAATGAGGGATTTCGCAATAAATATGTCGGATGATAGATAGGAATGAGTGAAAAAGTAGAAAAATTTACACGTGCTCCTCGTACTTGTTCAAAAGGGGTCGTATCACCGGTAATAAGTCGGTATGCTTTCTCTCCTAAAGCAATTATTATTTTAGGTTGAATGAGATCAATCTGTTTAAACAGGTATGCCTTGCAGCTTTCGAATTCCGATATAGAAGGCTCCTTTGAGTCTAAAGGTTTGCATTTGACTGCATGCGTTATATAGACATCATCAGTATGTTGAAGGAGAACTTTTTCTATCATATTTTTAAGTGAAAGACCCGATCGACCGCTATAGTAGCAGTTTTGCTCATTGTCACTGTGCGATACGTAGGCATCGACAATCATAAGATCGGCATTGTGATTGCCATAACCGTACATACTTTGTTGACGTGATTTACTCAAGTCGCACAGATGACATTCAGAAATGCTGTGGTTCAAATCCACAATGTTATTTGGCAGCGCGGCACTGTTTTTATGGTTTAGTGCAATTGGATCACTAAAAGAGAAGCCCAAAGCCCGCTGTCTGTAAAGGTTTTGTAAAATAAGAAGATTTTGAAACGATCTCAATGTACTACCAGTGCAATTTTTTGAACGGAGTATAGTTGAAGATGCGTTAAAGAGAGATAAAAACAGATCATTACGGCAGAATTTTTTGGGAAACCCTTTTGGCTTTTATGTCACCAAAAAGGGCAATATTTTCCATAAATACCGCGGTTGGCATATTATTGCTGTCCATGGTAATGATTAGCTCGCCTGCAGCATCATCTTCGGTTAATACATCTTTACTGACATCAATGGTATAGACGCGGTTTGAGGCCGGAACACGTAAATATTTTTTGATTTTCTGTTCTTTTTTATTGTGAGGCAGTGTGATGGTAATGGCATCGTCATCATGATTTATTCCAATGGCATGTACCTGTTTGCTCTGGGATTTGAGTGTCTTTTTAAGGTAATCCGGGGTATTGAAAAACAAAGAGATGGCATCATCTTTGGCGTAGAACTCATACGGACGATTACTATGAGAGACAACAGTATTTTTGGTTTCAATAATTTTCATATGTTTAATATCAAAAGAGCGTTTGGTTTTAAATCGGGTAGTATCTATGTCTAAAGCAATACTTTTATTGTGATGATCAAAGGTATAGGTTTTGGTACGTATTTTTTTATCAGACTTTTTAGAAGATATAAAGGTGTGTGGCTGCAGCAGACCGTTAACAATGGTTCCTTCGCTAATATAGGTCTCCACTCGGTTCGATGTGAGTGTGGCAGTAATACCCATAGTAATTGCCGTTACCGTAATTTTATAATGATCGTCGTCTGTTTCATATTTTACAATGCTCTCTCCGATCTTTCCAAAAAAAGAGAATTTAACATCATAAGTTGCCTCGATGCTTTTAGCCAAAAGCGGTGAAAAGCTTAAAAAAAATAGTAACAATATTTTTGTCATTTAGATTCCTTGAGCAGATTATACGATTATTTTAACAATTAAGTGTGAAGCTATTGTGTAAATCTAATGGTATTAGACTATAATATAACTTGATTACTTACGAATTAGGAATATAATTATGGGACAAAATTCCATTGACAAGCGGAAGACCAAAGCCATGCAAAAAGGAATTCAAAAGTTGCAATTAGAGTTGAGCGGTGAGATTATGACGGTATTTAAGAGTGTATCGACGCCTTTGGATATTAACGATATTGTTGCTAACTATCCCGATAATGAGCGAAAAGCTTCATGTGATACAGAAACATTGAAAAAATATGTCTCCATTGGTCTGGGTTACATGATTGAGCAACAACTCATCAAAGAACTGCCGCAAGATGAGCATGGCAAATGGAAGCTGACACCGGTTTAAGGGCGTTTGATTTTAAGAGAATTTTTTTCAGCATGCAAAAA
>JAJRVF010000152.1 GCA_024277395.1 Campylobacterales bacterium
GAAGATCTCTCTTTTGAGAGCACGTTGGTCACTTTGCCTCCATTGCATTTACATGTAAAATCCTCTCCTTCAGCGCTTGTCGGTGAAATGAACCTATCGCTTCATACCGATACGACGACGGCTTATGCTTATAAACCGCTGCATCTGAGCGTTACGCTCGAAGGAGTGGGTAACTTGCAGCAGACAGAGCCTTTTGAGTTGAACATCCCCAATGCAACCGTATTCGCAGAGAAGCCCGAGTATGCATTGGAATTGACGGCGCAGGGCTATCGCGGAAGAGTAACGCAGCATTTCGCTGTTGTTGCATATGAAAATTATGAGATTCCTTCGTTACAGCAGCCATACTGGAGTCTCTCCAAACAACATATCGAACGTCTTGCAACAGTGCCTTTAAGCGTAACGGTTACTCCCGCGTACCGTAGTGACGCACTGCTGGATAATGTGTCTAAAGAAGCAGTGCCGCCGCACGAAGAGCAGAGTTGGATTTTGAGTGCGTTTGCTCTCTTTGTTTTCGGATTTTTGTTGGGACGTTACCTGCGGCATCCTTGGATTGAGAGGATATTTTTGCTGCTGTACCGTATTGACGCATGGCTATGGCCGAAGCATGCATCAAAAGCGTCACAAAAAAGTCACGATATCCGTAGGGGTATTCGGCACTGTCGTACGCCTCAAGCGCTCAGCGTCTATCTCATTGCCACGGACAGCGCTATTTACGACGATATTATTACTGCACTGGAGCTAGAGAAGATCTCTCTGAGAGCGGCAAAAAAAGAGGCATTAAAGCGCACGGAGACGGTGTGATTTCCTTTTTATTGGTTGTTAATAAGTTATAATTTTATACTTAATAAAAGAGAGTTATAATGGTTACGAAAATAGAAGCTATTAAATCTGAAGTTGCCAAAGTGGTGGTGGGTCAAGAGAAGATGATTGACTCCCTCTTAATCGGACTGTTTTGTGAAGGACACATTCTTATTGAGGGGATTCCAGGACTTGCCAAGACCACAACGGTTAATGCTCTGTCAAAAAGTTTGGGCTTGGATTTTAAGCGGGTGCAGTTCACTCCCGATCTGCTCCCTTCAGATATTTTAGGTGCTGAGATTTATGATCCGCAGCATAATGCATTTAAAATCAAACAGGGTCCTATCTTTACAAACCTTCTTCTTGCCGATGAGATTAACCGTGCACCGGCCAAGGTACAATCGGCACTGCTTGAGGTGATGCAAGAGCGTCAAATTACTATTGGTGACGAGAGTTTTAAACTGCCACCGCCGTTTTTTGTAATGGCAACACAGAACCCCATTGAGCAAGAGGGTGTCTACCAGCTTCCCGAGGCACAACTCGATCGGTTTATGCTAAAGCTCACCGTAGGCTACAACACTAAAGAAGAAGAGCTGGAGATTGCACGGCGTATTGCCAACAATAAGAGTGAGACCATTGCGGCGGTCGTCACCCCTGAAGAGATTACTCAGATTCAAGAGGCGGTACAAGCGGTGCATATTGATGCTGAGGTAGAAGCCTATATTATTGAACTTGTGAGTGCTACACGCGATCCTAAAGCCTACGGTCTTGAAGAACTGGAGGGTTATATTCAGTTTGGCGCTTCACCGCGGGTGAGTATTGATACCTTTAAAGCGGTAAAAGCAATGGCGCTGTTACGCGGTAAAGATTATGTCACACCGGTGGATATTGCCTATATTATTAAAGAGTTGATGCGTCATCGTATTGTCCTGACCTATGAGGCGGAGGCCGAAGGGGTGACGACTGATGCTATTATTGAAAAAGTGCTTAAAGCCGTACCGATTCCGTAATGTCAACACTGCAAAAAATCCTGGTACGCGCACGTCGTCAGGTCTTTAGTGAGATGGTCGGCAACAACCCTTCCCGTTTCCACGGGGAGGGATATGATTTTATTGAATTGCGTGAGTATATGCCCGGTGATGATATTCGTCATATTGACTGGAATATTACGGCAAAAATGCAACAGCCCTATATTAAGATTTTTCGTGAAGAGCGTGAGCTGAATGTGGTGATTGCCTCCATGCTCAACGGCAGTGTCCATTTCGGATCGAAAAAGTTCAAGCAAGAGCTGATTGCTGAAATTACGGCACTTAGCGGCTACGCAGTACTGCACAATGGCGATCTCTTAAGTACTTTTACCTTTGCCGACAAGCTTTATAGCGTGACCAAACCGACCAAGCGGCTCTTTAGCATTCAGACAGGTGTCGAAAATATTTTAGATTTTGATGCCTTGGGCAAGCAGGCTGACTATAGGCTTATGGCACAGACGCTATACAAACGGGTACGGCGAAAATCGCTCATCATCATTGTTGCCGATTTTTTTGATATTCCTGATTTGAAGCTGCTTGCACGTAAACATGAGGTGCTTGCTGTCGTGGTACGTGACCGTCTCGAAGAGCATCCTCCGCCCATGGGGTTTGCATCATTGGTTGATCCTGAAACCAACCGAACGCTTGAGGGCGATTTTAACAGCAGCAGCATTAAAGCGTACGAAGCAAAAGTCAAGCAGCACGATCGACAACTGTTTGAGCGTTTTAAAAAAGATCAGATCCGCTTTTGTAAAATTTATACCGATGATCTTGCCGGCGTCCAGCTGCGTCGCCTTTTTGAGGGGAGATAATGCAGACGCAATCCTTAGATATACCTTTGCATGATATTAAACCGCTTGTTGATGTCAGTGACAACTCGTTTGTGCTTTTTGTCGTGCTGATTGCAGCAGTGCTTCTGTTTCTTGCAGGAGTGGGCTATCTTCTTTATCTGTTTATGAAGCGCCGTAAGCGCGAAAACCGTCGCAAAGATGCCTATAGGGCACTGAAAAACATCACCTTTGGCGACCCTAAACGTGCGGCATATGATATTACCAAGTACGGGTATCTTTTTGCAGACGATACGCCGCGCAACAAAGAAGTGTATGATAACCTGCTTTCACGTTTAGCGCCATACAAATACAAAAAAGAGGTTGATGCCCTTGATGCCGAGACTAAATCATACTTTAAAATTTATTTGGGAATGATCGATGTTTGAGGGTCTGTATTTTGAATTTCCCAAGCTTGCCTTTGTTCTTTTTATCTTTTTGGCATGTGAAGCGCTATGCAAGATGAAGTTGCCTTCGCTCTACTTTCCGCATACGGCATCATTTTTACAGCAGAGTGTCTCCAAATCCAAACTGCTGCTTTTTTTGAAATGGCTCGGTATTACCATGATGATTGTGGCGCTGATGTCACCGGTGAAAGATATTGAACTCGATGTCAAGCCGAAAATGGGGCGTGATATTGCTTTGGTACTTGATACGAGCAACTCCATGAGTGCCCGAGGGTTTGATCCTGACAATGTCTTGGCAACACGATTTTATGCCGTACAAAATATTGTTAATGATTTTATAAAGAATCGTGAAAATGATAATCTTGGTATTGTTGTTTTTGGTGCGTTCTCTTTTATTGCCTCACCATTGACGTATGATCATAACATACTCACACGAGTTGTATCACAGCTCTATATTGGCATGGCGGGAAAATTCACCGCCTTGTATGAGGCCTTGGCACAGTCGGTCAATCTGCTTAAAGACTCTAAAGCCAAAACAAAAATTGCCATCTTGCTGACTGATGGCTTTAACACCAGTGACTCCAAAATAAGCCTGCAAACTGCGATTGATTTAGCGAAAAAAGAGGGGGTGAAAGTGTATACCATCGGTATTGGATCGCCTCGTGAATATAACGGTGCCGTGTTGCAAAAAATTGCCGATGAAACAGGGGGAAAAGCATACGGAGCCGTGAGTGTTTCGCAACTTGAAGCGATCTACAAGCAGATAGATACGCTGGAAAAATCGGAAATTAAAACCGACAGCTACAGCCACAAAAGTTATTATTACTACTTGCCGCTGTTTATCGCTTTTATTGCGCTGTTGCTCTATGTTTTTATTCGAAATAAAAGGGGCTGGAAATGATTTTTTTACATCCTCAGTTTTTATGGCTTTTGCCTATTATTTTAATACTGTTCTATTTTATTCTAACGCAGAAAGAACAGCAGGCTCACTTTTTTAGTGAGGAGGTGCTTGAAAAACTCTACGTGAGTGGACATTCGCTCTCTGTCAAAGTACGGAACGTTCTTTTTTTAGTCATGATGGTACTGTTGGTTATTGCCCTCTCAGGACCTGCCATCGAGGGGGCAAAAGTGCAGGTAGAAGCAAAAAGTGCCGACATTATGATTGCTCTTGATATTTCCGACTCTATGTTGGCAGAAGATGTTTACCCCAACCGGTTGGATCTGGCGAAACAGAAAATCTTGAATCTTTTAGAACAATCACCTCAAGAGCGCATTGGTGTGATGGCATTTGCAAAAAATGCCTACTTGGTGAGTCCTTTGAGTTTTGATCATGCTTCAGTAGCGTTTCTGGTCAAACAGCTCAATACCGACTCTATTACCGAAAAAGGAACTGATTTTACGCAGCTGCTTTTTTCTGCGGCAAACTTACTGCAAAAAAACAAGAAGAAGAACCTGCTGATTTTGAGTGACGGCGGCGATGCGCGTGATTTTTCCGAAGCAATTGCCTATGCGAAAGAGAAAGGAATCAAGATCTTTGTTTTGGGAATCGGAAAACACAAGGGGGTTCCCATTGTTGATGTGCGCCACGGCGGTTATGTCAAACACAACGGCAATATTATTTTAACCCGTTTAAATGAGAATATTGCCGACTTGGCATTGCAGACCGGCGGTTCGTATGTTGAAGCCGTGAGTTCGCATGAGGATGTTGAGGCGATGATAAGCGAGATGCATGCTAAAACAGAACGCAGGACTTTAAAAGAGGAGGAGATTGTGCAGTACATTCCGCTTTTTTACTACCCTTTGGGTCTGGCAATGCTGTTGTTTCTCATTGCAACAAGTTCCATGAGCAAGCGCAAAACGGTGGCGATGCCCAATGTCGTTTTGATAGCGCTACTTTTGACAACGGTAGCGCCGACATATGCCCGATTGATGGATTTTAAACTCTTAGATGAGGCCAAGCGCAGTTATGAGGCGCAAGAGTATGATAAAAGTCGTGCGCTTTATGAGGAGTATGCCAAACGAACTGATGATGCACAGGCATATTACAACAGTGCCAACGCTCTCTATAAGGAGGGGAACTATAAGCAGGCACAGCAGATGTACCAAAAAGTTACGGGCGGAGATACGATGCTTAAATATAACGCGCTACACAATTTGGGGAACAGTTATGCCAAAGAGGGTACGCCCGATGCACTTAAAAAGGCAAAAGAAAGTTACGAGAAGGCACTCAGACTTCGTGATGATGTTCAAACGCGTGAGAACCTAGAGCGAGTCAAAGAGGCACTTAAAAAGATGCAGCAACAGAATCAACAGAATCAACAGAATCAACAGAATCAACAGAATCAACAGAATCAACAGAATCAACAGAATCAACAGAATCAACAGAATCAACAGAATCAACAGAATCAACAGAATCAACAGAATCAACAGAA
>JAJRVF010000153.1 GCA_024277395.1 Campylobacterales bacterium
CATTTCCTTTCTAAAAGGAAATAAAATAATGACAAAACTCATTTTTACCCCTAAAAACCTTGAATATAGAGCTGTTCTTGGCTATAATTCCGCTCCCTTTTATAGTTAGACAGTGATCTAACGAGTTCTTTATAAGGAAAAAAGTATGGAAAAAATTCGTTTGAAACTTAGAGCTTACGATCATCGTGTACTCGATCGTTCAGTAGCATCTATTGTTGAAGCTGTAAAGCGTACCGGTGCAGAAATTCGCGGACCGATCCCTTTGCCAACCAAAATTCGTAAATATACGGTTCTCAAATCGGTTCACGTCAACAAAGATTCTCGTGAGCAGTTTGAGATTCGTATGCATGCACGTTTAATCGACATTGTATCGGCAACCCCGGATACCGTCGATTCATTAATGAAATTAGATTTAGCGCCGGAAGTGGATGTCGAAGTTCGCTCTATGGACAATTAGGAGTAAACAGTGGAATATATTGTTGAAAAAATTGGTATGACACGTACCATCAGCGTACCGAGTACTCCTGTAACACTGCTCAAAATAGTAGAGGTTAAAGTGTGTGAAGTGAACGACGGTACAGCAATTGTAGCGTATAGCAACGGCAAAAAAATGAACAAAACAATTGAAGGCCAACAGAAGAAGTATAGCCTCTCTGCAGAGTTCAATCGTTTTGCAACCATGAACGTTGCCAATACCGAAGCGGGTGATCTTGATGTGGCACCGTTAAATGAAGCCAGTGTTGTTAAAACGACTTTCAATACTAAAGGTCGCGGTTTTGCCGGTCCGGTAAAACGTTGGAATTTTGGCGGCGGTCCCGCTTCTCACGGTCACCGATTCGGTCGTCGTACCGGTTCTATCGGTAATGCCGAGTGGCCGGGTCGTGTTATGAAAGGAAAGAAGATGGCAGGGCAATACGGTAACGAACAAGTGACTGTAAAGAACAAAATCATCTCTTTTGACGCTGAAAACGGTGTGCTGGCAGTTGCCGGATCGGTTTCGGGTCCTAACGGTGCACTAGGTCGTGTAAAGGTTGTTAAATAATGAGCGCAATTGTACTAAATGAAAATTTTGAAAAAACATCTGAGGTAGCACTGCCGGAGAGCTTTTCAGGCATTAATCCGCATAATCTGTATTTGTATGTGAAATCATATCAGGCAGGCATTCGTGCCAATACGGCATCGACAAAAAGCCGTTCCGACGTCAGCGGCGGCGGTAAAAAACCGTGGGCACAAAAAGGTCGCGGCGGTGCTCGTGCCGGTTCAAATCGTTCTCCTATCTGGGTAGGCGGCGGTATTGCGTTTGGTCCTCGTGCCAATCGTAACTATGACCAAAAAGTGAACAAAAAACAGAAAAAACTGGCATTAAAATTTGCTCTGGATGCTTTAGCTAAAGAGGGCAAACTTTTTATTGTCGAGAGCATTGAGGTGGCTTCGGGTAAAACCAAAGATGCTAAGGCATTGTTTGAAAAGATCGGTACGCGTGATGCACTGTTCGTGAAATCAATTATTGATGAAAAGACATTTTTGGCATTTCGTAATATTCAGAAAACCTATCTGATTGAAGAGAACGAACTGAATGCATTCTTGGCAGCAACCTATCGCTCGGTAGTGATGGAAAAAGCTGTATGGGAAAATCTTGTAAGTGAGGCTAAGTAATGGCAGATATTACAGATATTAAATCAATTATCTATACAGAAAAGACACTGGGTCTTCAAGAAGAGGGTGTTGTCGTTGTGCAGACCTCTCCTCGTATGACAAAGACCGGTCTTAAAGAGGTGTTTCGTGAGTATTTCGGTATTGTTCCGACACGTATTAACTCATTGAACCAAGCGGGAAAAGTAAAACGTTTTCGCGGTGTTGCAGGCAGACAGAACAACTTTAAAAAGTTCTATGTCAAGTTGCCTGAGGGTGCACAAATTGAAAGTTTGGCGGTGTAATTATGGCAATTAAAACATACAGACCAATAACACCGAGTCGTCGTTTTTATACCAATGTCGACAGCTCGGATATTACAGCAAAAGCATCGGTGCGATCTCTTCTTGTAAAACTTCCTGCGCATGCAGGACGTAACAATAACGGACGCATCACATCACGCCACAAGCAAGCAGGTGCTAAGAAACTGTACCGTATCATTGATTTTAAACGCAACAAGTTTAATATTCCCGGTACCGTTTCAGCGATTGAGTACGATCCATACCGTAACTGTCGCATTGCACTGATTACGTATGCAGATGGCGAGAAGCGCTATGTGCTTCAGCCCAAAGGTTTAAAAGTCGGTGATGTGATTGAATCGGCAGAGTCGGGACTTGATATCAAATCGGGTAATGCCATGAAGATTAAAAACATTCCCGTGGGTACTTTGGTACACAATATTGAATTAAAGCCGGGTAAAGGCGGTCAAATGGTGCGTTCTGCCGGAGGCAGCGCTCAGATTATGGGACGTGACGGCAAGTATGTGTCATTGCGTCTTCCGTCATCTGAAATGCGTTATATTCTTGGTGAGTGTTTAGCGACGGTAGGGACTGTTGGAAATGAAGAATTTGCCAACATTGTTATTGCCAAAGCCGGTCGTCAACGTCACTTGGGTATTCGTCCTCAAACACGCGGTTCGGCAATGAACCCGATTGATCACCCGCACGGCGGTGGTGAAGGTAAAACAAACTCAGGTCGTCACCCAGTTACTCCATGGGGTAAACCGACTAAGGGTGCAAAAACACGTCGTAAGAAAGCAAGTGATAAACTTATTATTACACGTCGTAAACCAAATGCTAAAAGGGTAGGTTAATATGGCTCGTTCAGTAAAAAAAGGTCCATTCGTCGATGATCACTTAATGAAAAAAGTACTCAAAGCGAAAGAGGAAAACAACAAAAAGCCAATTAAAACATGGTCACGTCGTTCTACAATTCTTCCGGAGATGATCGGGCTGACGTTAAATGTTCATAACGGTCGTCAATTTGTTCCTGTTTTTATTACAGAGAACCATATTGGCTATAAACTTGGTTAATTCGCACCAACGCGTACATTCAAGGGTCATAAAGGCTCGGTTCAGAAGAAGGTGGGGTAATCATGGCTAGAGCATTATTGAAATTTATCCGTGTATCCCCGATCAAATCACGTCTTATTGCACGCGAAATTCAAGGAATGAATGCTGAAGAGGCACTGGCAGCTTTAGAATTCACTCCTAATAAAGCGGCAAAAATCATTGCTAAAGTTGTGGCATCTGCCGTAGCCAACAGCGGTGAAGAAGCAGAAGACTGTGTCATAAAATCGTGTCGTGTTGACAACGGTCCGGTTCTCAAGCGCTTTCGTCCACGTGCTCGTGGCATGGCATCGGGAATTCGTAAACCAACAGCACATATTTTAGTAGAAGTAGAGGGCAAATAATTATGGGTCATAAAGTTAATCCTATCGGTCTTCGCCTTGGCATCAACCGTAACTGGGAGAGCCGCTGGTATCCGAATTTTAAAAATGCACCGGCAAATTTGGGTGAAGATTACAAAATCCGTACATTCTTAAAAAAAGAGCTCTACTACGCTGGTGTGGCAAACATCATCATTGAGCGTACCGTCAAACGTCTTCGTGTCACCATTGTTGCTGCACGTCCGGGTGTTATCATCGGTAAGAAAGGTGCGGACATTGAGAAGTTGAAAAACAAGTTGAAATCTCTTATCGGCAAAGACATCTCTGTCAATATTAAAGAAGAGAAAAAAGCTCAGGCATCAGCGCAACTTGTAGCTGAAAATGTGGCAACACAGCTAGAGCGTCGTATTGCTTTTCGCCGTGCCATGAAGAAAGTAATGCAAGGAGCACAGCGCTCCGGTGCCAAAGGTATTAAAATTGCTGTTGCCGGCCGTCTTGGCGGTGCAGAGATGGCACGTACCGAGTGGTATCTGGAAGGACGTGTTCCGCTTCATACGCTTCGTGCCAAAATTGATTACGGTTTTGCCGAGGCACAGACTACATACTGAATCATTGGTATTAAAGTATGGATCTTTAAAGGTGAGGTATTGGCAAAAGGAGTTCCTGCCGAAGTCAAAGAAGAAAAATCAGAGCGTCGTGCCAAACGTGCTCCTCGACGCGATACAAGCGGAAAGGCTGAATAATCATGTTAATGCCAAAAAGAACAAAATATCGTAAAATGATGAAAGGTCGTAATCGTGGGAAAGCGCGTAGCGGCCATACGATTGCCTTTGGCGATATTGCGCTAAAAGCAACAGAGGCCGGCCGTATTTCATCACGCCAAATTGAGGCGGCGCGTATTACATCTACGCGCCATATTAAACGTCAAGGTAAGATTTGGATTCGCGTCTTTCCTGCAAAACCGTTAACGGCAAAACCTCTTGAAACCCGTATGGGTAAAGGTAAAGGGCCTGTTGAAAAATGGGTTATGAATGTGAAACCGGGACGAATTATTTTTGAAATGGGCGGTGTATCTGAAACCTTGGCGCGTGAAGCGTTAACATTAGCAATGCACAAGTTACCATTCAAAACGAAAATTGTCACACAGGAGATGAGCAATGAAATATTCTGATTTGACAGACAAGAGCGTAGCAGACCTTCAAGGCATGCTCAAGGAGAAAAAGACGGAACTTTTCACTTTGAAAATCAAACAAAAGATGATGCAGTTGACCAACACGAGCGAGCTTCGTGATGTTAAAAAGACAATTGCACGTATCAATACAGCGCTAAGCGCTGCTAAGTAAGGGGCGGTTGATGACACATAAACGTGAAATCCAAGGTAATGTAGTGAAGATTTCAGGCGATAAAACAGCATCTATTGTTGTAGAGCGTCGTGTAATGCACCCGCGTTACCATAAGGTTGTAAAGCGCTTTAAAAAGTACCTGGTACATGATGAGCGTAATGAGTTGAAAGTTGGCGATGAAATTGTTGCAGTTGAATGTCGTCCGTTATCTAAAACCAAGTCATTTCGACTCAAAAACGTGCTAAAAGGGGCTCAGTCATGATCCAGAGTTTTACACGTTTAAACGTTGCGGATAATACGGGTGCCAAAGAGATCATGTGTATTAAAGTACTGGGCGGCTCAAAGCGTCGCTATGCTTCTGTCGGCGATGTTATTGTTGCTTCCGTCAAAAAAGCAATTCCAACCGGTAAAGTAAAAAAAGGTCAGGTTGTTAAAGCTGTTGTGGTTCGTACGCATAAAGAAGTGCAGCGTGAAAATGGCTCTTTAATTCGTTTTGACGACAATGCCGCAGTGATTCTTGATGCAAAAAAGGAACCAATCGGTACACGTATTTTCGGTCCTGTCGGTCGCGAAGTACGTTATGCCGGTTTTATGAAAATTGTATCACTAGCTCCGGAGGTGGTGTAATGGCAAAGTTTAATTTCAAAAAAGGCGATACCGTTGAGATTATCGCCGGTGACGACAAGGGCACAAAAGCAGAAGTGATTGCCGTTATGCCAAAGAGAAACAAAGTCATCGTTCAGGGTTGTAAAATTGCAAAAAAAGCAATAAAACCAACTGAAGAAAATCCAAAAGGTGGGTTTGCAAACAAAGAGATGCCTATCGATGTTTCAAACGTACGTAAAGTGGAGGCATAATTTATGGCACGACTAAAAGATAAATATATTGCATTAAAGCCTCAAATTCAAGAGTCTTTAGGGATTAAAAACATCATGCAGATTCCTGCCCTTGAGAAAGTAATCATTAGCGTGGGTGCCGGTTTTGCAATGAAAGACAACAAACTGATTCAGAACATTCAAGAAACAATCAGTACCATTGCCGGTCAACATGCAACCGTGGTTTATGCTAAAAAATCCGTTGCGGGATTTAAAGTACGTGAAGGGATGCCGGTTGGTGTCAAGGTGACATTGCGCGGCGATAAAATGTATGAGTTTATGGATCGTCTTATTGCGATCGCATTGCCTCGTATGAAAGACTTTCGCGGTATTCCGCGTAACGGCTTTGACGGACGCGGTAATTACAATTTCGGTTTGACTGAGCAGTTGATTTTCCCCGAAGTAACGTATGATTCGATTATGCAGATTCACGGCATGAATATTACTGTAGTAACTACAACAGATTCCGACAAAGAAGGCTTTGCGCTTCTTGAAGCCTTAGGCGTACCATTTACAAAAGGAAGAGAAGATGGCTAAAAAGTCAATGATTGCAAAAGCGGCGCGTACTCCAAAATTTAAAGTACGTGGATACACACGGTGTCAGATCTGTGGTCGTCCACACTCTGTTCTTCGTGATTTTGGTATCTGTCGTATCTGTTTTAGAAAAATGGCAAATGAGGGATTGATCCCGGGTGTTAGAAAGTCAAGTTGGTAACAACACGAAACTACTAGCTATTAGCAAGGAAGAAAAATGATAAATGATTTAATTTCGGATTCGTTGACACGTATTCGTAATGCTGCAATGCGAAAATTAGACGTCACAACTCTAATGCATTCAAAGTCGGTTGAAGCGGTTGTCGGCATTTTAGCTGACAAAGGGTATATTGAGAGTTTTAATGTTATTGAAGACGGTAATAAAAAAACGATCAATGTGGTATTAAAGTATGATGAAAATGGTCGTACTGTAATTAATGAGATGAAGCGTGTCTCTAAGCCGGGGCGTCGTGTCTATAAAGGCAAAGAAGATGTTAAGCGCTTTACAAACGGTTACGGTACGATTATTGTTTCAACTTCACAAGGTGTTCTTCCTAACGATAAAGCTTATGAGCTTGGCGTTGGCGGCGAAGTCCTTTGTACAGTATGGTAGGGAGATAGATTATGAGTCGTATTGGTAAAAAACCTATTTCAATTCCATCAGATGTCAAAGTGAGTGTTGAGGGTGTCGTTATTACTTTTGAAAAAGGTAAAAACAGACGCGTTTTGGACACTAAAGGCAATGTTGGTATTACTTTTGAAGATAACACCTTGACCTTTTCTCCTAAATCTGAAACCAAACAAGACAGAGCGTTTTGGGGAACCTACCGTGCTTTGAGTGCAAATATCATTACCGGTTTAACAACAGGTTACACAAAACAGTTAGAGATTAACGGTGTCGGTTATCGTGCTGCAGTCAAAGGCAAAGTACTTAATTTGCAGCTGGGACATTCTCACGATATTAACTATGAGCTTCCAGAAGGTCTTGAAGCATCAGTTGAGAAGAATGTCATTACTTTAAAAGGTATTGACAATCAAGTTGTCGGTCAAGCGGCTGCTGAGATCCGTGCCTTCCGTCCGCCAGAACCGTACAAGGGTAAAGGCGTGAAGTATATAGATGAGCATATCGTGCGTAAAGCCGGTAAAACTGCCGGAAAATAGGGGATAAGATGACAGCAAAAAATTTAAAAGCTAAAATGGCTCGCCGTATTCAGCGCAAACGTCGTATCCGTAAGCATATCAGTGGTACGGCATCGCAACCGCGGGTGTCTATTTTTCGTTCCAATCGCTACTTAAGCGTTCAGGCGATTGATGATACAGCAAATAATACCGTAGCAGCGATCAGTTCAAAAGTATTAGGGCTAAAGGCCAACAAAGAAGATGCTGCAAAATTGGGTGAAGCCTTTGCTGCAACACTTAAAGGTGCCGGTATTGAAGCGATCTATTTTGATCGTAACGGTTACCAATATCACGGTGTTATTGCTGCATTTGCAGAAGCACTCCGTGCCAATGAAATCAAGTTTTAAGGATCGATGATGGAAATTAACAAAGAAGACTTTGAAGAATCGATCGTAAACATCGGTCGTGTCACAAAAGTTGTCAAGGGCGGACGTCGTTTCCGCTTTACAGCATTGGTTGTTGTGGGCGATAAAAACGGAACTGTAGGTTACGGTACCGGTAAAGCCAAGGAAGTTCCCGATGCTATTAAAAAAGCGGTAGAGAATGCATTTAACAACTTGACAACTGTAAAAATCAAAGGAACGACAATCTCGCATGATATTGAGTATAAATATAATGCGAGTCGTGTTCTTTTAAAACCGGCTTCTGAAGGTACGGGAATTATCTCAGGCGGTGCAATGCGTCCTGTTCTTGAGCTCGCGGGAGTTCAAGATATCTTAACCAAATCTTTGGGTTCGAATAATCCAAATACGGTTGTACGTGCGACAGTTGAAGCACTTGCAAGTCTGAAAGGATAGATTATGGCATTAGAAAATTTAAGTCCGGCAGCGGGTTCGACCCACTCACGCAAACGCGTCGGTCGCGGGCAGGGAAGCGGTTGGGGTAAAACTGCCGCCCGTGGACAAAACGGTCAGAAATCTCGAACCGGCTACAAGCGTAAGCGAAATTTTGAGGGGGGACAGATGCAACTTGCCAAGCGTCTGCCAAAAATCGGTTTTTTCTCTCGTAATATTAAACCGTATGTGATTAATGTTGAGAAGATTAAAGTCGTAGCAGAGCTGGAGGAGATCACAATGGCAACTATTCGTGATGTTCACAAGCTCAACAAATCCGTAACTCGTGTGAAACTGGTTGGAGCATCGGCGAAAGCGCTTGCTTCAAAAATTAAAGACGATAACGTTACAACCACAGGAAATTAATTGTGAATCAGCAACTTGTAAATAAGATTTTAATTACAGTTGGCTTTCTTTTCCTCTACCGGTTGCTGGCATATGTGCCGGTACCGGGAGTCGATGCATCTATTATTGCTTCATTTTTTGATACGCATGCCAATGATGCACTGGGTCTTATGAATATGTTCAGCGGTAATGCAGTTGAGCGCCTCTCTATTATCTCTCTTGGTATTATGCCTTACATTACGGCTTCAATTATTATGGAACTTTTAGCAGCAACATTTCCGGCACTGGGTCAGATGAAAAAAGAGCGTGACGGCATGCAGAAATATATGCAGATTATTCGTTATGCTACGATTGCCATTACGCTGGTTCAGGCGGTGGGTGTCAGTATTGGCCTGCAAAGTTTAACCGGACAAGACGGCAGCAGTGCTATTTTGGTTGATCACAACACCTTTATTCTACTCGCAGCCGTCTCCATGTTAGCCGGCACCATGCTGCTGATGTGGATTGGCGAGATGATTACACAAAGTGGTGTGGGCAACGGTATTTCTCTTATTATCTTTGCGGGTATTGTCTCGGCCATTCCGAGTGCTATCGGGCAGAGTATTACAATGATTAACACCGGTGCAATGAGCTTTTTGACGCTACTGTTTATTATTGCACTGATTTTAGTGACGGTATTCATTATTATCTATGTCGAGTTGGGAGAGCGCCGTATTCCGGTAACTTATGCCAAAAAGACAATGATGCAAAATCAAAACAAACGGGTCATGAACTATATTCCGGTCAAAGTGAACCTTTCGGGGGTTATTCCGGTTATCTTTGCCTCAGCAATTTTAATGTTTCCCATGACGGTACTCTCCAGCAGTACCAATCCGATGATTCAGTCCATTGCTGATGTGCTGAGCCCCAACGGTTATTTTTTCAACTTTTTAACATTTCTATTTGTAGTGTTTTTTGCATTTTTCTATGCTTCGATAACCTTTAATGCTAAAGATATTGCCGATAACCTCAAGCGTCAGGGCGGATTTATTCCGGGCGTACGTCCCGGAAATTCAACCAGCGAATTTTTAAATGAGACGGCATCGCGCCTGACTATTACCGGTGCCATTTATCTGGGCTTGGTAGCAACCTTGCCGTTTATGATCATTAAGGGTGTAGGAGTTCCCTTTTTCTTTGGCGGTACTGCCGTGCTCATTGTCGTGCAGGTGGCACTCGATACGATGCGAAAAATTGAGGCTCAAATTTACATGAGCAAGTATCAAACCATTAGCGCGGTTGGTCTGTAAATATGGCGATTGCGCTTCGCAAACCTCAAGAGATAGAAAAACTTCGCGCCGCCAACAAAATTGTTGCCGGCGCACTCCAGCTTCTTAAAGACAACACCAAAGTCGGAATGACACTCAAAGAGCTTGATGCTATGGCAGAAGCGTACATTATTGCTCAGGGTGCCAAACCTTCGTTTAAAGGGCTGTATGGCTTTCCCAATAGTGTTTGCTGCTCTTTAAATGAGGTTATTATTCACGGTATTCCAACAGAGTATGCTTTGCAAGAGGGCGATATTATCGGTTTTGATATTGGTACGGAGTACGAAGGATATTACGGGGATGCTGCCATTACGGTAGGCGTAGGAGCTATTAGTACGAAAGATGAAGCTTTGATTGCCTGCTCTAAAGATACACTGTATCATGCTATTGACAGCATTGCAGAGGGGATGCGTTTTAAAGAGCTTTCTTATATTTTAG
The DNA here is from genome assembly GCA_024277395.1 of Campylobacterales bacterium. Classification (GTDB taxonomy): domain Bacteria; phylum Campylobacterota; class Campylobacteria; order Campylobacterales; family Sulfurimonadaceae; genus QNZR01. The sequence goes on from JAJRVF010000153.1 coordinate 10,213, forward strand.
AGCAGTTTATTGAAGGACGGGGTTTTGTACCGCTTCGTGGATTTTGCGGTCACGGTATTGGAAAAAAACCTCATGAAGAGCCTGAAATTCCAAATTATTTGG